>JBOGHG010000134.1:0-10695 GCA_050744525.1 Acidimicrobiales bacterium | reverse complement strand
CATAGCGGCCGCCCCCACCGAGCGGACCGAATCTCGTCGGCCCCTGCGCGACCTGCTGGTCGGCCAGGCCGTCTCGTCGCTCGGCGACTGGATGGGGACGGTGGCGCTGATGGCCCTCGTCCTCGAGCTCACCGACTCCGCCACGGCGGTCGGCGGCGTGCTGGTGTTGCGGTTGGCGCCCACCGTCCTGGCCGGCCCGCTCGCCGCCCGCCTGACGCGGCGGTGGAGCCGGCGGCGGACGATGCTGGCCATGGACGCCGTGCGTGTGCCCGCGGTGGCGATCCTGCCCTGGGTCACGCAGCTGTGGTGGATCTACATCTGGGCGTTCGTCGTCGAGCTGGCCGGCATGGTGTTCCTTCCCGCCCGCGACGCCTCGATCCCCGACCTGGTCGAGGACGAGGACGACCTGGCGGTGGCCAATGGCCTGGTGCTCGGGACCTCGTACGGCATGATCCCCTTCGGCGCCGGCCTGTTCGCGTTGGTATCGGCGGTGACCGGAGAGGCGTCGACGGTGGAAGCGGCGCGGATCATCTTCCTGGTCGACGCGCTGACCTTCGCGGTGTCGTACCTGGCCATCGCCCGCCTACCCGAGCTGGGCATGGCCGCCGGCGCGACTGACGCCACCGGCGGCCGGTTCCGCGATGCCCTGCGCCTGCCGATCGTGCGCCGGTTGGCGCCGGTGGCGGCGGTGGTCGCCTTCGGCCTGGGCGCGCTGTTCTCCATCGGCATCGTGTGGGTGAACGATGTGCTCGACGCCAGCGACACCGAGTTCGGACTGCTCGTCGCCTGCTTCGGCGTCGGGGCCGCCGGTGGGCTCTTGATCCTGCGTACGCTCGAGCGCCGCGATCTGGCGCTGATCCGCACGCTGCTGGTCCTCCTGGGCGCAGTGGTGGCGACCATGAGCCAGGCGCCCGCCATCGGCCTCGCGCTGTTGGGCGCGCTCGGGTTCGGCGGGCTGTGCGCCATGGTGCTGGCGACGTCGATGGAACTGCTCCAGCAGCACCTGGGCGACCGCGATCGGCTGTTGGGGTTCGCGGTGTTCCACGTGGTCATCCGGGGTGGGTTGGCGCTGGCCGCCATGGGCGCCGGCATCGCCAGCGACCTGCTCGACCGGGTGTCGTGGCCGCTGCTGGGCCGACTCGACTCGTCGCAGGTCGTGTTGCTGTCGAGCGGCGTGCTGGTCGTGGCCGTGGCCGTCATCGCCGGCCGCCCGGGCGGCGCGGTCACAGACGCCGCACCCGACTAGGAGTGATCCCGACGCCGTCAGCGGGATCCACGCACTACATGTGGATGCCGCACTCGGTCCTACCGTTGCCCGCCCAGCGGCCCGAGCGCGGGTCGCCCGGGTCCGTCGGCGGCAGGGTGCACGGCTGGCAGCCGATCGACGTGTAGCCCCGGTGCAGCAACGGGTTGACCGGCACGTCATGGTCGGCGATGTAGCCCTGCACGTCGAGGTCCGACCAGCTGGCCAGCGGATTGATCTTCACGAGGCCCCGCAGGTCGCGGGCCACGATCGGGGTTCCCGCCCGGCTGGCGGCCTCGTCGCGGCGCAGCCCGCTCATCCACGCCGCCTTGCCGGCCAGGGCCCGGTCGAGCTGGCCGACCTTGACGGCCGAGCAGCAGCTCTCGGGGTCGACCTTCCACAGCTCCTCGGCGTGGGGCGTCACCGTCATCATCCGGAGGTTGAGGCCATAGCGCCGGCGCACCACCTCCACCGTCTCCAGCGTCTCGGGGAAGTGGTAGCCGGTGTCGATGAACACCACCTCGATGCCGGGATCGACCCGGGTGGCGAGGTCGATGAGCACGGCGTCCTGCATCGACGCCGCCAGGCAGAGGTGGGGCGAGTAGTTGTCGACGGCCCACTGGATGACCTTCTGTGCCGGCAGCCGCTCGAACTCTGCGTTGAGCTCGGCCAGCTCCTCGTCGTGGATCTGGGGGACCGGCAGTGCCGGCGGTTCGACGAGGAAGCTCATCTGCACACCCCCAGCGCGTCCGGCATGCTCGGTCCGCCCGGCCCGGTCACACCCCGGCGCATTCGCCGACTCCGACCTCGGCCTCGTAGGGCCCCGTCTCGTCGTAGTCGACGTAGAACTCGGGCCCGTCGTCGGGCGCGGGGAACTCGTCCAGCTCCTTGAGCTCGGCGGCGATGGCCTTGGCGCCACCCACCCGGTCCATCCAGTCCCGGAAGGACTCGCCGGCCCGGCGCTCGGCGGCGAATCGCCGCACGACCCGCAGCGTGGCCTCGGGGGCCTCCTTGGCCGGCAGGCGTAGGGCCTTGTCGCCGAAGTGGATCTTCTCCTGGCCCACATAGCCGCCCAGCAGCATCTGGTAGCCGGGGGCGGACCGGCCGTGGGCCCGCCTCTCGGCGCCGAAGAAGCCGATGTCCGCGGTGTGGTGCTGGCCGCAGCTGTTGGTGCAGCCGGAGATGTTGACGCGCAGGCCGCCCACCTCGGCGAGGCCCTCCTCCTCGAGCCGCGCACCGATGGCCGCGCCCAGGCCTCGGCTCTGGGTCACGGCCAGGTTGCACGTATCGGCGCCCGGGCAGGCGACGACGTCGCGCGCCAGCTCGGCACCCGGCTGGGCCATGCCGATGGCCTCGAGCCGCGCGTACAGGGCGGGGAGCTGCTCCTCGGTGAGTCCCCGGAGGGCGACGTTCTGGCGGTTGGTGAGCCGCACCTCGAGCCCGAGCTCCCGCTGGATCGCGGCCAGAGCCCGGAACTGCTCGCTGGTCACGTCGCCGAGTCGCGCGTAGGCGATGGCGGACACGGTTCCCTTGGCCGCCCCGCGGACCACGTTGCTGTCGTCCCAGCTCTCGAACCCGCTGGAGCGGCGGGTGATCTGCACGGGAGTGCCATGGCCCATGGGCGTGGGCACCACGCCGGCGGCCACGCCGGCGGCGGCGTCCCCGGCCTTCTCGACCTCGTCGGGGAGGCCACCCGGCCACGACGACGAGCCGAGCAGCAGTCGCCGCTCCTTGACGACGCGCGCCTGGAGCTCCTCCCAGCCCATGGTGTCGACCAGCCACTTCATCCGGGCGCGGAGCTTGTTGTCGCGATTGCCATGGTTGTTGAACACCCGCAGGATCGCCTCGAGCGTGGGCATCAGCTCGTCGCGGGGCGTGAAGTCCTCGAGGGCGAGCGCCGGGTGGGGGTTGGCGCCCAAGCCGCCGGCGACGAACACCCGGAAACCGCGCTCGACGCTGCCGTCCTCGAGGGTGCGGGTTGTGCCGATCACGCCGATGTCGTTGAACATGGCCTGGCCGCAGTCGGTGGCGCACCCCGAGAAGTTGATCTTGAACTTGCGGGGCAGGCGCTGCGAGAGGGGATTGCGCACGAAGTGCCGGTACGTGGCCTCGGCCCACGGCGTGATGTCGAGCACCTCGTAGGGGCAAGCGCCCGCCAGGTGGCAGCCCTGGACGTTGCGGACGGTGTCGCCGCACGCCTCCCGCGTGGTGAGGCCCACGCTGCCGAGCAGCCGCATCAGCTCGGGCACGCGCTCGAGCTGGACGAAGTGGAACTGCACGTTCTGGCGGGTGGTGATGTGGCCCCAGCCGCGGGAGTACTGGTCCGCGACGTTGGCCATGAGGTCGAGCTGGTCGGGCAGCAGCCCACCCCACGGGACCTTCACCCGCACCATCTGGTGGTGCCCACCCTGGCGTTGACCGTAGATGCCGTTGTTGAGGCGGAAGATGCGGAAGGCGTCCTCCTCGATGTCACCGGCGAGGTACTGGCCGAGGAGGGCCTCGAACTTGTCGGCGTCGGCGAGCTGGGCTGGATCGATCTCTCGCTGGCCCATGGGGGCTCCGATCTCGGCTGGTGGCGGCGTCCGGCCTCCTGCTCAATTCCTGAGGAATATGAGTAGTTCGGTCAGGTACCGGTGACCCAGTCAATCGAAACCCGAGTGCTTCTGTCAACATTTACTCGGAGCGAGTCTCGAAACGTGCCGCTGCAAGTGCCTGCTGGGCCGGCTAGCGGCGGTCGAGCAGCTCGGCCACCCGGAAGGCCAGGTCGATCGACTGGCGCCCGTTGAGCCGGGGATCGCACATGGTCTCGTAGCGGTCGTCCAGGTCGGCGTGCCCCAGCGCGTCGCCGCCCCCCAGGCATTCGGTCACGTCCTCGCCGGTCAGCTCGATGTGCACCCCGCCGGGCCAGGTGCCCTCGGCCCAGTGGGCGGCGAAGAAGCCCGCGATCTCGGCGAGGACGGCGTCGAAGTCGCGGGTCTTGCGGCCGGTGTCGGACGTGAACGTGTTGCCGTGCATGGGGTCACAGGCCCACACCACCGGGTGCCCGGCGTCGCGCACCGCGGCCAGCAGCGGCGGCAGCCGGTGGCCCACCGCTCCCGCTCCCATCCTGGCGATCAGGCTCATGCGACCGGGGATGCGCTCGGGGTTCAGCGCCTCGCACAGCGCCAGCACCTCGTCGGCGGTCGCGGTCGGGCCGAGCTTGCACCCGACGGGGTTGCCCACGCCCCGCAGGAACTCCACATGGGCACCGTCGGGCTGCCGGGTGCGCTCGCCGATCCACAGCATGTGCGCCGAGCAGTCGTACCAGTCGCCGGTGAGCGAGTCCCGCCGGGTCAGCGCCTCCTCGTAGCCGAGGATGAGCGCCTCGTGGCTGGTGAAGAAGTCGACCTCGTGCAGGCTCGGCTGGCTCGCCGTGTCGATGCCGCACGCCGCCATGAACCGCAGCGCGCGGTCGATGTCATCGGCCACCCGGTCATAACGCCGGCCCTCGGGGCTCGACGCCACGAACTCCTGGTTCCACTGGTGGACCTGGGACAGGTCGGCGAAGCCACCCTTGGTGAACGCCCGCAGCAGGTTCAGCGTGGCGGCCGACTGGTGGTAGGCCTGCACGAGCCGGTCGGGATCGGGGGTGCGGGCCGCCTCGTTGGGGGCGCTGTCGTTGACCATGTGGCCGCGGAACGCCGGCAGCTCCCGGTCGCCCACCGTCTCGACCGCGGCCGAGCGGGGCTTGGCGAACTGGCCGGCGATGCGCCCCACCTTGATGACCGGGACGCCGGTCGAATAGGTGAGCACCACCGCCATCTGCAGGATCACCTTGAGCTTGTCGCGGATGCCATCGGCCGAGAACGCCTCGAACGACTCGGCACAGTCGCCCGCCTGCAGCAGGAAGGCCTTGCCCTCGGCCACCTCGCCGAGCTGCGACGTCAGCGCCCGGGCCTCCCCGGCGAACACCAGGGGCGGCACGCTCGCCAGGTGCTTCAGTGCGTGATCCAGCGCCGACTCGTCGGGCCACACCGGTTGCTGGTCGGCCGGGCGGTCACGCCAGGAGTCCGGACGCCACGTCGGCGTTGGTGGTGTCGACGTGGGTACGGAGGCACGGTCACTGGTCACGGTGCACCATCGTGGCGCCCGACCGGCGCGATCGGCAAAGCGATTCGCGTACCCCCGGCCTGGATGACACCAGCCGCCCCTGGGCGGGATAGGGGCGGCTGGTGCATAGGGGGCCGGGTGGCGGGAACCCGGCACTCCCCGGTGGAGTGCATGACGACAGGTTCTGGATCCGGGAACGATTATGCCGCGCTCGAGCGGGCCATCGCCTCTTCGCGCACCGCGTCCACCGCACGCTTGACCAGCCGGCGGGCCGCCTCGGCGGTGACACCGAGCTCCTCGCCCACCTCGCGGTAGCTGCGCTTCCGGCCGTCGGTGAGGCCGAAGCGCTGCTCCACCGCATACCGGGCCCGCGTGTCGAGCACATCGAGCAGGTCGTTGAGCGTTTGCTCGTCCTCGCGCTCGAGCAGCACCTGCTCGGGCGTCGGCACGTCGGCCGCCAACAGGTCGACCAGCTCGCTGCCGTCGTCGTCGCCCACCGGGCGATCGAGCGACGTGGGGGTGGTCAGGCGGTAGAGCCGGGCGCTCTCGTCGTCGAGCTCCTCACCGTCGCCGGAGGCCTGGCGCAGTGCCGCCCGCAGCGACGCGGAGCGGTCGCCGGGCAGGCGAACCAGGCTCGCCTTCTGGTCGAGCGCCCGACCGATGGCCTGGCGGATCCAGAAGGTGGCGTACGTCGAGAACTTGAAGCCCTTGCGCCAGTCGAACTTGTCGACGGCGTGCTCGAGGCCGAGGTTGCCCTCCTGGATCAGGTCGAGCAGCTCCATCGAGGGGGGAAGGGGGTAGCGTCGGGCGATGCTCACCACGAGCCGCAGGTTCGCCCGGATGAAGCGGTCCTTGGCGGCGGCTGCGGCGGCGACGGACTTGCGCAGCTCACGGCCACGCTCACCGGCGTCGAGTCGCGCCTGCGCGTCACGCCCGCGTTCGATCGTCTGCGACAGCTCGCGCTCCTCGCCTGCAGTGAGGAGGGGCACGAGGCCGATTTCGTTCAGGTACTGACCTACAGAATCACTCATCTCGTATCTCCTCAACCACCACTACCGCGGTGGGATTCCCCCAACCAGGGGATTTCCGGCCGCTCGTCGTCGAAAGCCGGGTACATGCAGGACGGTGTGTTGTTGTCCGATCCTCCGGTGACCGATGTCACCGACTACTTCGAGCGTGGGGGAGGCGCCGGATTTCGGCGAGCACTCGGCCTCGGTCCCGGGGGCACGATCCAGGAGGTCATCCTGTCTGGGTTGCGGGGGCGGGGAGGCGGCGGGTTCCCGACGGGACGCAAGTGGCAGTCGGTGCGTGACGCCGCGGACGGCGTCGGCGACGGGGAAAACGAAGAAAACCGCACCTTCGTGGTATGCAACGGGGCCGAGGGAGAGCCCTCGACATTCAAGGATAGAGCGATCCTGCGCGCCAATTCATATTCGGTCGTCGAGGGGGTCGCCATCGCCGCCTTCGCGGTGGGGGCCGACAGGGCGTTCATCGGCGTCAAGGAGCGGTTCGAGCCCGAGATCGAGCGCCTGGCCGCGGCCGTGGACGAGCTGAGCGCGTCGGGCGCCATCGGTGACGTCACCATCCAGGTGGTTCTCGGGCCCGACGCCTACCTGTACGGCGAGGAGACCGGGCTGCTGCAGGTGATCGAGGGTGAAGCGCCGCTGCCACGCAACGTGCCGCCCTACATCCACGGGCTGTTCGCCACGGTGCCGACCACCGGCTGGAGCGCCTCGCCGGCCGGCGTGGCCGACACCATGCCGGCGTCCAACCCGACCGTCGTCAACAACGTCGAGACGCTGGCCGTCGCGACCCAGGTGCTGGCGCGAGGACCCGAGTGGCACCGGTCGCTGGGCACCTCCGAGTCGCCCGGGTGCATCGTCGCCACCGTGGTGGGTGACGTCGTGCGCCCGGGTGTGGGCGAGGTGGAGATGGGAACGCCCCTGGCGGAGGTCATCGAGCGTGTCGGCGGCGGGGCGCGTCCCGGCCACGAGGTCAAGGCCGTCCTCTCCGGCGTGGCGAACCCGGTGCTGACCGGCGACCAGCTCGACACCCCGTGCAGCTACGAGGGCATGGCCGCGATCGGGTCGGGCCTGGGCGCGGCCGGGTTCCTCGTGCTCGACGACACCGCGTCGATGGTCGAGACGGCGCAGATGGTCTCGCGCTTCCTGTACGTCGAGTCGTGCGGACAGTGCCCCGCCTGCAAGCTCGGGTGTGGGGCCGTGACCGAGCGGCTCGACCTGCTCGCCGCCGGTGGTGCCACTCCCGACGATCTCGACACCATCGCCGTGCGCCTGCTGTCGTGCACCGACGGTAACCGCTGCTACCTGCCGGTCCAGGAGCAGCGAGTGGTGGCGAGCATCCTGCAGGCGTTCCCCGGCGAGGTGGCGGCCGCGCTCGATGGCCGGCCGCTGCGGGCCCGCGGGCTCCAGGTGCCCAAGCTCGTGGACGTGCGCGACGGCAAGGCGACGATCGACGAGCGCCAGGCCCGCAAGCGCCCCGACTGGACCTACGAGGGGGAATGAGAGGCCCAGCGGATTGGGCGCGTCGAAGGGTACCCCCGTGCGATGGGTACCTTTGAAGCGTGCGTGGACACTATGACGCGTCGACGGCCCTGCTCGTCGTCGACATCCAGAACGACTTTGCGGACCCTGACGGCAGCCTGTACGTGCGAGACGCCGAGTCGGTCATCGACGTGACCAACGCCGAGATCGAGGCGGCTCGGTCGGCGGGGGCGATGGTCGTGTACACCCAGGACTGGCATCCGCCCGTCACGCCCCACTTCGCCAAGGACGGCGGCACCTGGCCCGTCCACTGCGTCCACGGGACCTGGGGGGCCGAGCTGCACCCGAGGCTGACGGTCGTCGACGGCGAGCGGATCCGGGTGGGCGTTGGCGGCGAGGATGGCTACTCGGGCTTCACGGTGGCCGATCCCGTCACCGGGGACACCGAGCGCACAGCGCTCGACGACCTGCTGCGGGAGCGCGGCGTCGAGCGGGTGGTCGTGCTCGGACTGGCCACCGACTACTGCGTCAGGGCCACGGCACTCGACGCCGTGGCGTTGGGATACGACACCACGCTGGTGGTCGACGGTGCCCGGCCCGTCGAGCTGGAGCCGGGCGATGGACAGCGCGCCATCGACGAGATGACGGCGGCGGGCGTCGCGCTTGCATGAACCGGCTTTCGGCCGCGGCGCGGCCTCCCGTTCCCGCCTCGCTGGTCACCGACCTCTACGAGCTGACGATGGCGGCCGCCTACCGGGCCGAGGGCATCGAGCACGAGGCCACGTTCGAGCTGTTCGTGCGGCGACTCCCCCCTCAGCGGCGGTTCCTGGTGGCCGCCGGCCTCGACGACGCGCTCGCCGGCCTGGAGGAGCTGTCCTTCGCGCCTCACGAGGTCGAGTACCTCGCCGGGCTCGAGCTGTTCCCAGCGCGCTTCATCGACGAGCTGGCCGGCCTCCGGTTCACGGGTGAGGTGTGGGCGGTGCCGGAGGGTGACCTGGTCTTCGCCGGTGAGCCGATCGTGCGGGTCACCGCACCGCTGATCGAGGCGCAGCTGGTGGAGACGTTCCTGCTCAACGCCGTCGCAAGCCGCACCATGCTGGCGTCCAAGGCGGCGCGGGTCGCCATCGCCTGCGACGGCCGCGCCTTCGTGGACTTCTCCGCCCGGCGCGACCACGGCGTCGACGCGGCCATGGCCGCCGCCCGCGGCGCCTGGATCTGCGGAGCGGCCGGCACCTCGCTGGTAGCCGCCGGGCAGCGCTGGGGCATACCGCTGTCGGGGACGATGGCCCACTCGTTCGTCATGTCGTTCGATGACGAGCGGGACGCGTTCCGCGCCTACGCCCGCAGCTTCCCGCAGCACTCCGTCCTGCTGATCGACACCTACGACACCGTCGGTGGTGCCCGCCACGCCGCCGAGGTGGCCCAGGAGCTGGCCGGTGAGGGCATCCGTGTCTCGGCGGTGCGCCTCGATTCCGGCGACCTGGGTCGCCTGGCCGTCGATGTGCGTGCCGTGCTCGACGAGGCCGGGCTCGCCGACGTCGAGATCCTCGCGTCGGGCGACCTCGACGAGCACCGCATCGCCGACCTGCTGGCCGCGGGTGCGCCCATCGATGCCTTCGGCGTGGGCACGCAGCTCGGGACCAGCGGTGACGCGCCCTCGCTCGGTGCCGTCTACAAGTTGGTGGACGATGCCCTCGGGCCGAGGATGAAGCTCGCCGAGGGCAAGGTCACCCTGCCGGGTCGCAAGCAGGTCTGGCGCTTCGCCGATCGTGACGTCCTGGGCCTGCACGACGAGGACGTGTCCGGGGGCCGGGCGCTGTTGGTGCGCGCCATGGCCGAGGGTCGGCGGGTCCAGTCCCCGGAGCCGCTCGCGGCCACCCGCGAGCGCTGCCTGGGGGCCCTGGCCGGCCTGCCGCCTGGGCTCCGGTCCCTGGAGCCGGCGGACGATCCGGTGTGGCCGGTCGACGTCTCCACCGGCCTCGGCGCGCTGGCCGAGAAGGTTCGGGTGGATCTCGAGGATGGCAAGCGTTGACCGCCGGCGTCACCCTCGGACATCGGTCCGGTGAGCGCCTGGGCATCTTCGGGGGGACCTTCGACCCACCGCACGTCGGCCACCTCGTGACGGCGGTCAACGTCCGCCACGAGCTGTCGCTCGACCGGGTGCTGCTGGTCGTCGCCGACCAGCCGTGGCAGAAGGTGGGCACCCGCGACATCTCGTCGGCCGAGCACCGGTTCGCCATGGTCGAGGCCGCGGTGGGAGACGTCGATGGGCTCGAGGCCAGCCGCATCGAGGTCGACCGCGGCGGCATGTCCTACACGGCCGACACCTTGTCCCAGCTGCTGGCCGGCGATCCGACGCTCGACCTGTACGTCATCCTCGGGAGCGATGCCGCCGTGGGCCTGCCGAGCTGGGAGCGTGCCGACGAGGTCCGCGCGCTGTCCACGATCGTGGTGGTCGAGCGGCCGGGAAGCGGCGAGGGGCAGCCCCCGCCCGGCTGGTCGTGGCTCCGGGTCGAGGTGCCCCGGCTCGAGGTGTCCAGCACCGACCTGCGGGCCCGGGTGATCGACGGCCGGCCGCTGGACTACCTGCTGTCACCGGCCGTCATCGACACGATCCAGCGCCTGGGCCTGTACCGGGAGGCTGTCGCTCCGTGACCGGCGTGGTCGACAGCGAAGACCGGCGGCCGCGGCACATGGCGCGCAGTGCCCCCGAGCCCCGCCCGGCCGCGGGGGGAGCCGCTCCGGTCGACGGTGGCCACGACGGCGACCGGGCGACCGCCGCCACGCTGCCCACCACCCGCCGACGACCGTGGCCCGCCAGCCGCCGCGTCCGGGCCCTGGCGCGGCGCCGCGGACGGT
>JBOGHG010000133.1:0-10775 GCA_050744525.1 Acidimicrobiales bacterium | reverse complement strand
AGTGACTGTCCCATGGACACAGGGTTACGCCGTCGATCACGGGAGAAGAAGAGTGAGCCACGTCGCATACGACGAGGTGGGCCGAGACTTCGACAAAGTTCGCGACCGCCGAGCCGATGCCCTGGGCATCTGGTGCGAGCGGGTGCGCTGCTACCTGACCGACCCACCACCGTTCGAGATCGTCGACGTCGGCTCGGGCACCGGCATCTGGTCGAAGGCGCTGGCCGACTGCTTCGGCAGCCGGGTCCACGGAGTCGAGCCGTCCAGAGGTATGCGGGCCCGGGCAACCGTCGCCCACCCGCATCCCCGGGTCGACTACGTGTCGGGCACAGCCGAGGCGATGCCGCTGCCCGACGAGTCGGTCGGGGCTGCATGGCTCTCGACGGTCATCCACCAGTTCCCCGACCTTCCCGGAGCGGCCCGCGAGCTGCGCCGTGTCCTCGAGCCGGGAGCGCCGGTCCTCATCCGCAGCGGCTACCCCGGGCGGCAGGACGAGATCGAGCTGTTCCACCTGTTCCCGGGTGCGATGCGCGTGGCCGAGCGCTGGCCGCGGTTCGGCCGGGTGATCACGGCGTTCGAGGACGCCGGCTTCGTGTTCGAGGCGATCGAGCGTGTCCGCGAGCCGACGTTCGAAAGCTACGACGAGATGCTCGAGCTGCTGCCCGTCATGCGGCGCAGCGACAGCGCCCTGGTCGACCTCGACGAGGAAGAGTGGGACAAGGGCATCGCCGCCATCGAGCGGGCCCTGGCGGCGGGAGAGCGACCCTGGCCGCTCGGCATGGACCTGCTGGTCCTCCGCTGAGTGCCCGGCGCCGGCGGGCGCCATCGAACATGCGTTCCTCACGCCGGCTCTGGCGATAGCCTCTGGCTTCGTGGCTGATTCGCTCGTCGTCCGTGGTGCGCGGGAGCACAACCTCCGCAACATCAGTCTCGAGCTGCCCCGCGAGCGGCTGATCGTCTTCACGGGGCTGTCGGGCTCGGGCAAGTCCTCGCTGGCCTTCGACACCATCTACGCCGAGGGCCAGCGCCGGTACGTCGAGTCGCTGTCGGCCTATGCCCGCCAGTTCCTGGGCCAGATGGACAAGCCCGACGTCGACTTCATCGAGGGCCTGTCGCCCGCCATCTCGATCGACCAGAAGAGCGCCTCCCGCAACCCGCGGTCCACGGTGGGCACCATCACCGAGGTCTACGACTACCTGCGCCTGCTGTTCGCCCGCATCGGCGTGGTCCATTGCCCGACGTGCGGCGCCGAGGTCACCCGACAGACGCCGCAGCAGATCGTCGACCGCATCATGGAGCTGCCCGAGGGCACCCGCTTCCAGGTGCTGGCGCCGGTGGTCCGGGGCCGCAAGGGCACCTACGAGACGCTCCTGGCAGACCTGTCGGCCCAGGGCTTCGCCCGGGCCCGAGTCGACGGCGAGCTGCACGAGACGTCAGAGCGCATCGAGCTGGCGCGCTACGAGCAGCACACCATCGAGGTCGTGGTCGACCGGCTGGTGCGGCGCGACGGCATCGCCCGTCGCCTCACCGAATCCCTCGAGACGGCGCTCAAGTTGGCCGACGGCGTGGCCGAGGTCGAGATCGTCCCCCGAGCCGGGGGCCCCGCACCCGAGACCGAATCCCCGTCCAGCGGCGACGCCCCGCTCGAGGGCGAGACGCTCACGTTCTCGCAGCACCTGGCCTGCCCCAACGGCCACGGTTCGTTCGAGGAGATGGCGCCGCGCAACTTCTCGTTCAACTCGCCCTACGGCGCGTGCGAGACGTGCGACGGCCTCGGCACCCGCTTCGAGGTGGATCCCGAGATGGTGGTGCCCGACCCCAGCCTCAGCCTGGAGGAGGGGGCCATCTCGCCGTGGTCGGGCGGGCACCAGCGCTACTTCCAGCGCCTCGTCGTGGCGGTGGCCGACGAGCTCGGCATCGACATGGGCGCGCCGTTCGAGAAGCTCGGCGCCAAGCAGCGCCAGGCGGTCCTGTACGGCAAGGGCGTCGACAAGGTGTGGGTGCGGTTCAAGAACCGCTACGGGCGCGAGCGCACCTACCACGCGCACTACGAGGGTGTGGTGCCGTACCTGCAGCGGCGGCACGCCGAGGCCGAGTCCGACAGCGCCCGCGAGCAGGTCGAGGGCTACATGCGCGAGGTGCCGTGCCCGGCCTGCGGCGGGGCCCGGCTCAAGCCGCTGACGCTGGGGGTGACGGTCGACGGCTACACGATCGCCGACATCTGCGACATGTCGATCGGCGAGTCGGCCAAGACGCTGGCCGCGCTCGAGCTGTCAGAGCGGGATCGGCTCATTGCCGAACGGGTGGTCAAGGAGATCAACGCGCGGATGGGGTTCCTGCTCGACGTGGGCCTCGACTACCTCACCCTGTCGCGCTCCGCTGGCACCCTCGCGGGCGGCGAGGCGCAGCGCATCCGGCTGGCGTCGCAGATCGGATCGGGGCTCGTCGGCGTCCTGTACGTGCTCGACGAGCCGTCGATCGGGCTCCACCAGCGCGACAACCGCCGGCTCATCGACACGCTCATGCGCCTGCGCGACCTGGGCAACACCGTCCTGGTGGTCGAGCACGACGAGGAGACGATCAAGGTCGCCGACCACGTGGTCGACATCGGTCCCGGGGCGGGGGAGCACGGCGGCGAGATCGTGCACACCGGCACGGTCCGCCAACTGCTCCGCAACCGGCGTTCGGTCACGGGTCAGTACCTGGCCGGCAAGCGCTCGATCCCGGTGCCGGCCCGCCGGCGCCGGACCAACGACCGCTGGCTCCAGGTACGCGGCGCCCGCCAGAACAACCTCAAGAACATCGACGTCGAGTTCCCGCTCGGCTGCTTCGTGGCCGTGACCGGCGTGTCGGGTTCGGGCAAGTCGACGCTGGTCAACGACATCCTGTACCGGGCGCTCATGCAGAAGGTGTACCGGTCCAAGATGCCCCCCGGCCTGCACAGCCGGGTCGAGGGCATCGAGCACCTCGACAAGGTCATCGACATCGACCAGTCGCCCATCGGCCGAACCCCCCGGTCCAACCCCGCCACGTACACGGGCGTGTTCGACCACATCCGCAAGCTGTTCGCCCAGACGCACGAGGCCAAGGTGCGGGGCTACCTGCCGGGCCGCTTCAGCTTCAACGTGAGCGGCGGGCGCTGCGAGGCGTGCGCCGGCGACGGCACCATCAAGATCGAGATGCACTTCCTGCCCGACGTGTACGTCCCCTGCGAGGTGTGCAAGGGCGCCCGCTACAACCGCGACACGCTCGATATCACCTTCAAGGACCGCAACATCGCCGACGTGCTGGCCATGAGCTGCGAGGAGGCGCTCGACTTCTTCGCCAACCAGCCGGCCATCGCGCGGCACATGCGCACGCTCGTCGACGTGGGCCTGGGCTACGTCAGGCTGGGGCAGCCGGCCACCACGCTGTCGGGTGGGGAGGCCCAGCGGGTGAAGCTGTCGAGCGAGCTGGCCAAGCGCTCGACCGGCCACACCATCTACATCCTCGACGAGCCCACCACGGGCCTGCACTTCGACGACATCCGCAAGCTGCTCACCGTGCTGTCGCGGCTGGTCGACCAGGGCAACACCGTGCTGGTGATCGAGCACAACCTCGACGTGATCAAGACCGCCGACTGGATCATCGACCTGGGCCCCGAGGGTGGCAGCGGCGGAGGCACCGTGGTCGCCACGGGCACGCCCGAGGCGGTCGCCACCGAGCCGGCCAGCTGGACCGGTCAGTACCTTTCACCTTTGCTGTCGCCGCCGATTTCGGGGTAAGAGACAGCCGAGTGCTAGGCCTCCCGCCCGGCGTGACCGCCTGCCTGTTCGACCTCGACGGTGTGCTGACGCGCACGGCCACCGTCCACGCCGCCGCCTGGAAGCAGATGTTCGACACGTTCCTCGAGGAGTGGTCGACTCGTAGGGGCCAGGTGTTCGTGCCGTTCGACGCCGGGAGTGACTACGACAACTACGTCGACGGCCGGCCGCGGCTCGAGGGAACGCGTGGCTTCCTGCGGTCCCGCGGCATCGACCTGCCCGAGGGTTCGCCCGATGATCCGCCCGGGGAGCCGACCGTGAACGGCCTGAGCAACCAGAAGAACGACCTGGTGCTGCGCCTCCTGCGCGAGGGGGGCGTCGAGGTGTACGAGGGCTCGGTGCGCTACGTGCGGGCCGTCCGGGACGCCGGCCTCGGCGCGGCCGTGGTCTCGTCCAGTGCCAACACCGCGGAGGTGCTCGACGTCGCCGGGATCGGCCACCTGTTCGACGCCCGCATCGACGGCGTCGTCGCCGCCGAGCGTCACCTCGCCGGCAAGCCCGCCCCCGATACCTTCATCGCGGGTGCCGCGGCGCTGGGGGTCGGTCCCGACGCGGCCGCGGTGTTCGAGGACGCGCTCGCCGGGGTCGAGGCCGGCCGCGCCGGTGGCTTCGCGCTGGTCGTGGGCGTGGACCGCGTCGGCCAGGCCGACGAGCTGCGGCGCCAGGGCGCCGACGTGGTGGTCGGCGATCTCAGCGAGCTCCTGGAGGACACGTGACCCACGGCTACCTGGTGGAGCCCTGGTGCGTGACCGAGCGGGGCCTCGACCTCGACATGCTGGCGCGCAGCGAGTCTGTGTTCGCCCTGTCCAACGGCCACATCGGGCTGCGCGGCAACCTCGACGAGGGCGACCCGCACGGGCTGCCGGGCACCTACCTGAACTCGGTGTACGAGCTCCGCCCGCTGCCCTACGCCGAGGCGGGCTACGGCTATCCGCAGTCCGGGCAGACGGTCATCAACGTCACCAACGGCAAGCTGATCCGTCTGCTGGTCGACGACGAGCCCTTCGACATCCGCTACGGCACGCTCGACAGCCACGAGCGGGTCCTCGACATGCGGGCGGGCACGCTCAGCCGCAAGGTGCAGTGGACCTCACCGGCCCACGACACCGTGCGCGTCTCGTCGGTCCGGCTGGTCTCGCTCACCCAGCGGGCCATCGTGGCCATCGCCTACGAGGTCGAGCTGGTCGACGACGCGGCTCTGCGCATCGTCCTGCAGTCGGAGCTCGTGGCCAACGAGGAGCTGCCGCCACAGAGCAAGGACCCGCGCGCTGCCGCCGCCCTCGAGAACCCGTTGGTGAGCGAGGAGCACGTCGCCCGCGAGACCCAGGCCCTGCTCGTGCACCGCACCCGGCGCAGCGGGCTGCGGCTCGCCGCGGGGATGGAGCACATCATCGAGGGTCCCGAGCAATGCAGCGCCGAGATCATGAGCTACCCCGACGTCTGCCGGCTCACGATCGCGACGGTGCTCCGCCCGGGCGAGCGGCTGCGCGTCGTGAAGTTCCTCGCCTACGGCTGGTCGAGCCAGCGGACCCGCCCGGCACTGCACGATCAGGTGGTCGCGGCGCTGGCGGGGGCGCGGCTGGGCGGCTGGGACGGGTTGCTGGCCGAGCAGCGCGCCTACCTCGACGACTTCTGGGCCGGTGCCGACGTCGAGATCGATGGCGACGCCGAGGTGCAGCAGGCGGTGCGCTTCGGGCTCTTCCACATCCTGCAGGCCGGCGCCCGGGCCGAGCAGCGCCCGATACCGGCGAAGGGCCTCACCGGTCCCGGCTACGACGGCCATACCTTCTGGGACACCGAGACCTTCGTGCTGCCGGTGCTCACGTACACGCAGCCCACCCCCGCCGCCGACGTCCTGCGTTGGCGGCAGCTCACCCTCCCGATCGCCAAGGAGCGCGCCGGTGAGCTGGGCCTCGACGGCGCCGCCTTCCCGTGGCGCACGCTGCGGGGCTGGGAATCGTCGGGCTACTGGCCGGCGGGCACCGCCGCCTTCCACATCAACGCCGACATCGCCGACGCCGTGGTGCGCTACGTCGACGCCACGCAGGACGAGGCCTTCGAGCGCGACGTGGGCGTGGAGCTGCTGGTCGAGACCGCACGGATGTGGCGCAGCCTCGGCCACCACGACATGGACGGTCGGTTCCGGATCGACGGCGTGACCGGGCCCGACGAGTACAGCGCCGTGGCCGACAACAACGTTTTCACCAACCTCATGGCGCAGCAGAACCTGCGGGCGGCCGCCGACGTGGCGGCGCGCCATTCCGATGTCGCCTCCCGTCTCGGGGTCACTCCCGAGGAGGCGGCGTCGTGGCGGGACGCGGCGGCCGCGGTGGTGGTCCCCTACGACGAACGCCTTGGGGTCCATCCACAGAGCGAGGGGTTCACGGACCACGCCCGCTGGGACTTCGAGGGCACCCGTCCCGACCAGTACCCGCTGCTCCTCCACTTCCCGTACTTCGACCTCTACCGCAAGCAGGTGGTGAAGCAGGCCGACCTGGTGTTGGCGCTCCACCTGCGAGGCGAGGCCTTCACCCCCGAGGAGAAGCAGCGCGACTTCGCGTACTACGAGGCGCTGACGGTCCGCGACTCGTCGCTGTCGGCGTGCACCCAGGCGGTGGTCGCCGCCGAGATCGGCCACCTCGAGCTGGCGTACGACTACCTGGGCGAGGCGGCGCTCGTGGACCTCGACGACCTGGCACGCAACACCGGCGACGGTCTCCACATGGCGTCGCTGGCGGGCGCCTGGACCGGCCTGGTCGAGGGTTTCGGGGGCATGCGGGCGAGCGGAGGCCGGCTGGGCTTCGCGCCCCGGCTGCCGAGTGCCATCAGCCGCCTGGAGTTCCGGGTCCGGTATCGCGGCCGTCGCATCGCGGTCACGGTCGATCACGAGGAGGCGACCTACGACCTCCGCGACGGCGACCCGATCACCATCGAGCACCATGCCGACGCGCTGGATCTGGGCGACAAGCCCGAGCGCCGGCCCATCCCGCCACCGGCTCGGTTGCCTCGCCCCGAGCAGCCGGCGGGGCGGGCGCCCCAGCCCCGGGTCGTGTTCCACGAACACGCCCCCCGGGCCTGAGCGTCGGCGAGGATGTCAGTCGGTTGCTCCCCGCTCTTGGCGCTACGCGCCGGGCCGCTCGGGCTTCGGCGTGTGCCTCCCGCTCCCACGGCCGCTCGGGCCGGCCCTCCCGTTCGGTCGGGGTCAGGTGATGTCGAGCATGCGCTGGAGGGCGATCCCGGCCCACTCGGCCGTGTCGGCGTCGACGCGGATGGGGTTGACGACCCGGCCTGCGACCAGCTCCTCGAGCACCCACGCCAGGTGGGGCTCGTCGATGCGGTTCATGGTCGAGCACGGGCAGACGATGGGGTCGAGCGAGACGACCGTCTTGTCCGGGTGCTCGTGGGCCAGCCGGTTGGTCAGGTGGACCTCCGTGCCCACTGCGATCGTCGACCCGGCGGGGGCGTCGGTAAGCGCCCGGATGATGTAGTCCGTCGACCCGACCTGGTCGGCCAGCACCACGGTCTCGTGCGGGCACTCGGGGTGCACGACCACGATGCCCCCGGCATGCTCGGCCCGGAACGCCTCGACGTGCTCCGGGCGGAACCGCTGGTGGATCGAGCAGTGGCCCCGCCACAGCAGGAACGTCGACTCCTTGCACTCCCGCTCGGTGAGACCGCCGAGGTCGCGCCGCGGGTCCCAGACCCGCATGTCGTCCAGCCCGTAGCCCATGGCGACGCCGGTGTTGCGGCCGAGGTGCTGGTCGGGGAAGAACAGCACCTGGTCACCGCGGCCGATGCCGCGGCCGCGGGCCTCGGTCTCGGCTCCGAGCGCCCACTCCAGCACCGCCCGAGCGTTGGTCGAGGTGCACACCGCGCCCCCGTGGCGGCCGACGAAGGCCTTGATGGCGGCCGAGCTGTTCATGTAGGTGATCGGCACCAGCCGATCGAGGTCGACGATGCCCGACAGGGCGTCCCAGGCCTCCTCCACCTCGTCGATGTCGGCCATGTCGGCCATGGAGCAGCCGGCGTTGAGGTCCGGAAGGATCACCGTCTGGTGATCGGCGGTCAGGATGTCGGCCGACTCCGCCATGAAGTGCACGCCGCAGAACACGATGTACTCGGCCTGCGGGCGCTGCTGGGCGAGCACGGAGAGCCGGTAGGAGTCGCCGCGGGCGTCGGCCCAGCGGATGATCTCGTCGCGCTGGTAGTGATGGCCGAGGATGAACAGCCGCTCGCCAAGGTCGGCCTTGGCCGCGCCGATCCTGCTGGCCAGGTCGCATTGGTTGCCGAGCGCCGTGTACCGCTCGGCGAGCGGGGTCTGTAGCCGAAGCATGTGATGGAACCTCCGTCGAGGTGACTCCGGTTGGCGGACGGTGGGGACAGCCCGGTCGCCTCACCCACGGGGATGTCGTCCCCGGAGTCGATATGCAGCCGGAATTCCGGGCCGGCTTGAAGGGCAGTTTACGAGGTCCGAAGAGAAACCTGCCGCGGGATTGGTGGTCCCGGCAACCGTTTCCGCGGCAGGAATCCCGGGGTGGCGGCCGGTCCCTATCCTCGACCCTGTGGTGCAACGTCCGGCCGCCGGCACGATCCCCGACACCCCCGGGTCCTACCAGTTCAAGGACCGGGACGGGCGCGTGATCTACGTCGGCAAGGCGCGCTCGCTCCGCTCCCGGCTGTCGAACTACTTCGGTGACCCCCGCAGCCTGCCGCCCCGCACCGCAGCCATGGTGGCCAGCGCCGAGACCGTCGAGTGGATCCAGGTCCGCAACGAGGTCGACGCGCTCCTGCTCGAGAACAGCCTCATCAAGCAGCACCGTCCCCGATTCAACATCCGGCTGCGCGACGACAAGAGCTACCCCTTCCTGGCGGTGACGGTCTCCGACGAGTGGCCCCGGCCCACGGTCATGCGGGGGCGCAAGCGCAAGGGCGTGCGTTACTTCGGCCCCTACGGCCACGCCTATGCCATCCGCGAGACGCTCGACCTGCTGCTCCGCACGTTCCCGCTGCGCACCTGCAGCGACAACAAGTTCCAGCGCCATCAGCGGCTCGGCCGGCCGTGCCTGCTGTTCCACATCGAGAAGTGCACCGGCCCGTGCGTGGGCGAGGTGGACCACGAGACCTACGACCGGTTGGTGGGCGAGCTGCTCGACTTCCTCGACGGCGAGACCGATACGATCGTGCGCCGGCTCGAGGACCAGATGCGGGCGGCGGCGGACAACCTCGAGTACGAGCGCGCCGCCCGGGTGCGTGACCGGCTGGCCAGCGTCCGCAAGGCAATCGAGCGCCAGCAGATGGTTGCCGACCGCAACGAGGACCTCGACGTGATCGGCATCGCCGGGGACGACCTCGAGGCGGCGGTCCAGGCGTTTTTCGTACGGCGGGGCCGGGTGGTGGGACGCAAGGGCTTCGTGCTCGACAAGGTCGAGGACGTGAGCCCGGGGGAGATGGTGGGCGACATCCTCGCCCACCTCTACGACGACCCGCCGCTGGGGGTCCCCAGGGCCGTGCTCGTCCCGACGGCGCCCGACGATCCCCGGCTCTACGAGGACTGGTTGGCGCAGCTCCGGGGCTCGCGGGTCGAGGTGCGCGTGCCGCAGCGGGGCGCCAAGCGCGAGCTGCAGGCGACGGTCACGCGCAACGCCGCCGAGGAGTTCACCCGCCACCGCCTGCGCCGGGCCAGCGACCACAACGCCCGCGCCAGGGCGCTGAACGAGCTGCAGGACGCGCTCGGGCTGCCCGACGCCCCGCTCCGCATCGAGTGCTACGACATGAGCCACATCCAGGGCACCGACTACGTGGGCTCGATGGTGGTGATGGAGGACGGGCTGCCGAAGAAGTCCGAGTACCGGCGGTTCCGGGTGCGGACTGTGCCCGGCAACGACGACTTCGCGGCCATGGAGGAGGTGCTCACGCGCCGCCTGTCCGCCTACATCGACGAGCGGGCGCGGCCGGTGAGCGAGCGTACGGGCAAGTTCAGCTACCCGCCGCAACTGCTCCTGGTGGACGGGGGCAAGGGCCAGCTCAACGTGGCGGTGCGGGTCCTGGAGGGCCTGGGGCTCGACGAGGAGATCCCGGCGGCGGCGCTGGCCAAGCGCTTCGAGGAGGTGTTCCTGCCGGGCCTGGCCGACCCGGTGCGGATCCCCCGGGGGTCCGAGGCGCTGTACCTGCTCCAGCGCGTCCGCGACGAGGCGCACCGGTTCGCCATCACGTACCACCGCCAGCTCCGGGACAAGAGGATGACGCGCTCGGTGCTCGACGACGTCAAGGGCCTGGGCCCCGCGCGCCGCAAGCGGCTCACCAGGGAGCTGGGCGGCGTCAACTCGGTGAGGCGGGCTTCCCGGGAGGACCTCCGGGCACTGTCGTGGCTGCCGGACGACGTGGCCGACGCCGTCTACGACAAGATCCAGGGGGCGGCCACCCGGCGTTCTGGCGTCCCTCAGCGCGGGATCTCGGTGTGAGCGACGCCGGAACCTCGCCGGTTACCGCCGCTGAGGTCTGGGAGCGGCACGCGGGCTGGTGGCAGCGCGAGTTCACCAACGGAGCCGACGTCGAATACGTCGAGCAGATCCTGCCGCTGGCGGCCGACCACCTGGCCGGCGCCGACCGCGTGCTCGATCTCGGCTGCGGCGAGGGCCAGATCGCCCGGCTGGCGGTCGCCTGCGGCGCCGACCGGGTCGTGGGCCTCGATCCGGCGGCCGCCCAACTGGCCGAGGCCGTCCGGCGGGGCGGGGGAGTGGCCTACGCCCGCGGCGTGGGCGGGGCGCTGCCGTTCGGGCCGGGTGCGTTCGATGCGGTGGTCGTCTGCCTCGTGCTGGAGCACGTGGTGGACCTGGAGGCCACGTTCGACGAGATCGCCCGGGTGCTCGGCCCGGGGGGCTGGCTGGTGCTGTTCCTCAACCACCCGCTGTTCCAGACCCCCGGCAGCGGGTGGATCGACGATCGGGTGCTCGACCCGCCCGAGCAGTACTG
>JBOGHG010000132.1:0-10779 GCA_050744525.1 Acidimicrobiales bacterium | reverse complement strand
CCATCCACCGTCGGGGCCTGGGCCGGGCGCTGGCCCTCGCCGGCCTGGACCACCTGGCCCGCAAGGGGCTGAGGGTCGGCATGCTGTACGTCGACGCCACCAACGAGCCGGCCAACACGCTGTACGCCGACCTCGGCTTCACCCGCGACCACACCGACCGCGCCTACGTCGGTGACGTTCCGGCCGGCTCAGGCTAGGCGGTACCCACCCCCAGGGCGTTGCCGATCCCGAACGTGATCAGGGCGGGCACCGCCGTGAACACCACCTGGCGACCGATTGCCCGCGTCATCGGCCGATCGGTGGAACGACCGATGAGCCACCCGACGACCGCCGCCGCCAGCACGCCGAGGACGAACGACGCCACCATGGCGACGCTGCCGGACGTCACGAACCACGGGACCAGCGGCACCAGTCCGCCGACCGAGAACGACAGGAAGGACGACGCCGCAGCCCCCAGCGGCGAGCCGAGCTGCTGGGGATCGATGCCCAGCTCCTCCCGGGCGTGGGTCTCGAGCGCCACGTCCGGATCGCTCATCATGGCCTCGGCCACGTCGCGGGCCTGAGCGGGGTCGAGGCCGCGCTGCTCGTAGATCTCCGCCAGTTCCCGGGTCTCGTGCTCGGGGCGGCGGCGCAGCTCGCGGGCCTCGATCCGCAGCTCCCGCAGCAGCAGCTCGGACTGCACGCGCATGGAGTTGTACTCGCCGGCGGCCATGGAGATGGCGCCGGCGATGAGCCCGGCGAGGCCGGCCAGGCGGACCACGGCCGGCTGGGGATCGGCCCCGGCCACGCCCAGGATCAGTCCCATGTTGCTGACCAAGCCGTCGCTGACCCCGAAGACCGCGGCGCGCACCGCCCCGCCCTGGATGTCGCGATGGTGGAACTCCGGGTGCGCGGAGACGGCGCCGGTGCGGCGTCCGGCGGCGGCCCGGGGCCGCGCCGAGTCCGCATCCATGGTCCGCCAGAACGAGGGCACGGTCGAACCGTACCGGGAGTGCCACCCGCTACCGCCGTACGCCGGCGATCGCGCCCATTCCCCCGAGGCGACCGCCCTCCCCCGGGCCCTGCGGGCCCGGTCACCGCACCAGCACGGTGACGTCGTCGGCGGCACGGACGGCCTCGACGAGCCGCTCCCCCGGGCCCACCCGGGCACCCGGCCAGATCACCGAGCGCACCACCTGACCGTCCACCCGGGCGCCGGCGCCGATCACCGAGGCGCCGCCGGTGGCGGCCAGGTTGGCGGCCAGGTAGCGCGCCGGTGTGCCGCAATCGAGGCAGGGCCCGTCCCAGCGGACGATGTCGATCTCGCCCGCGGCCGCCAACCCTCGCCAGGACGCCTCGTACAGCCCCGACGGCACCGGGGACAGTCGCGCCACATCCCGCCACGGCATGACGGCGGCGACGATGCGGCTGGCGGGACCCAGCCGCTCGTCCGGGGCGGCCAGTGCCAGCCTGACCCGGGTGCCGTCGCCGCCGACGACGAAGTCGCCCAGGGAGCCGGGGCACCAGGTGTCGCCGTTGATGACCAGGGTCGCACGGCCGTCGATCCACGGCCGGAGCTGTCCGAGTGCTCCGGCGGTACCGAGCGCCCGCGGCTCCTCGACCGAGATGTGCGCCCGGCCCTCGAGGTGCGCCTCGATGGTCTGGCGGTCGTGATGAACGTTGACGGCGACGGCGTCCGTGGCGGAGCGGGCCCGGTGGAGCGCGTGGTCGATGAGCGGCACACCGTCCACGGGACAGAGCGGCTTGGGTAGGACCCGCGTGAGCGGGCGCAGCCTGGCGCCCTCGCCCGCCGCCAGGACGACGGCGCACACCCCGGTTGCACCCGGGCTCGGCGAGTCGGGCATCATCGCTGCCATGACCACCATCGTGCAGGGAATCGGCGGGTTGCGGGACCTCGTGGGCCGGCACCTCGGCTACAGCGACTACGTCGAGGTCACACAGGACCAGGTGAACCTGTTCGCCGACGCCACCGGCGACCACCAGTGGATCCACGTGGACGTCGAGCGGGCCAACCGCGAGAGCCCGTTCGGGGGACCCATCGCCCACGGCTACCTGACCCTGGCGCTTGGCCCCCGCCTGGCTCCCCAGGTGGCGCGGGTCGAGGGCATCAAGATGGGGGTGAACTACGGCTGCGACAAGGTGCGATTCCCTTCGCCGGTGCCTGTGGGGTCGAAGCTTCGGCTGGGCATCGAGCTGCTCGAGGTCAGCGAGATCGCCGGCGGCGTCCAGGTGAAGCAACGGTTCACGTTCGAGGTCGAGGGCGCCGCCAAGCCCGCGTGCGTGGCTGAGAACCTGTTCCGCTACTACGAGTAGGTAGGGCGTCCCGAGGCAATAGGGTCCGGCGACACGCTCTCGAGGCAATGAGGTCCGGGGGCCGGTCCGTATTGCCTCGACAGTCCTCGGGCGGTCCCCATTGCCTCGCCCCCGGGCCTCGGGATTCAGGCCGACAGGCGCGAACGGACCGCCGCCCAGCCGGGCAGCGCCCGCACGCTCGCGAGGTCGGACTCGCCGTCCAGCAGCCCGGGGGCGTGGAAGCCGGCGTCGACCGCCGCCTCCACCCACCGCAGCGCCTCGTCGGGCTGGCCCGCCCGGGCCCACGAGCAGGCGACCTCGAACGCCGTCTGCGGCGGGCTCTGCGGACCGGCCGCGAACACCTGCTCGCCGACCTCGGCGGCCGCCCGGAAGCGCTCGGCGTAGTGCAGGTGGGTCTGGAGGCTGCTGGCGGCCTCGACTCCGGACGGGCCCGCCCCCAGCAGCCGCGCCGCCACCGGCACCGCTCGACCGCGGTCGGCCAGCAGCGTGGCGGGAACCAGGTTGGGCGGTCCCCCGGGATCCTGGCTGTACGCGCCCTCGAACAGGTCGTCGGCCATCTCCAGGGGGCCGGTCAGCAGGGCGATGCTGGCCCGCAGGAAGGCGTTCCCCTCCCCGCCGGCCTGGCGCATGATCGCCGCCGCCCGGTCGCCCTCGCCGGCGCGCAGGGCATTCCACGCCCGGGTCTCGGCCTCGGCGGTCGATGCCCGGGGGCTGAGGTCGGGTAGCGCCGCGGCCCCCGGGGGCCTGACGACCTGGAGGTTGGGGCTGCCCCGCCGTTTCATGCGGCGACCGAATCCGGGGCCCGCCCCCGATCGGCTGCCGCCCTCCGGCGCATCGACGTCGAACACGCCCGTGCGCTGGCCGGCGCGCAGCTCCTGGAAGTTCATGTAGGCGAAGAGCCCGAAGAACAGCAGGCCGAACAGGCCGATGAACGATGACCGGAAGGCGAGGAAGCCGGCGACGATGGCGGCGCCGATCGAGAGCTTGCAGGCGTTCTCGAAGCCGACCAGCTCCTCCGCCACGTGCCCCCCGTCGAGCGGCCGGATCGGCAGCAGGTTGAACACCGCCCACCAGATGCTCACCCACTGCAGGTAGTAGAGCACCGGCGCCCAGCTGAAGAACCCCTGGTCGAAGGCGTAGTCGATGCGCTGTTGGAGGCCCCAGTCGGTCTCGTAGAAGACGAAGCGGGCGGGCACGCCGAGCACCAGCAGCTGGGTCAACGCACCGGAGACGCTCACCAGGATCGACTTGGGCTTGCTCAGCACCCGCCGGCCGCCGCCGGTGGGCACGGTGAACCCACCGAAGCCGTGCAGCACGATCGCCGAGCGTTGCCCGAGCAGCCGGTACGTCACGGCGTGGCCCAGCTCGTGGACGAGCACCGACACGAACACGATCACCGCGAAGGCGAACACCACCCACAGCGGCTCGAGGCGGATGCCGAACAGGAACGCGACGACGACGAAGAACGGCTCGACCCGCACGGGGATGCCGAGGATCCGGAAATGCGCCCTTGCCACGGGGGCAGCGTAGGCGCGAGTGGCCTCCTACGATGCGATCCGTGGCTCGGGCCCGCTTGTCGAACGTGCGGCGGTTGGGGATGCCTTGGCCTCCATGACCACCGCGAGCTCGGACCTGCCGCAAGGTGACGACAAGGTCCGGGCGGTGCGGGACATGTTCGACGCCATCGCCCCCCGCTACGACCTGGTCAACCGCGTCATGACGTTCCGCATGGACGTCGGGTGGCGGCGGCGGGCGGTCGGGTCGCTGGCCCTGCGGCCGGGGTCCACGGTCGTCGACCTGGCCTGCGGCACCGGGGACCTGTGCCGCGAGCTGGCGTCCGCCGGGCTGCTGCCGCGCGGGATCGACCTGTCGTTCGGCATGCTGGCGGCGGCCCGGACCGACGCCCCGCTGGTCCAGGGCGACGCCTTGCGCCTGCCGCTGCGGGCAGCGTCGGTCGACGGCGTCACCTGCGGCTTCGCCCTGCGCAACCTGGCGGCTCTGGAGCCGTTCTTCGCCGAACTGGCGCGGCTGCTGCGCCCCGGCGGCCGCATCGCTCTGCTCGAAGTGGCGACACCGCCCAACCGCATCCTGCGCTGGGGGCACCGGGCTTACTTCGGCAGCGTGGTGCCGGTCATCGGGCGCCTGCTGTCCGACGGCTCCGCCTATCGCTACCTGCCCCGCTCGGTCGCCTACCTGCCGGCCCCCGATGACGTGCGCCGCATGATCGCCGACGCCGGCTTCGTCGACGTCGACCAGCGCCTTTTGTCCGGGGGCGTCGCCCAGCTCATCCTGGCCACGAGGGCACGGTGACGGCGCTGCTGGCGCGCACCCGCCGGCTCGACGCCGACGTCGACCTGCTGCGCTTCGCCGGGCGGGACGGGGTGCTGTGCGAGCGGGGACGATCCGGGCTCGCCGGCCGGGGTTGCGCGGCCCGCCTGCCGTGGGCCGGCGGAGATCCGGCCGCGGCCGCCCGGTCGGCGGCCCGGACCCTGGCCGGCATCGAGGTCGACGACGAGGTGAGGCTGCCCGGCTGCGGACCGGTGGCCTTCGGAACCTTGCCGTTCACGCCGGGGGCGCCCAGCGATCTGGTGGTCCCTTCCGTCGTCGCCGGGCGCGCCGACGACGGCACCCGGTGGATCACGACGATCGGCGCAGCCGCGCCCGACCCCCACCGCCCGGACCTCGAGGGCGATGTCGTTCAGCTTCCGGCCGTGCGCCGGTTCACGGTCACCGCGCAGCGCGACCCCGACGACTGGTGCGTCCTGGTCGAGCGGGCGACGAAGGCCATCGCGGGCGGCACCCTGCACAAGGTCGTGCTGGCCCGGCAGATCGATGTCGCCGCCGACCGGCCCATCGACGGGCTGGCCGTGCTCGAGCGGCTGCGCTCCGCCTATCCGGGTTGCCACATCGTCTCGGTCGCAGGCTTCGTCGCCGCCAGCCCCGAGCTCCTGGTGTCCGTGGCGGGAGACATCGTCCGCTCCCATCCGATGGCCGGCACGGCACCGCGCGGCGGCGACCCCACCACCGACCAGCGGCTGGCGGCGTCGCTGCTCGCCTCGACCAAGGACCGCCAGGAGCACCAGATCACCATCGACATGGTCCACGACACGCTGCTGCCGTGGTGCTCCTACCTCGACTACGAGGCCGAACCCTCGGTGGTGGCGGTGGCCAACGTCCAGCACCTGGCGACGATGGTGGAAGGACGCCTGTCGCAGCCGGCGCCCTCGGTGCTGGAGCTGGTGGCGGCCCTGCATCCCACCCCTGCCGTGGCCGGCTGGCCCCGCGACGAGGCCGTGGCCTGGATCGCCGAGCACGAGGGATTCGACCGCCGGCGCTACGCCGGAACCGCCGGGTGGGTCGACTCCGCGGGCAACGGCACCTGGGCCGTGTCTGTCCGCTGCGCCGAGATCGACGGGCCGGCCGCCCGGGCCTGGGCCGGCAACGGCATCGTCGCCGACAGCGATCCGTCCACGGAGCTCGCCGAGACCCGGTCCAAGCTCCAGGCCCTGCTGTCGGCGATCGTGCGGCCGTAGTGCCCCAGCAGGCACTGGGCGCGCCGCTAGGCCAGGGCCCGGTCGACGGCGGCGACCACGGCCTCGTCGACGCGGCCGTGGACCTCGACGTTCGCAGCCCGGTCGGTCCGAGCGACCAGGACGTGGATGCCACCCTTGGCGGCCGCCTCGCCCACGGTTGCGCCCGTCGCGTCGTCCCGCTCGAGCGCTCGGGCGTCGATGCCGTAGGCCGCAGCCATCGCCACCAGGTCGAGGCCGTGGGGGGTGCCGAACAGGCTTTCGAACCGCCCGGGCGGCAACGCCCGGGCCTGGGGGAGGAACGAGAAGATGCCGCCGCCGTCGTTGTCGACGACGACGCACACCAGGTCGATCCCCCGGCCGGCGGCACCGAGCAGCCCGTTGCTGTCGTGCAGGAACGCGATGTCGCCGATGAGCAGGGCGGTCGGCGCGGCCGATCCGAGCGCAACGCCGACCGCCGTGGACACCGTGCCGTCGATGCCGTTGGCCCCGCGGTTGCCCAGCACCGTCAGGCCGCTGCGGGGGGCGGCGTAGCGCTCGACGTCCCGGACGGGCATGGACGACGCCACCACCAGCCGGGCACCGTCGGGGAGCGCCGCGACGACGTCGCGGGCGATCGCCGGCTCGTTGGGGCTCGGCTCCTGGGCGAGCGCCGAAGCCACCGCCGTGGCGGCGGCGTCCGAGGCCGCCAGCCACCGCCCCAGCCATGCGCCGGGCGCGGGCCCGGACGGCGCCGAGCCGAACGCCGCCAGCACGGCGCCGGGCGATCCGTCGATCACGGTAGCCGCCGTCGCCGCCGGGTCGGACCAGCCGGGTGCCCCCACCACGGCCTCGTCGGCCCCCGATGCGCCCAGCCACTCGTTGACGACCCGCGACGCTCCGGGGGCACCGACGCGCAGGATCGCTTCGGGTCGCAGCGCGTCGGCGGCCCGGGGCGAGCGGAGGATGGCGTCGATGTGCCGGATCCCGGTGGCGGCGGGGATCCAGGCCGGGGAGCGCGGTTCGGCCAGCACCGGCCACCGCAGGGCCTCGGCCAGCCGATGGAGGGCGGGCCCGTCGAAGGGCGCGGCCCCCGCCACGATCACGCCCCGCCGGCCCGCGAGCCGGCGCAGCTCCGCGGGCATGTCGTCCTCGACGGACGAGGCCGTCGCCGGCGTCGGCGCCCCCGCGACCCAAGGCCGGTCGTCGCGCCCGGGCGGCAACGGTCCTGCGGTGGCCACGAGTGGCTCCCGGAACGGCAGGTTCAGGTGGACGGGACCGGGCCGGGGACCCAGGGTCGCGGCGCAGGCCCGGCCCGCGAAGGCGCGCCAGCGGGACGCCGACGCCAGGTCGGGCACCCCCGGATCGCCGAACCAGCGGACGGCCCGGCCGAACAGGTGCACCTGGTCGATGGCCTGGGGGGCGCCGACATCGCGCAGCTCGGGAGGGCGATCCGCGGTGCAGGCCAGGAAGGGCACGCCGGCCAGGTCGGCCTCCACCACGGCGGCGTGCAGCTCGGTGGCGGCGGTGCCGCTGGTGGTGAGCACGACCGCCGGCCGCCCGGTGGCGAGTCCCAGGCCCAGGGCCAGGAACCCTCCCGAGCGCTCGTCGTGGTGGACGTGGAGGGCGATCTCCGGCCGCTCCGACAGTGCCAGCGCCAGCGGGGTCGAGCGCGAGCCCGGGCACACCACGGCGTGCCCCACCCCGCAGCGCTGCCACTCGTCGACCAGCGTGGCGGCGAACGTGGCCTGAACGGCGGCGGGGTCGGGGGGCTCGTCGGCGGTCATGGGATCCGTCACATGCAAGCATTCCCCGCCGTGCCGCTACACGGCGAACGCAACGGGTCCGGCCGGCGGCTGGTGCTGCTCCACGGTTTCGGCCAGACCTGCCGGTGCTGGGGGCCCGTGGCCCCGGCCCTCGCCGCCCACCACGAGGTCGTGCGCCTGGACCTGCCGGGCCACGGTGGCTCGGGCGCCGTCGCCGCCGATCTCCCCGCCACGGGGCGGCTGGTGGCCGAGGCAAGCGATGCGGCGGTCTACATCGGCTACTCGATGGGCGCCCGCATGGCCCTGCACGTCGCCACCGAGGTCCCCGGGAGGGTGCTGGGCCTCGTCCTGGTGGGCGGGACACCCGGCATCGAGGACGACGCCGAGCGCGCCGGGCGCCGGGAACGTGACGAAGCCCTCGCGGCGCGCATCCGGGCCGAGGGCGTGGACTGGTTCGTCGACTGGTGGCTCGCTCAACCGATGTTCGCCGGGCTGCCGGCGGATGCCAGATTCCGGGACGAACGGCGGCGCAACATCGCCGAGGGGCTGGCGCGGAGCCTGGAGCTGGCGGGCACCGGCAGCCAGCAGCCGCTGTGGCCGGCGCTGCCCGGCGTCGAGGCTCCCGTTCTCGTCATGGCCGGGGAGGACGACGAGCGGTATGCCGCCATCGCCCGGCGGACCGCGGCGGCGATCGGCGCCAACGCCCGCGTGGCACTGGTCCCCGGAGCCGGTCACAGCGCCCACCTGGAACAGTCGGTGCGGTTCCTGGAGCTCGTCGAGCCGTGGCTGGCGGAGGTGGCGGCCGAGTGACACCACCCGCGCCTTCAGGCGGTCACCCACAGACCCAGCGCCAGGAGCGCCCCGAACGCGAGCTGGACGCGGCCCGTGTCGCCCAGCACCGGGACGAGCTCGCCGCCACCGGCGCCGCCCAGCACGGCGATCACCGGGCGCCGCGCCAGCGGCACCGCGGCCAGGGCCAGCGCCGCCCCGGCCCGCTCCCCCACGGCCGCCACCACGGGCACCATGACCACCGCTCCCACGAGCAGCGCCACATACAGCCAGCGGGTGCGCCGGTCACCGAGGCGCACGGCCAGCGTGCGCTTGCCCGAGGCGGCGTCGCCGGGGATGTCACGCAGGTTGTTCACGACCAGCAGCGCCGTCGCCAGCAGGCCGACCGGCACGCTCGCCGCCAGGGCCAGTCCCGACAGGGTCTCCTCCTGCACGTAGGCCGAGCCGGTCGTGGCCACGATTCCGAAGAACACGAACACGAACAGCTCGCCGAGCCCCAGGTAGCCGTACGGCCGGGGACCGCCGGTGTAGAACCAGCCGGCGGCGATGGCCAGCGCCCCGACCACCAGCAGCTCCCAGCCGACCGCGATCGCCAGGGCAAGCCCCGCCGCAGCGGCGCCCAGGAACGACGCCAGCGCCGCCCGCTTCACGGCCCCGGGCGTCCTCAGCCCCGAGCCCACCAGCCGCAGAGGGCCCACCCGGCGGTCCCGCCGGTCGGTGCCCCGTACGCCGTCGCTGTAGTCGTTGGCGTAGTTGGTCCCCACCTGGAGGGCCACGGCCACCACGCCCGCCGCCACCGCCCGCCACGCCACGACGTCGGCCCGCCCGGCGGCGCAGGCGGTCCCCACCAGCACCGGCACCACCGCCGCCGGGAGGGTCCGGGGCCGGGCGCCGGCCAGCCAGACCCGCCACCCCGCCGGTGCGGCGACGCGCGCCATCAGGCGAGCACCCGCCGTCGGCAGATGGTGGCGTCGGAGGTCGTGTCGGCAATGTCGATGCCATCGACCGTAGATCGCCGCCGGCGCCCGTAACCTCCAGCATCGTGCGCAGGCTGGTCGTGCTCGACACGCGGGGCACCGGTGGGTTCGTCGACCGGCTGCGACGCGCGTGGGACGACAGCGACGCCGTCATGCCCCTGGACCCCCGGCTGCCACCGCCCGCCCGTCAGCGGGTCCTGGCCGCCGCCCGGCCCGACGAGCCCGTAGCCGACGGCGATGCCCTGGTCGTCGCCACCAGCGGCACGTCCGGCGACCCCAAGGCGGTCGTGCTGACGCACGCCGCCGTCGATGCCTCCGCCCGGGCCACCAGCCGACGCTTGGGCGTCGACCCGGCCTCCGACCGCTGGCTGGCCTGCCTGCCCCTGGCCCATGTGGGGGGCCTGGGGGTCGTGGCCCGGGCGGTCCTGACCGGCACGCCCCTGACGGTGCACGACGGGTTCGACCCCGACGAGGTCGCGGCGTCCACGCGGGGACCCGACGGGTGCACGCTGACCTCGCTGGTGCCCACCATGCTCCGCCGGCTGGACCCCGCGGTGTTCCGGACGGTGGTGCTGGGCGGATCCGCCATGCCGCCCGACCTGCCCGCCAATGCCGTCGCCACCTACGGGATGACCGAGACCGGCAGCGGCGTCGTCTACGACGGAGTGCCGCTGACCGGCGTCGAGGTGCGGATCGTGGGGGGTCAGGTCGAGCTGCGGTGCCCGATGCTGCTGCGCTGCTACCGCGACGGCACCGATCCCCGGGACGCCGACGGCTGGTTCCCCACCGGTGATGCCGGCGCCTGGGACGAGACCGCCGGCCGCCTGCAGGTGTTCGGGCGCCGGGACGACGTCATCGTCACGGGCGGCGAGAACGTCTGGCCCGCCGCCGTCGAGCGTGCGCTGGCCGCCCACGCCGGTGTCCGCGAGGTCGCGGTCGTCGGCCGGCCCGACCCCGAGTGGGGCCAGCGCGTGATCGCGCTCGTCGTGCCCGCGGATCCCGCCGACCCGCCCACGCTCGACGAGCTGCGGGACGCGGCCAAGCGGGACCTGCCGGCGTACACGGCCCCCCGGGAGCTGATCCTCGTGACCGAGCTCCCTCGCACCGGCCTGGGGAAGGTGGTCCGGCGCGCGTTGTGAGCACGGCCGGCCTGCGCCTCGCTACAGCCGCCGCGACCCCACCAGCGCCCCGCCGTCGACGACCAGGGTCTGGCCGGTGATCCACGACGCCAGGTCGCTGGCCAGGAACAACGCCGCGTTGGCGATGTCCACCGGGTGACCCAGGCGCCCGAGCGGCACCCGGGCGGCGAGCTGCTCCTCGGCCGGCTCCCACAGGGCCCGGGCGAAGTCGGTCTTGACCAGCCCGGGAGCGATGGCGTTCACCCGGACGCCGGGCGCGAGGTCCTGGGCCAGTGTGCGGGTCAGG
>JBOGHG010000131.1:0-10814 GCA_050744525.1 Acidimicrobiales bacterium | reverse complement strand
CCCCACCCCTGCCGCCCATCACGCTCCCGGCCCTCGACGAGCTGCGCGCCGCCGCGCCGGCATCGGTGTGGGCGGACCGGGTGCAGCGCCTCGCCGGCTTCGTCGCGGACGGGCGCCCGCTCACCCAGCGCGGCAACCTCAAGCTGGCCGACGGGAAGGCCCTGGTCGAGGTGCTCGGGACCCGGGACCGGGTCGACGAGACCATCGGCGACCACACCTACAAGACCCAGAGCGCCGCCGACCTCAGCGAGGTCGACCTCACCTTCCGGCTGGCGTGCGCCGCCGGCGTGCTGGCCGTCGACCGGTCCAAGGTGCGGCCCGGTCCGCGCATCGAGCTGGCGGCCGGCGACGCCGACCCGCTCGAGCTCCTCGACGCGGTGCTGTGGGCGCTGCTCGACGACGTCGGCCCGACCCGCCACCGCTGGCGCCGCGACACATTCAACTGGGGCTGGTACGCCGAGGACGTCGACGCCGACCTGCCGGCCTTGATGCTCGATCTCTACCGCTCCGGCGCGCCCGCCGCGCTCGACGACCTCGGCGACGAGATGTGGGACACGCTGCTCGACACCTACGACCTCGACGACGTCGAGCAGCGCAAGCTCGACCACCACCACGAGCTCGTGCGCTCCGCCGTCCGCCGCGCCTTCGAGCGCCTCGACGAGCTCGGTGTCGTGGCCGTCACCGGGGTCGAGGAGCGTCCCAGCCCGCTCGGCACCGTCATGGAGCGCATCGGAGGCGAGGTGGCGCTCACCCCGCTGGGGCTGTGGGCGCTTCAACGCCTGGCATCGACGTTCACCGACGCCCCTGTCGCCGGCAGCCTCGCCGACCACGACGCCGCGGACCTGCTGCGCAGCGCCGCCGACATGCCCGACCTCGCCAACGCCGAGATAGAGGCATGGATCGCCAGCCGCGACGACGCCGCCGACGGGCTCGTGGCGGCGCTGCCCGGCGCCGACGCCACCGCACGTGGGCTCGGCTTCCGGGCGCTGCTCGCCCTCGGTCCGGCGGCCGCCGACGCGGTGGGCCGCCTGGCCGGCCACGACGAGCTCGAGCCGTGGGTGACCGTGTGGCGGGTGGAGGCCGGCGTCGCCGGGGACGGCGACCGCGACGCGGACTGCGGCGGCGACCCCGAACGGTTCGTCCGGCTGCTCGGAGCCGTCGGGGACCTCTGGGGCACCGACGCCATCGCCGGCTGGCTGGACCGGGTGGCCGGCGCCGGCGGCCCGGCCGTGATGATCGGCGCCGCCTGGCGCGTGCGCCGCCCCGAGACCGAGGCCGTGCTCGCCGCCGTCGGCGGAACCCACCCCGACAAGACGGTCGCCAAGGCCGCCCGCAGGGCACTGCACAAGCACCGCACCAGCCGCGCCGCCGGCTGAGGTGCGGTCTGCCGCCGCGCCAGCTCCGGCCACGACGGACCGGTTCTGGGGACGGAATTGGTTGATTCCCCGCCCATTGCGTCACCAGTTGCGGGCGCAACGGTGTGGATCGCCCGCCGGCCGGCGCCGTCACTCCTCCATGGCGATGTAACGCTCCCGAAGCTCGATCAGCCAGCGCCGGTAGGTCGACACGAGGTAGCGCGGCCCGAGCCGCACCGGCCCCCAACCCTCGTCGGCGATCCCCGCGGCACCCAGCAGGGTGCGGCGCCGCTGCGAGGGTGAGCTCGCCAGCCCGAACCAGCTCACCAGGTCCTTGACCAGCAGACCCCCGTGCTGCGATTCGAACAGCCGGTTGGCGCTGCCGACCAGCCAGCAGATCGCAGCGGCGGTCGTATCGGTCCTGGCCCGGCGCCGGAACACCTTGGGCTCGCCGGCGGCGACGTCACCCAGCAGGCGCCGGCAGGCGGTGCGGCACTCGGTAGAGGCGGTGACCTCGTCGCACCAGCGGTCACACAGGTCGCTGACCTTCCGGACCTGGGGCTCGATGTCACCAGGGATGCGGTCCAACAGCACCCGCTCGTCGGGCAACGGCTCGTCCGTGAGGGCCATCAGCGCGTCCCGCCCGCCGACCTGGCGCCCCAGCGAGTCGAGCATGGCCTCGGCGAACGACCGCTCGTCGTCGTCCTCGTCGAGGTCGTCGTCGTAATCGTCGGCGAGAAGGTCCTGCTCCATCCCCTCGGCATCGAGGACCCCCAGGCGGGCCAGCAGCGCCGCCGGCCCCTGCGGCCGCGGCGACCGGATCGCCGCCTGGTACGCCGGCTCGAACCGCTCGATCGCCTCCAGCGTCTGGTCGGTGAGCGCGGGCCGTATCCCCCGCTCCCGGTGACTGAACCGGACGAGGTCACGCAGCACGTCGGGCGCCTGGGCCAACTGCGCCAGCGGGGCGACGATCTTGCGGGGGACCCAGTCCCCGAGCAGGATCTCGACGGCCACCGGGCTCCAGCGCAAGGGATCGCCGGGACCGTAGTCGGTGCCGAACCAGAGGATCGCGTCGAGCATGTCGCGGCGGTCGGCCGTGCGGTGCCGTGCACCGATGTCCGATGCGAGGAACCGCTTGGCGAGGGCTCTGCGGTCGCGGTCGGTCCACTCGGGGCGCACGTAGCCGGTGCCGCCGGGGGGCAGCGTGCGGGTGACCCACTCGACGAGCGGCCGGCAGGCGGGCCAGGTGTCGGACTCGAACGGCGGGTAGGTGATGGCAGCCAGCTCGACGGCCTCGCTGATGCGCACCTTGGCGTCGGCCGGCTCGATGTCCCGCCACTCGGTGTCGGGGTCGTCGGCCTTGCGCCGCATCAGGTCGAGCAGCCCGGCGATCGGTTCAGGGACGACGACTGCGTCCTTCACCAGCGTGCCCATGTTGTGGTCGATGTACACGGCCACCGACAGCTCGTGCTCGGGCGGGATGTGCACGCCCAGGGTGACGCTGTCCCCGTCACCCAGCACGTGGACCATCTCGACGGTCCGGTGGACCACGACCTGGTCGAGGTGTTGGACCCACTCAGGAAGGTGGTGGCCGCGGCCGGCCACCTCGCGTCGGAGCCGGGCCCGCAGCACCTCGTCGCCCGTCACCTCGGCGATCACCGCCAGCATCGCCGTCGTCTCGGGCCGGACCACCTCCCGGAACGACTGCACGAGCACGTCGAGCGACACTGCGTCGCCGGCCCCGGCGTTACCCCCACCGCCGTCCTCAACATCCCGAAGCCGGTCGAACGGGTCCTTCCGTCGGGGATCGACCACCGTCAACAGGGTGCTGACCAGCACCAGCAGGTCGAGGGGGCCGCGCGCCCGCATCGCCCGGCGCATGTCGGCCATCAGGTCGGGCTCCGAGCCTCCGCCGGGCCCCCCGGCCCGCCCGCCGGGCCCGAAGGACCGGGGTCGCGTGCCCTTGGGCGTCACCCGCCCGCCCCCTCCCTCGCGGCGATGCCTACCGCGCTTGGCCACGGGGCGATGCTACGAAGGGGGTCAAGGCCCGACCCGACGCACCGGCGGGCGGATCGACCTCTACCGCCGACGGCGGCTCCGGTCAGAACGCGACCACCTGCCCGCCGGGCACGGCGTCGCCCTTGCGCACGATGTCCCGCCCGAACGGTGCGAGGGCCAGAGGGATCAGCTTGAAGTTCCCCACGCCGAGGGGGATCCCGATGATCGTCAGGCACAGCAGGACACCCAGCAGCGCGTGCAGCAGCGCCAACCAGAAGCCGGACAGGACGAACCACACCACGTTGCCCACGCAGCTCAGCGATTGTGACCGGTCGGACCGGGTGACGACGACCCGGCCGAAGGGCCACAGCGCGAACCCCGCCAGCTTGAAGCTCTGGACGCCGAACGGGATGCCGATGATGGTCACGATCTGGGTGATCCCGGCGAACAGGTAGGCGAGGAACAGCCACACGCCGGCGAGCAGCAACCAGAGCACGTTCAGCACCACCGAGCCCGCGCCCGTCGCAGTCCCCGGCGCCACGCGGGCCGGCGGAGCTGGCGACGGTCCCGGTGGTCGACCCGGGGCCCTGGGTGTCTGATCGTCGGTCATACCTGCCCGTCACCTGCGCAGCCGGCGTCATCCGTGACAGCGACGGTAGGCGACTCAGCGGAACGCGGGGATGACCCGCTCGGCCGCCAGGTGCACGGTGTCGACCGCCGGGTAGTCGCGGTTCCAGGGGAGGAAGCCGCCGGAGACGGTGCCCGCAGCCCTTGGCTCGGTCACGCCGCCTCCCAGACGTCCACGACGTCGTCGACCGGGACGAAGGTGTCGGCACCGTTGACGAAGACCCACAGGGTCCGCACCCGGCCTCGGCCGGCGGACACGATCCGGCAGTCGTCGATACGATCGCCGCCGCGCACGGCGAGACCGACCCGGCGGCCCTCCAAGGCGTCGAGCTGCTCGATGAGATGGGGCGACATACCCATAGGACGGCGGCGCGGCACCGAACTCATCGCCGGCCACGCGAGCAGGCGGTCCCCTCCGAGCGCCGTGGCCAGCGTCATGTCGATGATGGCTGTTGGCGGGCCGAGGATTCGGGGCCTGCACCCTGCGCGTCGGTCACGACTCGTCGATGCAGAAGACGTCGGCGAAGTCCTCGACGTACGACTCGGCGACGAATGGGCAATCCGCCGGGTTTGCCACCACGTCGACGATCTCGCCGTCGTTGGGTTGGGTGCACGGGACCGGCTCGACCCACGTCCCTCCGGACACGCAGGATCCGACGAACCACCCCGACCGGGCCGAGGTCGGGTCGTCGTCCGACGGCGAGGTCGCGGCACCGGAGGCGCCGACGACCACCAGCACCGCCGCCACGCCGAGCGCGCCGCCGCGCAGCCACACCGTGCGACCCGGCAACAGGGGACCGCCGAGGGGCGCGACGACATCATCGGCCGGCGGCGACGGGGGGCGGAGGCGGCCGGCACGCCACAGGTGCCAGCCGTTGCGACCGATCACCACCAGATTGCGGAGGAACGCGCGCACGCCCCACCAGCCGGCCCACAGCGTGCGGTTCTGCTTGGACCGGCCCAGCGACAGGCCGCAGCAGCGGCACAACGGCGCCTCGACGCCGTAGTTCGTGGCGCCCAGCAGCCATCCGTTCTGGTGCTCGAAGCGCATCGTCCGTGCCGGAGTGGCGCCGCACAGCATGCACTCGTCCGGCCCGGGCCACCGCCCGGTGCCCCCTTCGGGACCTGTTGCCGTTGGAACGCCATCGCGCAGCTCGGCGTCGTAGGCGCGCCGGCGCGGTGGATCCCGCAGCACGGCGTAGGCCTCGTTGATCCGGGCCATGACCCGCGCCAGCCGGGCCAACTCGTCGGCCCTGGCTCCGGGATGCTGGTCGGGGTGGAACCGCCGCGCCAGGGCGACGTACGCCGCCCGGATGTCCCCATCGCCGGACGCGGGATCGACGCCCAGCCATTCGTAGTGGTCCACGGCCGCCCTCCTGCTGACCGCCCGTCGCAGCCGACGCTCTGGAGGTAACGCTGCGCCGTGACACGGCGGCCGACCGCGGGCCGGCGGCGGGCGGTCACGGTGCCGGCGTACCTCCGGCTGTGGCGAGTGTCGACAGCCGCCGTCGTGCGATCGTGCCGGGCGATGTGGTGCTGTCCCCGACCGGGCTGGCCGGCCTCGTGCTGCTGATCGCCAACGACCACCTGCTCAAGGGGCGGGCGCCGGGGTGGCTCACCGGCAAGCTCTCGGACGTCGTCGGGCTGTACGCCTTCCCGCTCGTCGTGCTGGGCGCGCTGGAGGTAGGGCTGTGGGCGGCGGGGCGCCGGCAGGGTGCAGCTCCCCGGGTTCCGCGCCGGTGGTTCGCGGCGATCGTCGTGGCCGTGGCCGTCGGTTTCGCCGCCATCAAGCTCGCCGGGCCGGCCGGGCACGCCTACCAGGCCGGGATCGGGGCGCTGCGGTGGCTCGCCACGGCGCCCATCGCCGCTGCGGTCGGCGCCAATCCCGGGCCGCCGGGCTCCGCCGCCCTCGTGCGCGACCCCTCCGACGTGCCGGCGGTCGCCATGGTGTGGCTGGCGTGGCGTACCGCGCGCGGCCGCACGACGTGAGCGAGGTCGGTACGGCGCACGGACAGGCGCCATCCTCGGACCCGGGCGCCGGCTCAACCGAGGGCTACGACCGCCGAACCCGACGCCAGCAGGTCCCCGGAGAAGACGAGCCTGAGCCCGGTGGCCGCCTCGGGGACCTCGAACACCATTGTGCCCCGGCGCCCGCCGCCGGGCGGGGCCTCGCCGTCGATCGACGGCAGGTTCTCGCCCATGACGGTGACGCGGTACCGGTCCACGACCACCGCCCGGCCCGGCGGTGGTCAGTCCACGATCGCCGGGTATACGAGCGTCTTGAGCTGGCCTCGGAAGTTGAAGGTGCCCGAGGGGATCAGCTGGGTCATGAACACCACCACGAGGTCCTCGGCCGGGTCGATCCAGAACAGCGTCGAGGCGGCCCCGCCCCACATGTACTCGCCGGCCGACCCCACCACGCCGGTGGCGACCGGACCGAGGCTCACCGCCACGGTCAGCCCGAACCCCATGCCGGTGAAGCCGACCTCGCCGTACGCCCCCGGCAGCGCGAAGCCGGCCAGCTCGCCGCCGCCGGGCAGGTGGTTGGAGGCCATCAGCTCGACGGTCTTGCGCCCCAGGATGCGCACGCCGTCGAGCTCGCCCCCGCCCAGCAGCATGAGGCAGAAGCGCAGGTAGTCCGCCATCGTGCCGACCAGGCCGCCGCCCCCCGACAGGAACGACGCCGGCCGCCGGTAGCGGCTCTCGACCGGGTCGTCGAGCAGCACCAGGCGCTTGGCGGCGTCCCGCGTGTAACAGGCGGCGAACCGGTCGATCCCGTCGTCCGGCACCCAGAAGCCGGTGTCGACCATGCCGAGCGGCTCGAAGATCGTGGCGCGCAGGTACTCGTCGAACCGCTCCCCCGACAGCACCTCCACCAGCCGGGCGCACACGTCGGTCGACCACGAGTACAGCCAACGGGTCCCCGGATGGAACCGCAGCGGCGCCTCCGCCAGCCGGTCGACGAGCGTCTCGAGCGTGGCCCCCTTGCCGAGGCGGGCGCCCGGCGGGCGCCGCAGCATGTCGACGGTGATGTCGCCGTTATCGAGGGCGTAGCCGAGGCCGGAGGTGTGCATCATCAGGTCCCGCACCCGCATCGGCCGCTGCGGCTCGACGACGCGACGCTCGCCGTCCCCCGTCCGCTCCCTGACCCGTAGGTCACGCCACGCCGGTAGGAAGCGGTGGACAGGGTCGTCGAGCTGGAACAGGCCCCGCTCGTAGAGCGTGAGCAGGGCCACCCCGGTAACCGGCTTGGTCATCGAGTAGAGCCGCCAGATCGTGTCGTCGCCGACGGGGAGGGACCGCTCCCGGTCGCGCTCGCCCAGTGACGACGCGTGCGCCACCGCACCGTGGCGGGCCACCACGGCCTGGCAGCCGGCGATCTTGGCGGGCTCGAGGTAGCGGCTGCGCAGGTGCTCGTCGATGCGCGCCAAGCGGCCGGCGTCCATGCCCGCGGCGTCGGGATCGATCTTCACGGACATCCCCCCGTCGTCCCGGCCCTCGACGGAGGCAGCCGCCGGTCACCTGGGCTTCGTAAACCTACTGTAGTTGACAATGATATCAACACCAGCAACGCTCGGCAGGCAAGCCGGTCGTGAGAGGGGGATCGCCGTGCCGCTACGCAGCGCCGCCAGGCCACGAGCGCACGGGCCGCAGACGACGCCGTTCCCCGGCGCGCGCCCATGGACCCGCCGGCGCTGACCGGCGCCCACGCGCTCGTCACCGGGGCCAGCCGGGGCATCGGCGCCGCGCTGGCTCGGGCGTTCGCCGACGCCGGCGCGGCCGTCACCGTCACCGCCCGCACGGCCGAGCCCACGCCGGGGCGCCTCGAGGGTTCGCTGGCCGAGGTGGTCGAGGAGATCCGGGGCACGGGGGGATCCACCGCCGGCGGCCCGCCGGTCCTCGCCATCGCCGCCGATTCGACCGATGCCGGCGAGCGGCGCCGGGTCGTCGACGAGGCCATCGCCGCGCAGGGCCCGGTCACCATCCTTGTGAACAACGCCGCCGTCACCTGGTTCGCCCCGGTGGCGTCGTTCGACGACCGGCGCTTCGGCCTCATGATGGAGCTGCAGGTGCGGGCGCCGTTCCACCTCGCCCAGCTCGTGCTGCCGGGCATGCGCCAGGCGGGGCGGGGGTGGATCCTCAACGTCTCGTCGCTCGTGGCCCGCCACCCGGCCGGACCGCCCTACCGCGGTCCCCACGGCGGCACGGTCTACGGCATGTGCAAGGCGGCGCTCGAGCGGTTCACGACCGGCCTGGCCGCGGAGGTGCATGCCGACGGCATCGCCGTCAACGTGCTGTCGCCCTCCCGGGTGGTCCCGACGCCGGGCACGATCCACCACCGGCTCGTCGGCCGTCCCGGCCAGGTCGTCGAGCCCCCCGAGCGCTTCGCCGCCGCCGCGCTTGCGCTGTGCACCGGCGATCCCGCCACCGTCACCGGCCGGGTGACCACGACCGACGAGGTCCTGGGGCCCGACCCGGCGGTCACACCCGCCGCTCGCAGCGCGGCGCGGGCCCGATGAGGGGCGTCGTGGCCCGCAAGCTGCTGGCGGTCATCCCCGTGCTGCTGGCCGTGTCCTTCCTGACGTTCCTGATGATGAACCTGCTGCCGGGCTGCGTGGAGTGCCAGATCCTCGGGCCCGACGCCATGGACGAGCAGGCGGTCGTGACCCGATCCTGCACCGGCGACCCGGCGGCCCGTAGGGTGACGGGGATGGGCGCACCAGCCGCGGCGGGGCTGCACCCGTGAACCAGGCGGCGCGCCGGGTGCCCCGCACCGGCCGCGGTGAGAGGACGCGGGACGTGTTGCTCGACGCCGCCCAGGAGGTGTTCTGGAAGAAGGGCTACCTCGACGCCCGCGTGGCCGACATCGCCGCGCTCGCCGGCGTGTCGCACGGCAGCTTCTACACCTACTTCGACTCCAAGGAGGCCGTGCTGCGCGCCCTGGCCGCCGACCTCCACGAGGGGACGGTCCAGACCGGCCGCGGCACGCGTGCCGCGGCCGGTGGCGACGAGGTGCGGGCGATCGAGCTCGCCAACCGCCGCTACCTGGAGTTCTACGTGGCCAACCGCAAGGCCATGCGCCTCATGGAGGAGGTCGCCACCTACAACCCCGACATGCGCAAGGCCCGGCTCCGCACCCGGATGCAGTTCGTGGAGCGCACCGCCCGGTCGCTGCGGCGGATGCAGCACGCCGGCACGTGCGATCCCGGGCTCGACGTGGGCACGGCCGCGCACGCGCTGGTCGGCATGGTCAGCAGCTTCGCGTACCACATGGTGTCGACCCGCACGCCGTTCGACGTCGACACCGCGGTGGCGACGCTCACCACCCTCTGGGCCCGGGGGATCGGCCTCGACGTGCCGTGGGGCGGCGCGCGCTGACCCGGGCTCAGCCCGGCGCGGCCGTGGCCGCGGTCGCCTCGGCCACGAGCCGGGGAACCACGTCGGTGAGCTCGGCCGGGTCCCAGCGGCGGCCGCCGTCGACCGACGGGCCCCGGCGCCAGCCCTGCGCCACGCCGATCCGGCCGCCGGCCACGAGGAACACCTGCCCGGTCACGCCCCGGGACTCGGGGCTGCCCAGCCACACCACGAGCGGCGCCACGTTCTCCGGCGCCCGCGGGTCGAAGGCGCCGGGCTCGGGCTCCGGCGGCGGCACGCCCCGCATGGCGGCCAGGTTCTCGGTCATGCGGGTGCGGGCGCCGGGGGCGATCGCGTTGACCGTGACCCCGTAGCGGCCGAGCTCCTGGGCGGCGATGACGGTGAAGGCGGCTAGGCCGGCCTTGGCGGCGCCGTAGTTGGTCTGCCCGATGTTGCCGAAGATGCCCGACGTCGACGAGGTGTTGACCACCCGGGCGTCGACCTCCTCGCCCGCCCGCGAGCGCTCCCGCCAGAGCTGCGCGGCGAAGTGGGTGGGTGCGAACGTGCCGGCCAGGTGGACCCGCACGACGTCCGACCACTCCTCCTCGGTCATGTTGACCAGCATGCGGTCCCGCAGGATGCCGGCGTTGTTGACCAGCACGTCGAGCCGCCCGAACGTCTCGATCGCCGTCCGGACCAGCCGCTCGGCGCCCGCCCAGTCGGCCACGTCGTCGCCGTTGGCCACCGCCTCCCCGCCGGCCGCCCGGATCTCGTCCACCACCTGCCCGGCCGGCCCCGCCGACGAGCCGGTGCCGTCGACCTCGGAGCCCAGGTCGTTGACGACCAGCCGGGCCCCCTGGCGGACGAACTCCAGGGCGTGGCCCCGCCCGATCCCCCGGCCGGCGCCGGTGACGATCACGACGCGCCCCTCGCAGATCCCGCTCACGGCCCCTCCCCGCCCCCGGCCTGCGCCCGGTAGCGGTCGCGCAGGATCCGCTTGTAGATCTTGCCGTTGTCCTGGCGCGGCAGCTCGTCGACCAACTCGACGGCCTGCGGGCACTTGTAGTGGGCCAGCCGGAATCGGCAGTGCTCGACCAACTCGGCGGCCAGGTCGGGGCCGGCCGCCACCCCGGGCTGGGGCTCGACGACCGCCAGCACGCGCTCGCCCCACTCGGGGTCGGGCACGCCGATGGTGGCCGCGTCGCCGACGGCCGGGTGTTCGAGCAGCACGGCGTCGATCTCCGCCGGGTAGATGTTCACCCCGCCGGAGATGATGAGGTTGGCGGAGCGGTCGGTGAGGAACAGGTAGCCGTCCCCGTCCAGGTAGCCGACGTCGCCGAGGGTGAAGTAGTCGCCCCGGTAGGTCGACGCCGTCTTGTCGTCGTCCCCGAAGTACTCGAACCGGCCGACCTCGGGCGCCTTCAGGTACACGAGGCCGGTGGTCCCGGCCGGCAACGGCGCACCGGTCTCGTCGCCGAC
>JBOGHG010000130.1:0-10817 GCA_050744525.1 Acidimicrobiales bacterium | reverse complement strand
GGCCCGGCGTTGAGCGTCCGCGTCCGTGCGACCTGCGGCCCGTTCAACTGGACGACGTTCCCGCACGTGTTCACGTCGGAGACCAGCGCCCTGCACGTCGCGTTGACGTTCGCCAACCGCGTGAGCCAGGTGTACGTGCAGGGTGAAGGCGTGGGGGGCGAGCGGTTCGATGGACGGCTGGGCTCCTGGGAGGCCGACTTCCCGCTGGTCCTGGGGAACGAGGCGACCATGGATCGGCCGTTCCGGGGCGACGTGCTCGCCTTGGCGATCTACGACGAGGCCCTGCCGGCGTCGACCATCGCCGGGCACGCGACAACCAGCCCGTCCTGACGCGGCCGCGAGGCATCGCAGCGCCACCCGTGGATCGAATGCCGGCTCGGATCGGTGGGGCTGGCTCAGGTATCGGCCCATGGGGAGGGGGACAGCGGCTCGGACGCCCAGTCGTCCGGTAGCTGCGGAGGCGGCCACGACGGGTCCGGTCGCCAAAGGTGCCAGGCCTCGTTGAAAGGTGGCACGCGGTCCAGGACCATCTCGGTGGCGGTACGCGCTGTCGCACGGATCTCGGCCACCTCGGCGGCGGAGAAGAAGCCGTCGTCGGCCGCGCCGTCCAACTCGTCCTCGTCCTTGACGCGGACCTCCGACAGATCCGGGGTGATAAGGACGTCGAGCGTCTGGTCCATGGAATCGAAACCGATGGCCGTTGGCCGCAACGGCTCCTGGACGTTCACATAGAAGCCGGTGAAGTCGTCGAACGACCACCGCCACCTGAGGATCACCGCGAAGGCGGCGCCGTCGGGGATGATGTGCAGGGCGGCCTGGTCCCGCCACCGGTCGGGGGCGGAGCCGACCTCGTCGCGGATCGAGCGGGTCACCCGGCCCGACATGTCCACGGGCGCCAGGAAGCGGGTGCCCCGCGGCAGATAGAGGACCGCCCGGTCCAGGCGGTCCTCGACGACCACCATCGGGGTCACCGCCCGGAACCGGCCGTACCGGTACTGGCGGACCACGACGGTCGAGCCTGGCGGCCACCACCTCGTACGGGCTCCCGTCAGGCCCAGACCTTCCAGGGGAGCGCTCCCGGGCATAACCCCTCGAGATGCCTACGATCCCTGCGGATGTCCATGCACCGCCACGGGGCCTCGTGCCTGCAGGCCATGATCTACCCGCCCTCGGTCAGCCGCCGGATAACCCCGCCGCCACTTGTGTCGCCGGGCCCACGCCTCGCCCCAGCCCCGCTCGAGCCTGATGCCACCGTGCGCGGCCGCGGCCCGCACCGCGACGCCAGCCACGACCAGCCCGGCTCCCAGGCGGCCCCGCCACCCCGGCAGGTGCGTGCGTACCAGGGTGATGCGCCCGCGCAGCAGCAGTTCGAGCTTGTCGGGCCGGGTGGCTGACGACTCGCTCACCGCGTGGACCATGACGGCATCGGGCGTGATGGCGCAGGCCCGGCCTGTGGCCGCCGTGGCCCTGAGGCAGAGGTCGGCGTCCTCCCCGTACACGAAGTAGCGCTCGTCGAACCCGCCCAGCCGGCGCCAGTCGTCGAGCGCCACCAGCAGGAGGCAGCCCGCGACCACGTCGACGGGCCGGGGGTGGTCGCGCCCGTATTCCCCCATGGCCTCCGGGTCGAACCAACGGGAGCGTGGGCGGAGCGTGGACAGCAGCAGGGCGCTCGATGCCAGGCTCCACAGCGTGGGCGCCGACCAGCAGGACCGCGGGTCGAGGTCACCGTCGGGTGTGAGCGTGCGCCCGCCACAGATGACGTATCGCGGGTTGGCGCGGGCGAAGGCCACGAGCGCATCGATGCAGCCGGGCTCGAGGTAGCCGTCCGGGTTGACCAGCAGCAGGTAGTCACCGCGGGCGACGGTCGAGCCGGCGTTGACCGCCCGGGCGAAGCCGGTGTTGTCGAGGTTACGGATCAGGCACACGTCAGGAAACGCCTCGGCAACCGCATCAGCCGAGCCATCCGTCGAGCCGTTGTCGACGACGATCACGTCCAGCTCGTGGCGCCGGGTGGCGGTCGACAGCGAGGCGAGGCAGCGCAGGATCCACGCTCGGGTGTTGAACGACACGACCACGACGCTGATCACCCGCCCGTCGACGCCGTTGGCTCGTTCGGCCGCCGACGTCGCAGAGCGGTCGACAGCGGCCGTAGGGTCGCCCGTCACGGCGAGGATCCTAGCCATGGCTGCCCGTTGGTCGAGATGAGAGCCACTTTGCGTGGGCAGTCGGTCGGTGTAGCGTCGGACCCAATCTGTGGCTTTCGCGGTTTCGGACAGGCCGTGGGCGTCGCGGGACGCAACGAGGCGGAAGGGCGGGCGAATGCTGGAGGATACTGTTACCCCATTGCGGGACTTCCGCGGGACGTCCCGGGCTGGACCCACCGGCCGGCCGTCCGCGGCCGAGCCCGTGCTCCTCGCGCTGGATCTCCTCCGCCAACAGCAGATGCTGCGCAACCGGTTGGTGGTGGCCGACGCGATCTCTCTGGGTGTTGCGTGGACGGCCGTCCTGGCCACCGGGACGCCGGGTCGGCGGCTCGCCATCGCGGCCGCCGCGGTGGGCGTGACGCTGGCGACCCTGTCGGCACAGCGCTTCTACCGATCTGGTGCTGTCCGCGGCACGGTCCGAGATGTTCGCAGCGCCGTGCCGGCGGTGCTGGTCGGCACCGCCGCCGCCGCACTGGCCGCTGTCGTCCTCGACGGCGCCTCCCCACCGAGCGCCCGCCTGGCGGCCTGCGCCGGAATCGCGCTGGGCACGCTGACCCTCGTCCGCACGGCCTACAGCACCTGGCTCCGAGCCAATCGCGCCACGGGTCGCTTTTCGCGTCCGGTGGTGCTGATCGGCGGCAACGACGAGGCCGCCGCCCTGGAGGAGCTGCTCGAGGACCACCCCGAGCTGGGCTATCGGGTCCTGGGCGTGGTGGCCTCTCCCGACCACCTCGTGGGCTCGCTGGGCGACCGGGTGCCCTGGCTGGGCGATCTCGACGACGCTGTCCCGGTCGTGACCCGAACCGGGGTGACGGACGTGGTCATCGCCGGCACCGCCGTGCCCTACCGTGACCTCCAGCGCCTCGCCAGGCAGCTCCCCGCGGCGGGCGTGGAGGTCCAGCTTTCCGCGGGCATCCGGGGCGTCGCCCACCGCCGCCTGCGGTGGCAGACGCTGGCCCACGAACCGGTGCTGACCCTGGAGCCGAGCAAGCCTGCCGGCTGGCATGCCGCGGCGAAGCGGGCGCTCGACGTGGTGGTGGCGGCGCTGTGCCTGGTGCTGGCGTCACCGCTGCTGACTCTGGCGGCCCTGGCCGTGAAAGTCCAGGACGGCGGGCCCGTGTTGTTCGCGCACGACAGGGTCGGGCGGCATGGCCGGAGGTTCCGCGTCTTCAAGCTGCGCACGATGGTCCCGGACGCCGAGCACCGGCTGGCCGAGCTTCAGCGGCTGAACCAGCGTCGTGACGGGCCCCTGTTCAAGGTCGACGACGATCCGCGGGTGACGAAGGTCGGGCGGTTCCTGCGCGACACCAGCATCGACGAGCTACCTCAGCTCATCAACGTCCTTCGGGGCGAGATGAGCCTGGTCGGGCCTCGGCCGGCGCTCGCAAGCGAGGCAGCGAAGTTCGATGAGGAGCTGCGCTCGCAGCGCCTCAGCGTTCGACCCGGCATCACCGGCCTGTGGCAGATCGAGGCCCGTGACAACCCGGCCTTCGGCGCCTACCGGCGACTCGATCTGTTCTACGTGGAGAACTGGTCCATCGGGCTGGACCTGATGATCCTCTGGGCCACGCTGGGACGGGTGGCGAGCCGGGGGCTGCGTGTCCTGCGTCGCTCCCGAGCGCGAACCAGGCGTCGTCTTCGTCGCGGCATGGACGATCGCCGCGTGACAGCTACATGGAGGACACCGTGAAGGTCGGCATTCTGGCCGGCGGTGTGGGCACTCGGTTGGCCGAGGAGACCGAGGTCAAGCCGAAGCCCATGGTCGAGATCGGCGGCCGGCCGATCCTGTGGCACATCATGAAGCACTACGCCCACTTCGGCCACCGCGACTTCGTCATCGCGCTCGGCTACAAGGGCGAGCACATCAAGCGCTACATGGTCGACTACTGCTCGCTGGCGAGCGACGTCACCGTGAACCTCGGCAACGGCGACGTGCAGATCCACGACGGTCCGCGCGACGACTGGACGGTGGAGCTGATCGACACCGGCCAACCCACGCTGACGGGCGGCCGGATCCGCCGCCTCGCCCCGTACCTGGGTGGCGAGACGTTCATGCTGACCTGGGGCGACGGGGTCTCGGACGTCGACATCTCGGTCCTGCTCGACTTCCATCGGACGCACGGCAAGCTCGCCACGTTGACCGCGGTGCGCCCTCCGGCTCGGTTCGGCCACCTCGAGCTGGACGGCGACCAGATCGCCGAGTTCTCCGAGAAGCCCCAGACCGGCGAGGGCTGGATCAATGGCGCCTTCTTCGTGCTCGAGCCCGAGGTGTTCGACTACATCGCCGGTGACGAGACCCAGTGGGAGAAGGAGCCTCTGGAGCAGCTCGCCAAGGATGGCCAGCTCATGGCGTTCCGCCACGAGGGCTTCTGGCAGTGCATGGACACCCTGCGGGACAAGCGGTTGCTGCAAGACCTGTGGGACGGGGACGAGGCGCCCTGGAAGGTGTGGCGATGAAGGTCCTCGTCTCGGGTCACAACGGCTACATCGGCACGGTCCTCGCACCGATGCTGGTCGAGGCGGGCCATGACGTCGTGGGCCTCGACACGTTCCTGTTCGCCGACTGCACCTTGGGCCCCAACGGCTCCTGCGGGATCGCCGAGATCAGGGCGGACGTCCGCGACGTCGGCTCCGACATCCTCGAGGGCGTCGACGCAGTGGTGCACCTGGCGGGGATTTCCAACGATCCCCTCGGCGACCTCAACCCCGACTGCACGTACGACATCAACCACAGGGGCACGGTCAACCTCGCCGAGGCGGCCAAGGCCGCCGGCGTCGAGCGATTCCTGTTCTCGTCGTCGTGCAGCCTCTACGGCGCCGCAGGCGACGACACCCTGGACGAAGCGGCCGAGTTCAATCCCGTGACCCCCTACGGTCATTCCAAGGTCCTCGCCGAGCGCGACCTGCACGAGCTGGCCGACGATGCGTTCAGCCCCACCTACCTCCGCAACGCCACGGCCTACGGGATGTCGGCGCGCCTACGTGGCGACCTCGTGGTCAACAACCTGGTCGCCTACGCGTACGCCACAGGTGAGGTGTTCCTGAAGAGCGACGGAACGCCGCTGAGGCCGCTCGTGCACATCGAGGACATCTCGCTCGCGTTCCTGGCCGTCCTCGAGGCGCCTCGTGACCTGGTCCACGACCAGGCGTTCAACGTCGGGCGGACCGAGGAGAACTACCGCATCCGCGACGTTGCCGACATCGTGGCCGAGGTGGTGCCCGGCAGCAGGATCACGTTCGCCGCCACGGCCGGGCCCGACATCCGGAACTACAGGGTCAACTGCGACAAGCTCGTCACCACGCTGCCTTCGTTCGATCCCCGGTGGACGGTGCGGGCGGGCGCCGAGCAGCTCAGGACGGCCTTCGAGACCGTCGGCCTCGCCCCCGAAGACATCACCAGCGCCCGCCTCCAGCGCATCGAGCACATCAAGCGCGGGTTGGTGGGTGGTCGGCTGACGGCCGACCTTCGCCCGACCGAGCTGGCCGGGGAGCCGATACATGCGTGAGGACGTTGTCTGCCGCTCCTGCGGCGAGCCCGGGCCGACCGTGTTCCTCGACCTCGGCGACACCCCGCTGGCCGACAACCTCGTCCCCGCCGACACGCCGCCGGGTGCCGACGAGACGTTTCCGCTCGAGGTGGCGTTCTGCCGCTCCTGCTCGCTGGTGCAGATCACGGAGGAGGTGCCTCCGGAGAAGCTGTTCGTCGACAACTACCTCTACTTCTCGTCGTTCTCGGACGACTTGCTGCGGCACTCTCGAGACCATGCCCTGGGTCTGATCGAACGCCAGCGCCTCGGGCCCGACAGCTTCGTGGTCGAGGTGGCCAGCAACGACGGCTACCTGCTCCGCAACTTCGTCGAGCACGGCATCGCGGTCCTCGGGATCGACCCGGCGCCCACGCAGGCCGAGGCGGCGGCCGCCGCCGGCGTCCCCACGCTCGCCGAGTTCTTCGGCGAGGACCTGGCCCGCGGGATCGCCGCCGAACGGGGGCGGGCCGACGTGATCGTCGCCAACAACGTGATGGCGCATGTGCCCGACCTCAACGGCTTCGTCGCCGGCTACCGCGAGCTCCTGAAGGACGGCGGCGTCGTGACCGTGGAGAACCCGTACGTGCGCGACCTCATCGACCACGGCGAGTTCGACACCATCTACCACGAGCACCACTGCTACTTCTCCTGCTCGGCCGTCGACGCCCTCGTGCGCCGCAACGGACTGTTCCTCAATCACGTCGAGCACTTCCCGAACCTGCACGGCGGCACGCTGCGTTGGCACCTCGGCACCCGGAACGAACCCAGCGAAGCCGTCACCGCCTACCTGCGGGATGAGCGAGAGATGGGCATGCTCGACATCGGCTACTACAAGAACTTCGCCACCAGGGTCAACGCCATCCGCGACGACCTGCTGGAGCTGTTGGGTGATCTCAAGGCGGAAGGCAGCACGATCGCCGCGTACGGTGCCGCCGCCAAGGGGGCGACCCTGGTCAACTTCGCCGGCATCGGCACGGACCTCGTCGATTTCGTCGTGGACCGCAACGTCCACAAGCACGGCCTGCTCATGCCCGGCGTACACATCCCGATCGTGGGCCCGGAAGCCCTGCCGGAGCGCAGGCCCGACTACACCCTGCTGCTGGCCTGGAACTTCAAGGACGAGATCCTGGGTCAACAGGCGGCATACCGCCGGGCCGGCGGCCGGTTCATCGTGCCCGTCCCCGAGCCCCAGGTCGTGGCGTGACCCCTCGCTCAACCTCGTCGCGCTGCCCTGCGTGCCACGCCGGCGGCCTGCGTGTGTTCCACGAGCAGGCGAGCGTGCCATCCCACAGCGTCCTCATGCTCGACTCGCGCGACGAGGCGCTGGCCCTCCCCCGCGGTGACATGCGCATCGCGTTCTGCCCCGCCTGCGGCTTCATCACCAACACGGCCTTCGACGTGGCCCTCAACGCGTATTCCGGCCACTACGAAGAGAGCCAGGCCTACTCGCCTCGCTTCCGTGCCTTCGCCGAGGCCTTGGCGCAGCGCTGGATCGACACGTACGACATCCGAGGCAAGACCGTCCTGGAGATCGGCTGCGGCAAGGGGTCCTTCCTGCAGGCGATCTGCGAGCTCGGCGACAACAAGGGCGTCGGGGTCGACCCCAGCGCCCGCCACGACCGCCTCGACGATCCCGACGGCCGCATCACGCTGATCCAGGACCTGTACAGCGAGAGGTACGCCGACCTCGCCGCCGACGTCGTCATCTGCCGGCACACGCTGGAGCACATCCACCCCGTGGCCGACTTCATGGGCACCGTGCGAGCCGCGATCGGCGACCGGCTCGCGACGATCGTGCTCTTCGAGCTGCCCGATGTGCAGCGGGTGCTCGACGACCTCGCCTTCTGGGACGTCTACTACGAGCACTGCTCCTACTTCAGCGCGGGGTCGTTGGCGCGGCTGTTCCGGCGCACCGGGTTCGAGGTCCTCGACGTGCGCCGGGAGTACGACGACCAGTACCTGACGATCGACGCCGTCCCGTCGACGACGCCCGCGCAGGGTGAGCCGCTGCCGATCGAGGACGACCTCGCCGTCCTCGCGGCGTCGGTCGAGCGCTTCGCCCGCGAGCTGCCACCTCGGCTCGAGGCCTGGCGCACACAGCTGCGCGAGGTCGCCACCGGCGGCGGCCGCGCCGTCGTCTGGGGAGGCGGCTCCAAGGGGGTCACCTACGTCAACACGTTGCAGGCCGGCGGCGACATCTCCTGCCTGGTCGACATCAACCCGCACATGCAGGGCAAGTTCATCGCCGGCGCCGGACTGGAGATCGTCGCGCCCGAGCGCCTGCGCGAGATCGGCCCGGACGTCGTGTTCCTGATGAACCCCATCTACCGCGACGAGGTCCGAGCCGACCTGGACCGCGTGGGGGTCGGCGCCGAGCTGGTGGCAGTATGAGCCAGCTCTGCTGCGACGATGCCGCGGCGTCACGCGCCGGAGGGCGGCCGCGGCTCCCCTGCCCGGCGTGCGGCAACCGTGACGAACGTGCCGTCGTGACCGTCCGCGACGTGCCGGTCATGTGTGGGGTGCTGTGGGACACGCGCGCCGAGGCGGCGACGGCCGCCCGCGGCGACATCGATCTGGTGGCCTGCCCGTCGTGCTCGATGCTGCGCAACGCCGCCTACGACGATGGCCTGATCGGCTACCAGGGCATCTACGACAACTCATTGCACTTCTCGCCCACGTTCGAGCGCTACGCCGAGGAGCTCGCCCGCCGGCTGGTCGAGCGGCACGACCTGCGGGGGCGCTCGGTCCTCGAGGTGGGATCGGGCAAGGGCGATTTCCTGCGGCTGCTCTGCCGGCTCGGAGGCAACCGGGGCTGGGGCTACGACCCCACGTACGCCGGCGAGCAGGACGACGCCGCGGAGCAGGTCACGTTCATCCCCGAATACTTCTCGGGGGCCGTGGCGGCGACGCCGGACCTGGTGTGCCTCCGTCACGTCCTCGAGCACCTCGCCGAACCAGCGCGGATGCTGCAGAGCATCCACCTGGCGTCGAACGAGGGAACGGTCCTCTACGCGGAGGTCCCCGATGCCAGCTACGTGCTGACTCCCGCGGGCCTCTGGGACGTCATCTACCCCCATGTGGGCTACTTCACCGCCACCGCGCTCCGACACCTGGTCGAGGGCTGCGGCTTCGCTCCAACCGCCTTCGGGACCTCGTTCGGCGGCCAGTTCCTGTGGACCGAGGCTCGGGCCACGGACGGGCAGAACCCGGTCTCCGACCCCTCGGCGGATGAGGTGGCGGAGGTCCTCGACCTCGCGGCGGGCTTCGCGCAACGGCACCGCGACACGCTCGAACGGTGGGCGGAACGCCTTGACCACGCCTCACGCGTCGGCCAGCGGCTGGCGCTGTGGGGCGCAGGCGCCAAGGGCGTCACCTTCCTCAACGTCGTGCCCGGCGGCGCCGGCATCGCCGACGTCGTCGACGTCAACCCCCGAAAGCGGGGTCGCTTCGTCCCCGGGACCGGGCAGGCGGTGATCGGTCCTGACGACTTGGCCCAGACCGACCCGGACCTGGTCATCATCATGAACCCCAACTACCATGACGAGATCCGAGGTGCTCTGGCGGGCTCTGGGCTCGACACGGCCATCGCGGTCGTGTGACAACGAGGAGAGGACAGGGATGCACACCGTCTATGTCGATCCCCGGCTGACGGACGCGCAGCGGCTCGAGCGCCTCTACGACGGTCAGCTCTTCGCCTTCACGCCGCGCCGCACCACTCAGGCGTTGTGCGACTTCGCCCGGGAGATGATCGTCGAGGCGTTCGCCCCCCACGATCCCGTCGAGGCTCAGTACCACATGCCGGTCGAGGAATGGGTGGCCCGTTTCGGTCCGGTGAAGCCGGCCTTCATCCACCATCCCCGCACCCGCGAGCTGCTGCGTAACGTGCTGGTCGACGTGGGGTGCGACGCCGACGAGACCTACGTCGACGTGCCGCGTCTTCGAGGTGTGACCAGCGACGGGTACCTGACCTCGGGCGTGGGCTACGCCCACCACCCCCACCGCGACACCTGGTACTCGGCGCCGATGGCGCAGCTCAACTGGTGGCTGCCGATCTTTCCCTTCGACACCGAGAGCTCGATGGCCTTCCACCCCCGCTACTGGTCCGAGGGCGTTCGCAACGGCTCGGCCGAGTTCGACTACTACGAGTGGAACGCGGTCGGGCGTAAGGACGCGTCGAAGCACATCACGTCCGACACGCGCAAGCAGCCCAAGGCCGAGGAGCGTGTCGAGCTGGATCCGCAGGTGCGGGTCGTATGCGACGTCGGCGGCATCGTGCTGTTCTCGGGTGCGCAGATGCACTCCACGGTGCCCAACACGTCTGGCCGGGCGCGCTTCAGCATCGACTTCCGGACGGTCAACCTGGCCGACCTGCGCGCCGGGCGCGGCGCCGCCAACGTGGACTCGGCGCCGCGGGGTACATCGCTGCGTGACTTCGTGCGCTGCTCCGACCTGGCCCCCATGCCCGAGGACGTGGTCCGCCGCTACGACCGCGGCTACGAGGGCGGGGAGCGATCCGACCGGGTCCTCGTCTACGAGCCCGAGGCCGTGGGCGCCGAGTCGTGACCGTGGCGAGCCGCGGTGGCGGCACGCCCGTGGTGAGCGTCGGCATGCCGGTGCTCGACGGTGCGCGGTACATGGCCGAGACCCTCGACAGCATCCTCGGGCAGGATGTGGACGGTCTCGAGTTGATCATCTCGGACAACGCCTCGACCGACGCCACCGAAGAGATCGCCAGGTCATATGCGGCGCGTGACCCGCGTGTCCGCTACGTGCGCAACGAGCGCAACCTGGGTGCGGCGCGCAACTACAACCAGCTCGTCGACCTGGCGGGCGGCCGCTACTTCAAGTGGGCGGGGTATGACGACCTGCTCCGCCCCGGCTACCTCCGACGCTGCGTGGAGGTGCTCGACGCCGAACCCGCAGTCGTCATCGCATACCCCCGCACCGACATCATCGACGGCGCCGGCGGGCTCGTCCGGCATCACGAGGACAACCTTCACCTGGGCTCGCCAGATCCGGTGGCGCGCGTGCGGCACTTCGCTCGGAGCTTCACGCTGTGCAACCCGTGCTTCGGCGTCATTCGGCG
>JBOGHG010000129.1:0-11002 GCA_050744525.1 Acidimicrobiales bacterium | reverse complement strand
TCATGCGTGGATCGCTATTTGCAAAGCTCACCCCGCCGTCGGTCTTCCCGCCCTCACCCGCGTACAACGCCGTCCCCGCGATTAGGAGGTCTCGATCGGACACCCACCCGATGCGCTGGCGCCCCTCCATCATCAGCCGCTCGATCTGCGCGAGCTTCTCCTTGCGTTGGCGGTGTGGTCGCCTCTTCCTCGCGCCCCGGTTGCGGTGCGCTCCCGCCCGCGCCGCCCGGGCGGCCTCGTCGAACTCGACGTCGCGGACCCAGATGCTCACGCTGCTCTTGGAGACGCCGAGCTCAGCGACGATCTCGTTGATCGTCCACGCCTGCGCCCGCAGGTCCCGTGCCCGCTCTCGTTCGGCGACCTTGCCTCGGTATCCCATACCCCGCATTATCCCCACGGGGTATGACAATCAGGCTCGATGCACGCCGATGAAGCCCGCTACTCGCCCTCGAGGTAATCGCGGAGCTTCTGCGAGCGGTGCGGGTGGCGCAGCTTGGCCAGCGTCTTCGACTCGATCTGGCGGATCCGCTCGCGGGTGACGCCGAACTGCCTGCCCACCTCTTCGAGGGTGCGAGCCTGCTCGTCGTCGAGGCCGAAGCGCATGACCACGACCTCCTTCTCCCGCTGGTTGAGCTCGTCGAGGACCTCCTTGACCGCCTCCTGCAGCATCTGCCGGGTGGCGGCGTCGAGGGGCTCCTCGGCGCCGTCGTCCTTGATGAAGTCGGCGAGGTACGAGTCGTCCTCCTCACCCACTGGCGCGTCGAGCGACAGCAGGTCGAGCGAGATCCGCTGGATCTCCCGCACCCGGTCGGCGGTCATGCCCACCGCGTCGGCCAGCTCGTCGACCGTGGGCTCACGCTCGAGCTCCTGGACCATCTGGCGCTGCATCCGGTGCACCCGGTTGATCGACTCCACCATGTGGACCGGGATCCGGATGGTGCGGGCCTGGTCGGCGATCGAGCGCGTGATCGCCTGGCGGATCCACCAGGTGGCATAGGTCGAGAACTTGAAGCCCTTCGTGTAGTCGAACTTCTCGACCGCCCGCATGAGCCCCATGTTCCCCTCTTGGATGAGGTCGAGGAACTGCATGCCGCGGCCCACGTAGCGCTTGGCGATCGACACGACCAGCCGCAGGTTGGCCTGGATCAGCGCGCTCTTGGCCTCGTCACCGTCGTCGGCGAGGCGCTGCAGCGCCCGGGACTCGTCGGCGGGCAGGTCACCCAGCGCGCCGACGGCGTCGAGGTCGGCGAGGCGCTCGGACGCCTCGGCTCCGCCCTCGATGCGCCGCGCCAGCTCGACCTCCTCGACGGCGGTGAGCAACGGGACCCGGCCGATCTCGCGCAGGTACATGCGCACCGGATCGGACGTTCCCACGCCCCGCTCCAGCCCCCGATCGGCGGACAGGCGGCTCCGGCGGCGCAGCGTGGCCGACAGGCGGCGCGCCCGCGAGGCGCTGCTGGTCGTGTGCTCGGCGTTGAGGACCACGACGTTGGGTGCCGCCCTGTCGCCGAGGACCAGGTCGGCCCCCGGCAGGCCGGGACCCTCGGAACGGGCACCGCGCAGGTCGTCGAGGTCGCCGAACACGTCGTCGATCTCGATGCCGGCTTCCCGACATCGGCGCAGGATCTCCTCGACCACCTCGGGGGTCAACTCGATGTTGGGCAGGGCGCGGACCACATCGTGCTGCGTCAACCGGCCTCGCGTGCCCGCCCGCCGGAGCAGCTTGGTGAGCTCGTCGTCCACCGAACCTTTCCAGGCGTCGAGCGTCGATGGCGTATCGGTCATCCCCCGTCTCCAACCCGTTGGCCCAGCCAGGCTAGCAACCGATCTGCCGAGTCAGCCGCGGCCGTTGGATCACGGAGGTCGTCGATCGCGCGGTTGAGGAACGCCAGATCGGAGAGCGCCCGAGCCGGATCGTCGGTGGTTGCACCCACCAGACGCAGGGTGCCGATCCGGCGGCGGGCCACCTCGGTGAGCAGGCGGCGGACGGCATCGAACGGCTCGGACGTCGGCTCCTCGACCAGCAAGCGGGCCAGCAGGTCTGCAACCCGGGGCGGGGCGGCCGCCAGTGCAGCGGTGTGGGTGTCGGCGTCGAGGAGGGCCTGGTAGACACCGGCCTGCACGGGGTCATCGAAGAGATCGCCGGCGAGCCAGCGGGAGACGGACCCGGGATCGTGGATGGCGTGGCGCAGCACCTCGGCCGCCGGTCCTTCCTGTTCGGACTGGCGCACGCCGTTCCGGCCGGGCGGGGCACCGACGGGCGACCCGCGGGTCACGCCGGTGGCGGGACCACCAGACTCGGGGTCATCACGCCGCGGCTCCGCGGGTTCGTTGGGGATGGCCCGCCCGGCGGTCCGTGGACCTCGGGGCGCGCCGGCGGGCCCCGTCTCCGGTCGCGGCCGTGACCGCAAGCGATCGAGCTGGGCCCGCAGCCGGTCGGGCTCGATCCGGCAGCGGGAGGCGACGTCCATGACGTACTGGTCGCGCACGAGGTCGGTCGGATGCTCCGCGATGGTCGCGAGCGCCCGCTCCGCCGCCCGGGCCCGTCCCTCGTTGCTGGACAGGTCGGCGGCCGCGAACGCCCGGTCGAGGCGGAAGCGCAGGAACGGCGTCGCCTTGTCCACCGCGGCCACGAGCCGTTCGGGGTCGGACCGGGCCACGTCGGCGGGGTCCTGTCCCGACGGCAGGTCGGCAACGGCCACCTCGAGCTCGTGCTGGCGCTCCCACCGGTAGAACCGCTCGGCGGCGGCCAGGCCGGCGCTGTCGGCGTCGAACGCCAGGACCAGCCGGCGGGCGGCGAAGCGGTGGAGCAGCGCCACGTGATCGTCGGTGAGGGCGGTTCCACAGGTGGCGACGGCCAGGAGCACCCCCGCCCGGTGGAACCCGATCACGTCGGTGTAGCCCTCGCAGATGACGGCCGTGCCGTCCCGGACGATGCCGGACTTGGCCCGGTCGAGCCCGTAGAGCACCCGGCTCTTGCTGTACAGCGGGGTCTCGGTGGTGTTCTTGTACTTGCCCTGGTTCCCGGGGCCCTCGGTCCCCGGCAGTATCCGCCCACCGAAGCTCACCGGGTGCCCCTCGGCGTCGTGGATGGGGAACAGCACCCGGGCCCGAAAGTGGTCCTGGAGGCGTCCCCGCTGGTTGACGCGGCCCAGGCCGGTGTCGCGGGCGTCGGGCTCGTCGAGGCGCAGGGCCCGGCACAGCGCGTCCCAGGCGTGGGGAGCCCAGCCCAGCCGGTACTCCCGCACCACGTCGCCGTCGAGGCCGCGCTCCCGCAGGTAGCGCCGCGCCGCGCCGGCGTCGGGGGCCGACAGCAGGCGCTCGTGGTACCAGGCGACGGCCCGGCCCACGATGTCGACGAGCCTGGCCCGGCGTTTGCGGCCCTCGGCCTCGTTGCGGTCGGAGTAGCGCAGGGTGATGCCCGCCCTGCCCGCCAGCCACTCGACCGCCTCGGGGAATCCCAGGTGCTCGACCTCGCGCACGAAGGTGATGACGTCGCCCCGGGCCTGGCAGCCGAAGCAGTACCACACGCCTTCGTTGGCGTTGACGGAGAACGACGGCGTCTTCTCGCTGTGGAAGGGGCACAGGCCCTTCCAGCGCTGCCCCTCCCGGCGCAGCGGGGTGTACTGGCTGATCACCCCGACGATGTCGGACGCGGCCCGTACCGCAGCCACGTCCTCGTCGAGGATGCCCATCGGGGGCGAGGTTACCGGCACATGCCGGCTGGCCAGCGGGGTTGGTGGACCCTCGAGCTCGCTACCGGCGCCGGCCGCCGCCACTGAGCGGCGCCGCGGCGTCGCGCGCCGCCGCCTTGGCCTCGTCCTTCGCCGCCCTTGCGTCCTCCGCCGCCCGCCGCGCCTGTGCCTTCATGTCGGCCTTGACCCGGTCGACCTCGCGCTTGAGGCGCCGCAGCTCGTCGCGGTGCTGCTCGAGGTGGGCGCGCCAGTCGCTGCCCGAGCCCGGTCCCTCGGCCCGGGCCCGGTAGTCGCGGGTTCGCTGCTGTCGCATCGTCCGCATCCCGGCACGGACCTCGGGATCGTCGAGCAGTTGCTCGTCGTGGGCCGCCTGCGCCTCGATCATCTTGCGGAGGAGCTTGGCCAGCGCCGCCTGCTCGGTGGTCGTGAGCGCCAGGAATCCCGCCCTCGGCGCGTACACCAGGTCGAGCGCCCGCTCGCGGGTGGCGGCGCCCTCGGGTGTCAGCTCGACGGTCTTGATGCGGCGGTCGTAGTCGGCGACCCGGCGTTCCACGAGGCCCCGGTGTTCGAGCCCGTCGACCATGACCGTTACGAACGACGCGTCGCAATGCCACAACTCGGCGAGGCTGCGCATCGGCAGGCCGCTGCCCGGTTCGAGCGCGAGCAGGCCCTTGAGCATGGGCAGCGTCAAGCCCAGCTCGTCGGCGGTGCCGTGGAACCGCTGCTGGTTCTCGGCGGAGAAGAACAGCTCCGCGAGCGCCTGGGTCACCTCCTTGGCAACAGCGGCTCTCGCGGTCTCGTCCACCACCGCGATGGTACCGGATGCAACTACTGTTTGCCTAGACTCAACCTTTTATAAGGAAAGATCGTTGACTCAGATCAATGATCCGTGCCACGATCATCCACATGTCCCCCCAAGCCGCCATACGGGCCGAAGCCCTGACCAAGAGCTTCGGAACGGTCCATGCCCTCGCCGGCATCGATCTGCTCGTCTCTCCGGGCACGGTGTACGGGCTGCTCGGACCCAACGGCGCCGGCAAGACCAGCGCCGTGCGCATCCTCACCACCATCCTCCGCCCCTACGGCGGCCGGGCCGAGGTGCTCGGGCTCGACGTCACCCGCCACTCCCAGGCGGTGCGCGAAAGCATCGGCCTCGCCGGGCAGTACGCGGCCGTGGACGAGAACCTCACCGGCCGCGAGAACCTGCGGCTGGTCGGCCGCCTGACGCACCTCCCCGGCGGCGAGGTGATCCCCCGCGCCGACGAGCTGCTGGAGCGCTTCGGGCTCAGCAATGCCGCCCAGCGGCCGGTGCGCACCTACTCCGGCGGCATGCGGCGCCGGCTCGACCTGGCGGCGGCCCTCGTCCACCGTCCCCCGGTCCTGTTCCTTGACGAACCCACCACGGGCCTCGACCCGGCCAGCCGCAGCGAGCTGTGGCGCGTGATCGAAGAGCTTGTCGCCGAGGGAGCCACGCTCCTACTGACCACCCAGTACCTCGAGGAGGCCGACCGACTGGCCGAACGCATCGCCGTCGTCGACCGCGGCCACGTCATCGCCGAGGGCACGCCCGCCCAGCTCAAGGCCGGTCTCGGGGGCACGGTCGTCGAGATCACCCTCGAGGACCCGGCCGCCGGCGTGCGCGCCGCGACGCTGCTCGAACCGCTCGCCACCGCCAACGCCGGCTCGCCGGCCGGTGACGGCGCCGTCCGCCTCGAGGGCAGTTCGCTCGACCTCACCGTCGACGACGGGGCTCGTGCGGTCGTCGAGGTGCTGCGCACGCTCGACGGTGCGGGAATCGCCCCCGCAGGACTCGCGGTGCGCGAACCCAGCCTCGACGACGTGTTCCTGTCGCTCACCGGTCACCGAGCCGGCGACGAGACCCTGGATGAACCGAACCCGGCCGGCGAAGAGGCCGGTCGACTGGCTCGAGGTGCCGCATGACCTCCACCACGCTCACCCCCACCGTCTCCCCCGACGCCCCCGGGCCGGCACCGGTGACGGTGCGGCGCAGCGCCCATCGCTACGCCGTTGCCGATGCCGTGACCATGACGTGGCGCAACCTGCTGACCTACGTGCGGCTGCCCCAGCTGCTGGTGTTCTCGACGATCCAGCCGGTCATGTTCGTGCTCTTGTTCCGTTATGTGTTCGGCAACTCGATCCAGCTCGCGGACCCGTCGATCAGCTACGTCGACTACCTGATGCCCGGGATCTTCGTGCAGGCGGCGGTCTTCGGCGCCGCCGGCACCGGCATCGCCCTCGCCGAAGACCTGCACAAGGGGATCATCGAGCGGTTCCGATCGCTGCCCATGGCCCGGTCGGCGGTGTTGGCCGGGCGCACCATGGCCGACGCCACCCGCAACGTCTTCGTCCTGGTACTCATGACGGTCGTCGGCGTGATCGTGGGCTTCCGCATCCACGGCAGCGTCGCCGCGTACCTGGCGGCCCTGATTCTCGTGCTGCTGTTCGCCTACTCGCTGTCGTGGGTCGTGGCGACGATCGGGCTGCGCGCCTCCAACGGCGAAGCCGCACAGGCAGCGATCTTCCCCATGCTCTTCCCGCTCACGTTCGCATCGTCGGCCTTCGTGGACACGTCGTTCATGCCCGGTTGGCTGCAGGTCTTCGCCAACCACCAGCCGGTCACGGTGACCGTCGATGCCGCCCGCAACCTGGTCCTCGACCAGGCCATCGGCTGGTCGGTGGTCGGCTCGATCGCCTGGTCGCTCGGGCTCATCGCCGTGTTCGGTCCCCTGGCCGTGCGTCGCTATCGCCGGGCCTCGTGAGGCAAGTGCCTCATCAGGTGACGTTGGCGATGTTCACGGCGAGGCAGGGTCGTCGCTCGCAAGGACGACGACGAAGGCTGGGTGGGGCCCCAGTCGAGGAGGAGGACGCCGCGAGCGGCGGCGCTGACCGTCGTGAACGCGGCAGACGTCGCCTGATGAGGCACAAGCTCCCCGAGGGACGGTCGCGGTGGCGCGGCGGCCACCGTGACCGTCCCTCGCTGGGTTCTCCCCACCCGGATCGTGCCAGGGCGTGGATGGCTGTGACCGGTCGCCGCCCCTCCGATCCGCCGGGTCACACGCCGAGTCGGTAGGGGGATCAGCTCTGAGCGCCGCGCTTCGGAGTCGCCTGCTCCCGGGTGTCGGCAGCGGCGCCCATGCCGTCCGCAGCCTTGCCGTCGGTACCTTGGCCGTCGCCCGACCCGGACCCGACGGCCTGGGCCTCGGCCACCGCCTCGATGTCTTCCTTGCGCATCGACAGCCAGATCGAGACGGTCAGCACCAAGGCGATGACGCCGAGGCTGACAAAGGTGTCGATGTGGTACCACTCGGAGATGATCATCTTCACGCCGACGAAGGCGAGGATGACCGCCAGGCCCTCCTGCAGGTAGCGGAACCGGTCGCGCAGGTCGGCCAGCAGGAAGTAGAGCGCCCGCAGGCCGAGGATGGCGAAGGCGTTCGAGCTGAAGACGATGAACTGCTCGCGGCTGACCGCCAGGATGGCGGGGATCGAGTCGACGGCGAAGACCACGTCGCTCGACTCGACCACGATCAGCACCGCCAGCAACGGTGTGGCCAGCAGCTTGCGGCCATGCTTCACGAACAGGTGCTGGCCGTTGTACTCGGTGGTCGAGGGTATGACGCGCCTCACCAATCGGAGCACCGGGTTCTGCTCGGGGTGGACCTCCTCGTCGCCTTGGCGCACGAGGCGAACCGCAGTGATCAGCAGGAACGCGCCGAACACGAACAACAGCCACTCGAACTGCTCGAGCAGTGCCACCCCGGCGAAGATGAAGACGAAGCGCAGCACGAGCGCGCCGAAGACGCCCCAGAACAGCACCCGGAACTGGAACTCCCTTGGCACCGCGAAGTAGCTCATGATGAGCGCCCACACGAACACGTTGTCGACGCTGAGGCTCTTCTCGATCAGGTAGCCGGAGATGTACTCGCCGGCCGCCTGGCCCCCGTGCCAGGCGAAGATCGCGCCCGTGAAGGCGACGCCGATGCTGATCCACACCGCCGACTCGATCGCCGCCTCCTTGGTGGTCGGCGCGTGCGGCGTTCGGTGGACCAGCAACAGGTCGACGATGAGCAGGAACGAGATCAGCGCCAGGAACGCGAACCAGATCCAGATGGGGACGTCGAAGCTGGCGAAGTTCTCTCGGCTACCCGACGACTCGGAAGCTAGGACGGCGAGCAATGCGGCCTCCGGCTGGCTGGGCGGACTTCCAGCCGAAGGTCTCGCCCGCCACCGGGGCCGTGGTCACCGGGCACGAGGCCGTCCTGACGATGACGCACATCGAGGGCTACTCCCCTTCGGTACCCAGAGCCTACAGGCAGTCGCCGGAGTACCCGGAAACGCCCGTTTCGAGCATCAACGCGTCTCGGACCCTCCCGCACCCACGATCGCCTGGGCGGCCGCGAGCCGGGCGACGGGGACCCGGAACGGTGAGCACGACACGTAGTCGAGCCCCACGCGCTGGAAGAAGGCGATCGACGCCGGGTCGCCACCGTGCTCGCCGCACACCCCGAGCTTGATCTTGGGGTTGGTCGACCGACCACGCTCGACCGCGACGTTCACCAGGTCCCCGACTCCGCCCTCGTCGATGGACTCGAACGGGTTGCTGCGCAACAGCCCACGGGCCAGGTAGGCGGGCATCATCCGGGCCTCGACGTCGTCGCGGCTGAAGCCGAAGGTCATCTGCGTGAGGTCGTTGGTGCCGAAGCTGAAGAAGTCCGCCACCTCGGCGATCTCGTCCGCGCACAGGGCGGCGCGCGGTGTCTCGATCATCGTGCCGATGCTGACGTCGAGGTGGCGCCGGGAGCCCTTGAGCGCCTGGGCGATGGCGTCGGTGACCCAGGCATGGGCCTCCTCCATCTCCTCCCGGGCCACCGTGAGCGGGATCATGATCTCCACCACGGGCTTGCCGCCGGCCTTGGCCCGGTCGAGCGCCGCCTCCATGAGCGCCCGCACCTGCATGGCGTAGAGGCCGGGCTTGACCACGCCGAGGCGCACACCCCGCGTCCCGAGCATGGGGTTCTGCTCCCGCCACGACTCGGCGGCGGCCAGCAGCTTCTTCTCCTCCTCGGACAGGCCCTCGACCGCCTCCCGGATCCGCAGCTCCTCGACGCTGGGAAGGAACTCGTGCAGCGGCGGGTCCAACAGCCGCACGGTCACCGGCAGGCCGTCCATCGCCTCGAGGATCTCCACGAAGTCGGAACGCTGCGCCGCCCGCAGCTTCTCGAGCGACGCCGCCTCGCCGTCGGGCGTGTCGGCCAGGATCATCTCCCGGACGATCGGCAAGCGGTCGTCGCCGAGGAACATGTGCTCGGTGCGGCACAACCCGATCCCCTCCGCCCCCCGGGCGCGGGCGTTGGTGGCGTCGGCGCCGGTGTCGGCGTTGGCGCGCACGTTGAGGCGGGCGCGGGCCGGATTGCGGCCCCGGCGGACCGTGTCGGCCCAGCCGAGGACGACGTCGAGCTCGGGCGGTGCCTCGCTGGCCGACAGCCCGACCTCGCCGAGCACCACCTTTCCGGTGGTGCCGTCGAGCGAGATGACGTCGCCCTCCGACACGGTGGTGTCGCCCACGGTGAAGGCCGCGCCCTTGATCCGCAGGGCGTCGGCACCGACCACCGCCGGGATGCCCCAGCCGCGGGCGACGACGGCTGCGTGGCTGACCAGCCCGCCCCGGGCGGTGAGGATGCCCTGGGAGGCCTGCATCCCGTGCACGTCCTCGGGCGAGGTCTCGTTGCGGACCAGGATCACCTTCTCGCCCCTCGCCGCCGCCTCGGCGGCGGCGTCGGCGGTGAAGTACGCCCTGCCCACGGCGGCGCCCGGCGAGGCGGCCAGCCCCGATGCGATCACCTGCACGTCGGCGGATGCGAACTGGGGGTGGAGCACCTGTTCGACGTGGTCCTCGTTGATGCGGAGCAGCGCCTCGTCGCGCGAGATCGACCAGCCCCGTCTCCGGCCCTGCTTGGTCATGTCGACCGCCATGCGCAGCGCGGCCCGGCCGGTGCGCTTGCCGACCCGGGTCTGCAGCATCCAGAGCTTGCCCCGCTCGATCGTGAACTCGGTGTCGCACATGTCGCGGTAGTGGGCCTCGAGCCGGGCGAAGATGTCGAACAGCTCGTCCTTGATGCCGGGGAAGTGCTTCCCGAGGTCGTCGAGGTCGAGCGTGTTGCGGATGCCGGCCACGACGTCCTCGCCCTGGGCGTTGACGAGGAAGTCGCCGTAGGGCTTGTCCTCGCCGGTGGCGGCGTTGCGGGTGAAGCCCACACCGGTGCCCGACTCGTCGTCGCGGTTGCCGAACACCATCGCCTGGACGTTCACGGCGGTGCCGAGGTCGTGTGGGATCTTCTCGCGGTCGCGGTAGGCGCGGGCGCGGGGGCTGTCCCACGAGTTGAACACGGCCTCGATGGCGCCGTGGAGCTGGCGCTGCGGGTCCTGCGGGAACGCGCGGCGCGTCTCGTCCTTCACGACGCGCTTGTAGGTGGCGCACAGCTCCTTGAGGGCGTCGGGATCGAGGTCGGCGTCGCTCGCGACGCCGGCGCGCTCCTTGGCGTCCTCCAGCTCGTCGTCGAAGCGGGCGGCGTCGAGGTCGAGCACGATCCGGGCGTACATGGCGATGAAGCGGCGGTACGAGTCGTACGCGAAGCGCTCGTCGTCGGTGACCTGCGCCAGCCCCTTCACGCTGCGGTCGTTGAGCCCGAGGTTGAGGACGGTGTCCATCATCCCCGGCATCGAGAACTTGGCCCCCGAGCGCACGCTCACCAGCAGCGGGTCCGACGGGTCACCCAGGCGCCGCTTCATCTGGCGCTCGAGGTTGCGGACGTGGCGGGCCACCTCGTCGTTGAGGCCCTTCGGCCACCCCGACCGCATGTAGTCGCGGCACGCGTCGGTGGTGATGGTGAACCCCGGCGGCACCGGCAACCGCAGGACCGAGGTCATCTCGGCGAGGTTGGCGCCCTTGCCCCCGAGGAGGTCCTTCATGTCCATTGGCGGGCGCTTGTGGCGGTGGTCGAAGGCGTAGACGTACGGCACGGCGGTTCCTGTTCCTGTGCTTCCTGCTGATCGAATGCGGTCCGTCGCCGAGCCTACTGAGCAATGCTTCGGCCCGTGACCGCCCCACAGGGGCGAATTCGCGGTGTTGTACATTTGGTGGTGCTGGAGTTGGTCGATGCCGCCGGCCACCCGATGCCTTGTGCGTGAAGGGACGCAGCGCCGCGATGGGAATCACCCGTCGGCGGCCGCCTCTTCTCGGCGGCGATGGTGGATCGGAGTCTGGCCCGCCAGTCTTCGAGCCAAGC
>JBOGHG010000128.1:0-11058 GCA_050744525.1 Acidimicrobiales bacterium | reverse complement strand
AGCTGCTCCAGGCCCTTGCGCCAGCGGGCGAAGCCGGCGCCCGGCTCGTCGTCCTCGGTGACGTGCCCGCCGTGGACGATCACGGCGCGGGCGCCGATCTCGGCGGCGGCGTCGCAGGTGTTCTGCAGGATCTTGCGGGAGGGGATGCGGATGCGGTTGTTTGGCGACGCCAGGTTCACGAGGTAGGGCGCGTGGACGTAGACCGGCACCGGCGACGCCCGCAGCTCCTCGACGTCGTCCCGGGGCGGCGGCTTGCGCCAGCTCTGGGGATCGCCGAGGAAGATCTGCACGAGATCGGCGCCCTCGGCGGCGGCGATGGCGAGGGGGTCGGCCTGGTTGACGTGGGATCCGATGAGCACCCCTTCAGGCTACGCCCGCCACCGGCGCAGTCGGATCGGGTGATACCCCGCTAGGGTATGCGGGTGCCCGGTTACAGCATGACCAAGGACGACTACCTGAAGCGCCTGCGCCGGATCGAGGGGCAGGTGCGGGGCCTGCAGCGCCTGGTGGAGTCCGACACCTACTGCATCGACGTGCTGACGCAGATCTCGGCGTGCACCAGCGCCCTGCAGAGCGTGGCCGTCGGCCTGCTCGACGAGCACCTGCACCACTGCGTCGGCGACGCCGTGGCATCCGGCGCCCCCGACGCCGCGGACAAGGTGACGGAGGCCACTCGGGCGATCGAACGCCTCGTCAGGAGCTGATCGCCTCGGCGGTCACAGCAACACGCCGCCCACGGGCGAGGCTGCTGCGAGGAGTCGGTCGATGTTCGACAGCGTCTCGTCGTCGAGGTCGACACGCGCCGCCTCGAGGTTCTCGTCGATGTGGGACGGCGTGCGGCTGCCCGGGATCGGCACGACGGCCGGGTGCTGGTGCAACAGCCAGGCGAGGGCGAGCTGACCGGGCGTGATGCCCAGATCGGCCGCGACCTTGCGGATGGGCGCGAACCGGTCGTTGTTGGTGGCGAGGTTGTCACCCTGGAACCGGGGGGCGTTGTGCCGGAAGTCCCCCTCGCCGAGGCTGGCGACGTTGCCGGTGAGGAAGCCACCGCCGAGCGGGCTCCAGGCGACGATGCCGGCGCCGAGCGCGTGGGCCGTGGCCAGCAGGCCGGTCGGGATCGGCTTCCACATCGACCACTCCACCTGCACGGCCGCGACCGGGTGGATGGCGTGTGCGCGCCGCAACTGGTCGGCGGTGACGTTCGACAGCCCGACGTGGCGCACCATCCCGCCGGCGACCAGGTCCGCGACGGCCCCGATGGTGTCCTCGATCGGCACCTGCGGGTCGGGGAAGTGGAGGTAGTAGAGGTCGATGCGGTCCGTGTCGAGGCGGCGCAGGCTCGCCTCGGCATAGCGGCGGACGTAGCGGGGCTCCGCGTTCACCTCCAGCTCGCGGAACGCGTAGCCGACGGGGAGGCGGTGGATCTCCGCGCCATCGGCCAGATTCAGGCCGAACTTGGTCGCCACGACGACCGCGTCGCGCCGGCCGGCGACAGCACGGTCGACGAGCGCCTCGTTGTGGCCGCCGCCGTAGTAGTCCGAGGTGTCGAGGAACGCCGCGCCCGCATCCACCGCGTGTCGCAGGGCGGTCAGCGCGCGGTCGTCGTCGATGTCGCCGTACACGCCGGGCGACAGCACCATCGCGCCGAACCCGATGGCGGGCACGGGCAGGTCGCCCAGCGTCCGGGTGGGCAAGGGGGTTGGGCTCATGGGTGCACTGTCCGCCCGCCGGGCGCCGGCCGTCCAAGACCTGCTGTGATTACCGACGGTTATGGACGTGCACCTGAGGGACCTGCGCTACTTCGTGGCCGTGGCCGAGGAGCTGCACTTCACGAGGGCGGCCGAGCGGCTGTTCGTCTCGCAGCCGGCGCTCTCGAAGCAGATCGGCCAGCTGGAGCGCCAGCTCCGGGTCAGGCTCCTGGTGCGCGATCGTCGCAGCGTGGCGCTCACGGCGGCCGGTGAGGCGCTCCTCGACTGCGCCCACGCGCTCTTGGCGGCGTGGGACGGCGCCCAGCACGAGGTGGCCGAGGCCGCAGCGAGGGCGGAGGCCGTGCTCATCGTCGGCTTCTCGACCAGCGTCGGCCGCGACATCCTCCCGGCGGTCTCGGCGCGGTTCACCGAGCGGCGACCGGGCTGGCGGCTCCAACTCCGCCAGGTCGACTGGCACGATCCCACCGCCGGTGTCGCCGACCACAGCAGCGATGTCGCCTACGTGTGGCTGCCCCTGGCCGGCGCGGCCGAACGCTTCGGCTGCGTGGTCGTTGCCACCGAGGACCGCCACGTCGCCCTGCCGGCCGGCCATCGCCTGGTGAGCCTCGAGGCCGTGCCGTTCGGCGACCTGGCCGACGAGCCGTTCCTGGCCCTGCCCGCCTCGTCAGGCGTGCTGCGCGACCACTGGCTGGCGGTCGCCGAGCGCGACGGTCGGCCGCCCGTCATCGCCGCCGAGGTGACCAACGCCGACGAGACGTTCGAGGCCGTCGCCAACGGCATCGGCGTGGCCCTGCTGTCGGCGGGCAACGCGGTCATCTACCGCCGCGCCGGCGTCGTCACCCGCGCCGTCGCCGGTCTCGGCCCCAGCGAGCTGGCCCTCATCTGGCGCGCCGACGACCCCCGCCCTGCGGTGCGCGACTTCGTCGCGGCTCACGCCGGCTGACCCGGGGCGAGCCGTGCCGCCCACCGTGGTCAGGTCGAACAGCCACCGCACGAGCTGTCCCACCGACCGTTCGAGCGGGCCTTGCTCAGGGCCCTCCCGGAGCTGGCGGGGCTCGACGCGACCTGTGGCGGCGTCGCCGACCTGGGTGTCGGCCCGGGCCCGATCCGCCGCCCCCGACACGATCTCGGGCGGCGAGATGGCCACGACCCGGTGGCGATGGTCACGTCCAAGCTCCGGGTCAGGATGTCGGCATGCTGCATCTGAGACTGATCGTTCCGCACGAGCTGACCGGCGCGGTCCTGGAGCGGTTGCGCGCGACGCCTGGCGTCGTGCACATCGTCCGGGGATCGGGTTCAGCGACACGTCCCGAAGGGGATGTCGTTCTCTGCGACGTCGCTCGGGAGGCCGCGAACGAGGTCGTCGAGTGGCTCCAGACCCAGGGGGTGCATCGTCGTGGTGCGATCACGGTGGAGGCCGTCGAGGCCATCGTGTCAGATGCCGCGGCGGCGGCCGAGGCACTGGCTCCCGGATACGGTACCGACGCGCTGGTCTGGGAAGAACTGGAGTCGCGGACCCGCGTGGAGGCGGTCCTCACAGTCTCCTTCCTCGCGTTCATTGCGGTGGCAGCGATCATCGCCGCGGTCGGCATCCTGCTCGACTCGCCGGTCCTGGTGATCGGTGCGATGGTGGTCGGTCCGGAGTACGGGCCCCTCGCCGCGCTCTGTGTCGCCATCGTGCGGCGCCGGCACCAGCCCGCGCGGGGCGCCGCCGTGACACTCGGCACTGGTTTGATCGTGGCGGCGGCGGCTGCCCTGGTCGCGACGATCGTGTTCCGACTCACCGGACTCGCACCCGAGGCGTATGAGCTGGGAGACCGGGAGCTCACCGCGTTCATCTCCCATCCCGACGGCATGGCGGTCGCGGTAGCGGTGCTGGCCGGCATCGTCGGGATGCTCTCGCTCACCGAGGCACGCAGTGGTGCCCTGGTCGGCGTGCTGGTCTCGGTGACGACGATCCCCGCCGCCAGCAACGTGGGTGTCGCCACGGCGTATCGGGAGTGGAGCGAGGTCGGCGGCGCGGCCCTGCAACTTGGCCTCAACGTGGCCGCGCTGATCATGGCCGGCGTCGCCACCCTGGCGATCCAGGCCCGCGTCACAACGCGGCAACCATACGCACCCGTCGGCGGACGGCCCGTGTAACCCTCCGGTCGACCACGCGCGTGCCCACCTCGACCCGACCTCGCGCTGCCAGCGCGGGATGTTCCCCGGGTGACTCGGAGTGCTCGCCGGGGGCGGAGCTCATCGGAGAACTTGCTACTTGGACTGGGCCTTCAGCCAACCTGCCAGCCAGCGGAAGGTGTGGGATTCGAACCCACGGTGACCCGGAGGCCACAACGGCTTTCGAGGCCGCCCCATTCGTCCGCTCTGGCAACCTTCCGGGGCTGCAAGCTACCAGCGAAACCCCGAGCGTCCGACCGGGATCGACGCCGTCACACCACGACCGTGCGGGGCCTCGTGCCCGCCGTGTCGCTCGGTGCGTAGGCCTCCCAGGCCTGGGCCAGGCGGCGGACGGTCTCCTCGAGCACCGGCGGCTCGGCGGAGTACGGGAACCGGAGGCAGCGCACGTCCTCGCCCGTGGGTGACATGACGTCGCCCGGGATGACCTCGACGCCGTAGCGCAGCGCGACCTGGGCGTACGCCGACGCCCTTCCAGCGGGCAGCCGAACCCAGAGCGACGGGCCGCCCTTCGGACGGCGCCATTCCCACGATGGGAGCACGTCGTCGAGGATGCGGCCGATCAGCTCCAGGTTGCGGCGCAGCATGGCGCGGTGGTCGGCCCGGAGCTGATCGAGCTGCGGCACCAGGCGGGCGGCCACCGCCTGGTCGAACAGCGGCGACCCGAGGTCGTTCATGGCCTTGAGCTCGGCCAGGCGACCAACCAGCGCGCGTGGTCCCCGAAGCCAGCCCATCCGCAGCCCGCCCCAGGCGGCCTTGCCGAGTGATCCGGCGGTGAGCACGGTGGCATCGGGACCGGCGAACGCCGCGATCGAGGGAGGGCGGTCCTCGTCGAGCGGGCAGTTCTCGAGAGCGTTGTCCTCGATGATCGGCACTCCCGTCTCGGCGGCCAACTCGGCCAGCTCGCGGCGGCGGTGCGCTGCGAGCAGCGCCCCCGTCGGGTTGTGGAACGTGGGCATGAGGTAGAGCGCGGCGGGGCGGCTGGTCGCCACCGAGGCCCGTACGCCCCGCACGTCGACGCCGTCGTCGTCCACGGCGACCGGCGTCAGGCGGGCGCCACGGCTGCGGAACACGTCGAGCGTGCCGGCGAAGCTGGGCGACTCCACGACCACGGCGTCACCCGGTCGGACGAGCAGCTGCGTCGCCAGGTTGACCGCCTGCTGGGCGCCCGTCGTCACCAACACCTCGTCGGGCTCCGTGGGCGTGCCATCGTGGGTCAGCATGGTCGCGAGGGCTTCCCGGAGCTCTGGCAACCCGGCCGGCGCGTACCCGACCTGCGTGAGCAGTTTGGGCCCGTCGGCGGTGACCACGTCGACCATCGCCTCGGCGACGGCCGGGTGGGCCGGGAAGATGGCGCACGCCAGCGAGATCACCTCGTCGTGCGTCTCGATCAGCGACCGGTAGACGGGGCTGAGGGCGAGCCCGGCCGCCGGAACGGACCTGCCCGTCGATCGCCGGCGCACGCGGGTTCCGCTGCCCTGCCGGCTCTCCAGCAGTCCCTCGCCGCGCAACGCGTCGAAGGCGGTGACGATCGTCGACCTGCTCACGGCGAGGCGGGCTGCCAGCTCGCGTTCGGCTGGCAAGCGCTCACCGGCCGCCAGGAGGCCCTGCTCGATCGCCCGCCGCACCGCGTCGCCGAGCTTGCGGTGCAGAGGTCCGGGACCTTCCGACCAGGCACCAAGCGTGACTTCTATGGACTGGTTCATACCAATGCTTCCCGAATTGGCTATGGAGCATCGTCCCTGTTGGCGCCAAAGTACATTCCAATCGCAGTACCTACCAGGGCCAATCGCTCCAAATTGGACTGTGACCGCAGGCCAAAGGCCCCAGGCGATCGAAAGGAAGGGTCGGATGGAACCGATGCTCTCGCTCCTGGTGGAGGAACGAATGCACACGCTGCGGCGCGACGGCGCGCTGGTGCATCGATCCCGGCGGGCGTCCCCGCGGCGCCGGCTGATGGATGCCCTGACGTCTCGTGTCGATGACCGGGGCGCCCGCGATGTTTGAGGTCCACTGCCCCGGCCACCGAGCCCAGGTCCTGCTCGACACATCCCGCATCGAAGCGATCCACAACACGGCGGACGGCCCCCTGGTCGCCTGGCGTTGCTGGTGCGGCGCCCGAGGCTCGCTCCGGCGCGGGCGGGCGTCGGTGCCCCGCCGCCGTGGTGTCGCCTCGCCCGCGTCCGACGCGGCCTGACGACCCGTTCGGTCGGGTCTTCAGCCGGCGCCCCGCCGTTCCTCGAAGAAGCCGGTGAGGAGCAGTGCCGCCTCGTCGGCCCGCACGCCGGACACGACCTCGACCTCATGGCCGAGCCGTGGATCCACGGCGAGGTTGTAGAGCGAACCGCAGGCTCCCGCCTTGGGGTCGGCAGCGCCGAAGACCAGCTGATCGACCCGGGCGGCGACCAGCGCCCCGGCGCACATCGGGCAGGGCTCGAGCGTGACCACCAGGCTGGTGCCGTCCAGCCGCCACGATCCCACCACCTCGGCGGCGTCTCGCAGGGCCAGCAGCTCGGCGTGGGCGGTCGGATCGCCGGTCCGCTCCCGCTCGTTGTGGCGCTGGGCGATCACCTCGCCGTCGCGCAGCACGACCGCGCCCACCGGTACGTCGTCGTGCGTGACGGCCAGAGCGGCCTCGTCGAGGGCAAGCTCCATGGCGGCATCGAGATCCACGGCGTCCGACGCTACCGGCCGCGATAGGCGTCATTGACCGGACGAATGCTGCTCGATGAGCGGAGGGAGTGGATACGGAAAGTACCCAGGTCAGCGGCGGTGTTGTCAGCAACGGTGGCAGCAACTGGCACTGACACGGGTCGCGGGCCCGCACCCGGCCCCAGTCAGTCAGCCAGATGCTCCGTGGCCTGTGCCGGATGGGATGATCCAACGAGCCGACAGGTCCGTGACTTCGGCGATCAGATCGAGGTCCCGGTCAGAGTGGAGCACCGTGGCTCCATGCTCGAGCGCTGTCGCCGCGACGAGACGGTCGGGCATGGGACGCCGATGCGTGCCACGGCGGGTGAGCTGGCGCAGCTGGGCGCCGGGCTCCGGTCGGGGGATCACGAGCCACCCCGCCAGGGCGGTGTCACGATGGAGCTCGTGACGGTCCGGTCCCGGCAGGTGTGGCGTGACCGCGAGCGGTTGCGGGACCTCGTCATCGATGCGAACGACGGCATCGTGGCCATCGCCGGCGTGGTGGAGGGCGTGCTCGGTGCCGGGCTCGGGAACCGTGCGGCGGCGACGGCCGTGCTCATGGTGACCATCGCCGGGGGGATCTCCCTTGGCGGTTCCCGCTACACCGAGGCGGCCGCCGAGCGGGACGCCCGTGAAGCGCTGCTCGAGGAGGAACGGCGCCAGCTCCGCCAGGCTCCGGATCAGGAGCTCGACGAGCTTGCCGCTCTCTACGAGGCGAAGGGCCTGACGCCCGACCTGGCACGCGTCGTCGCCGTCGAGCTCACCGCAGCCGACGCTCTGGCCGCCCACGCCGAGGAGGAGCACGGCATCGAGGTCGACGATCGACCACCGCCGCCGCTGGTGGCTGCGATCGCTTCAGGTCTCGCGTTCGCGCTGGGTGCCCTCGTCGTGGTGTTGACGGTGGTGCTCACCCCGTCGGACTGGAGGGTCCCGACCACCTTTGTCGCCGTAACCATCGCACTGGGGCTGAGCTCCGGGGTCGTCGCGCGCTGGGGCGACGTGCCGCTCGCTCGCACCGTGGCACGCAACGTTGGCGTCGGGCTCACCGCTATGGCCGTCTCCTTCGCGGTCGGGTCTCTGGTCGAGGCCTGACCGCTCGTCGCCGGCGTCGAGGGGAGCGCGTGCCCGCTGGCCAGAAGGCCCAGCTCGACGCGACAGTCCGCGGCGCCCGGGACCGTCCGGGACCACAGCGGAGGGAGTGGGATTCGGTAAGCGCCCTGGCCAAGGACGGTTCTGTTAGCAACGGTGGCAGCAACGGCGTTGGCTTGCCTCCCGAGTGTTGCGGCGTCCCAACGACGGGGCGATCAGCGAACGTCATCGGCCACTGGTCAGGTCGGCTGCCGTAGGGTTGTGTCGTGAGCTTCACGGGGCTCGAGGTCGACCTCGACCGGATCGCAGAGATCTGCCAGCGCTACGGCGTGGCGCGTCTCGAGGTGTTCGGCTCGGTCGGCCGAGGCGAGGAGCGTCCCCAAAGCGACGTCGACGTGCTCTACGAGCTGGCACCCGGCGCGCTGCTGGGCTGGGAGATCGAAGACCTTGCCGACGAGCTTTCGGCCGTGCTCGGGCGACCCGTCGATCTCGTATCCCGCAGGGCGCTGCATGAGCGACTGCGTGAGGCGGTGCTGGCCGAGGCCCGGCTGCTCTATGCGGCGTGAGTTACTCCTGATCGGCGAGATGATCGAGGCGGCCGAGCAGGCGCAGGCCCTCGTCGCTGGAGTGGATCTCGATGCACTCGCCGCAGATCGGAAACGGCGGGACGCGTTGCTGTGGAACTTCACCGTGTTGGGTGAGGCCTCCGCGCAGCTCGAGGCGGATGTCAAGCAACGGTTCCCCGAGATCTCCTGGGCGCAGCCGGCTCGCCTCCGAAACCGGATCGTCCATGGCTACTGGTCGATTGACCTCGAGATCCTGCACACCACCGCGACCCACCTGCTCCCGCAGTTCGCCGAGCGGCTGCGCAAAGCTCTCACAGTGCTCGATGCGGAGCCCGATCAGCAGAACTCCGACAGCGACTGATCCGATGGCGGCTGGCGGGCCGGGTCGAGGCGAGGATGGGGAGTGCGGCGACGCGCTCCCCTCGTAGTCCGCGCAGCGGACAGCACCTACTCGGCAGCCGCATGAACCAGGGTCGTGCTTCGCAGTGAAATAGTGGCGGCCATCGCGAGCTGCCCACTGGCCGCCAATCGATCCCAGCGGCCGCGAGCACGCACAGTGATACTCGGAGAGGCTGGGAGGCGACGCCATGCGGCTTCCCACCCCGGCGGTCCGGGGCACTGCTGGCGGGCCGAGAGGCCGCGCGTTCTGGGACACTGTTCTGTCCGGCCCAGCGGCGCTCAGAGCGCCGGTTCCGGCGCGGCTTTCATCCTCGCGCTCTGCAGTCCATCGCCCCGGACATCGGCGCTCACGTGCGGGCCAGCCTGTACCAACGGGGCGCGATGTTCCTCATCGGCCGAGGAAGCGCACCTTCATAGGCCTGTTCGCCGACGATCTCCCATCCTGAGAAGGCAGCGGTGAGGTCGTCGGGTCGTGCCCCGGGAGGGAACGGGCCGCGACGCGCGCGGCTCCACACGAGCACGATCATGGTGGCGTCGGTAGTCGCCACGGCGTTGACCTCGCGACCGACCGATGCGCGCTGCGCATCGGTCAGGTGGTTGAAGCACTCGATGTCGAGCACGAACGAGAACCCGGGGCCGATGCCAGCACTGCGCAATGCGGTGACATCGCCCTCGACGAAGGTGACGTCGACGTCCTCGTCCCGCGCTCGCCGGCGGGCCGCGCGGATCGCCTTAGGCACGATGTCGACGCCGACGACGTCCCAGCCTCGCCGGGCCAGCTCGATCGACCAGGGGCCGGTGCCGCACCCGAGATCGAGTGCGGCGCCGTACGGCGGCTGCCGGACAGCCTGTTCGGCGTCGAGGAGTTCTCGAAGCTCTCCGCCGACCTTTGGGGCGTCAGCTTCCCAGGGCCTGAACCCAACGCCGTAGATCAGGCGGTAGAACCGTGTGCTCCCAGCCTGATGGCGACGGCTGCTGTCCGTTCCCTGGAACTTCGTGACGTCGGCGGTGGCCATGCCTCCATGGTGCGGTGACCGCGGCATGCGCCGCATCGCCAGAATCAACCATCGCGACCAGGGGTGCGGCCATTCCAGGAGCCCGTGCTCGTGTGCAAACGGCGGCGGCCGCAGTGCGGGATCTGACGCCGAGCTTGGTGAGCCCGCCGAGCGACACGCGACGCCCAGGAGGAACCGCGCTCGCGCGGCTTCGAAGGCAACGGACAGGTCGCGCCGCAGCCGCCATGCCTCAGGCAGCACGGAAGTGCATGGGGCGCGTCGCCCATCGCCAGACTCAACCGGCCATCGACCATCTGTGCCTGCGCCCGCGCCAACGGCGTCTCAAACTTCTTCGGCTTCATTGCCTACGCCAGCTGACACGCTAGCGTCGTAGCCCGCAAGCAGTGAGATCGGCGTATCTCGCTCCGCAACTGCGTGGCCGATCGCCGGCGTCTAACTAACCGGCGGTGGTCCTCGACGAGGGCACTGACCTGTCAGGGGCATGCCAAGGCGCGGCCCATCGCGTCGGCTACATCTCGCGGCGACGACCAAGCGCTACTGATCGATGGTCGCGAGCACTTGAGCGCCGGGGACGACGGACAGATCCGGCGTACGGAAGGCTGGCCGCCGCCAGTCCGCTGAGGCTCGTCACAGGGTCATGGCCACGGGCCACATGATCAGCTCGACACCGTCCCCGCGGGGTGGTCGTCGAGCAGCGGTGTGAGGGTGGCGACGAAGCTTTCCGGGGCCTCGATGTGGGGCGCGTGCGCGGCGTCGTCGATGACGTGAAGGGGCCATCCGTGATCGCGGGCCGCGGCCTCTCCAATGTCGAGCGGCACCATGCGGTCGTGCCGGCCCCACAGGAGCGCGACCGGAATGCTGATGCCCGAGAGTGCGGCAGCGCCTATGGGCTTGGTCTGGTCGGCGATCAGCCGGTTCATGGTCTTCTTTACGTGACGGCGACGGGCTTGAGCGAGGTTGTAGGTGTCGAAGGCTTGGTACCACTGGGGGTCGCGCTGGCGTGTCGCATCCAGGTCGAGCAGCGCGAAGCGATCGAAGCGCTCGGCATTGCGCGGGGTCGGTCGAACGGCGAAGCGGATGGCGACGTAGCGCAGTCGCCACGGTAAGCGATAGGGACCAACGCCGGGTGCGCCGTAGATCACCAGCTGGCCCAGTCGGTCGGATCCCCGGGCGACGTAGCGCGCCGCCATGCTGCCGAACAGCGAGTGCGCGACCAGCGCCGGACGCTCGAGGTGGGCCCGGTTCAGGAAGGCGTCGAACCAACGCTCAAAGGCCTCGATGTTGAGACGGTCGACCGGTTCGGACTCGCCCAACCCAGGTGCGTCTGGCACGACGACCCGATGACGCCGCGCCAAGGCGGTGATCACCGGCGTCCACATGATCCCTCCGCACTCGATGGCCCCGTGCTGC
>JBOGHG010000127.1:0-11142 GCA_050744525.1 Acidimicrobiales bacterium | reverse complement strand
TCAGCCGCACCAACCACCTGACCCCCAACCAAACCGTCCCCCAACCCCGCCCCACGCGGGAACGATGCAACGCGCCCCGACAACGGGAACTCTGCCTCTTGACTTCGCCGTCATAGGCTGCTCAGGCCACGAGGAAGTCTGCGGGTGAGGAATTTCGATGAGCAGGTCCGGGGACGCGTATCGGTGAGCGCCGTCAGCCCAGGGCGTCGTCGACGAGACGTTTCGCCTCGACGACCTCGGCGTCGGCGAGCCGGCGGATTACGAGACTGAGTTTGCTACTCGAGTCCCATGCACGGTTGCCCGGTTGGAGCTTGACCGCCGGCCCAGCATCACGCGTCAGCTGGCGATGCGAGACGGCACCAATGCGGCGTGGTCGAGAATGCGGCGGGGGGAGGCGCCTGTGTCAGTGACGCCCCACATGGCGGCTACGTGGCGGGCGTCGGTGCCACAGCATCCCCCGACGAGAGCGAGGTTGGGCAGGTGAGCACGGAGCACATCCTGCGCTGCACTGAGCTCGACCGGGTCACCTTCGTCGAGCTCGGTGGCGGCGTCGAGCTCCTCGTGGCTCCGGGTCGACGCGTTGGCTCGAAGTCCGACGATGCGGGACTGCCACTCCCCGGTGCCGGTCAACCCGGGGGCGATGTGGGTGGGGTGGGCGCAGTTGACCATGAAGTAGTCGGGACCGCCCTCGGCGTCGACCTCGGCGATGGCGCTAGCCAGGGGAGTCCCGTCGGGAAGCCGGCCGTCCAGCTCGACGGTGAAGGAGACCGCGACCGGCAGCCCCGCAGACCGGGCGGCGCGGACGATTCCCACCGCCTCGCCGGTCCCGGTGAGGGTGAGGACCGTGATCAGGTCAGCGCCGGCCTCGGCAAAGGCCTCGATCTGCGGTGCGTGATACGTGGCGGCGGCGTCGGGATCGACCACCTCGCCGGCGACGTACCCGTCGCCTCGGGGCCCGAGGCAGCCGCTGATCAGAAGCGTGTCGAGGCCGGCTCGGTCCCGCAGGCTCCTGAGCAGAGCGACCGAGTCGCGGTTCACCCGGCGCAGCTCGGTGGCTGAGTAGCCCAGGCGGTCGCCCCAGTCGCCGCTCGCCCGCCACGTCGGTGTCTCCAGCTGCAGCGCCGCTCCGGCCCGGCTGGCGATGTCGACGTATGCCTCGTAGTAGCGCAGCAGGAGGTCCTGGCCGAGGTCGTCGTCGACGAGGGGGAACGCCGCGAAGTCTCGCAGGTCGACGTCGTGGTGGTAGATGAGGTCGGTCTCGAGGCCTCCGTCGGTGACGACCGGGCGCCCCGACAGCTGCGGAAGGGCGCCGCTGTGATCCTTCGACTCCATGGTTCCCGCTCCTGGTTCCAGACTGGTTGGTCTGGTTTTAACAGACCGGGCAGTCTGGTACAACCGGGTTGTGCCGCGAGACGGAACTGCCACCCGCGAACGCATCCTCGATACCGCTGAGCGGCTGATGACCGAGCAGGGTTACACCGCGACGTCGCTGGACCAGGTCATCGCCGTCTCATCAAGCTCAAAGGGGGCGTTCTTCCATCACTTCAGCTCCAAAGCAGATCTCGCCCTCCAGCTGGTGGAGCGCTACGTCGCTTCTGATCTGGGCCACCTCGACGCCGGCCTGGCGGCCGTGACCGGCATCGACGACCCCGCGGCGCGCGTTGTCGAGTTCCTGCGGTTCTACGAGGACGGTGCCGACGAGCTCATGTCAGAGCAGTCGGGCTGCCTCTTCGCCACCATGCTTGCTGAGCGGGAGTTCACGGGCAGCGACATCAACCGCTTGGCCGCCAAGACGGAGCTGGCCTGGCGCGTCGCGTTCGTCGAACTGCTGCGCCCCGCCATCGCCGCGCGCCGCCCCGCCCTCGACGTCGACATCGAAGCTCTCGCCGACCACCTCTTCACGACGTTCGAAGGCGGCTTCATCCTGTGCCGCACACTGGAGACAAGCGCAGCCATGCGGTCCCAGCTCCGGGTGTTCCGCCAGCTGGTCGAGACGCTGCTCCACCTCGACGAGCCAAACTGACCACACTATCGAGCAACGAAACCGTGACGCGTGCCGATCAACGGTCCCAACCGAGCGGATCACCCGGCAGGCCTGCCACCGATGTGGGAGTGCATCCGTCGCGCCGGGCCAATCCCGACGGCCGCTGGCGGGTCGTGGACGTGCGGCAGTCCGACGAAGCGCTCCAGCAGTTCGGGAACAAGCTGACGCCCCTGCTCGACGAGTCGGCACCCCCGCAGCGATGTTCATTCGATGGCGACGTGGCGCCCCCCAGGCACAGGCGAGCGCGCCGCCGAGGTTGACCTCGAGGGTCCGCCACCAGCAGCCGAGATCGGTCTCCCATGACGGACCGGCCGGTCCGGGGATGCCGGCGTTGTTGACGAGCACGTCGATGGGGCAGAGTCGGTGGCGGACCCGCCTGACCGCCGCCGCCACGGCCCGCTCGTCGCTGACGTCGGCCGACACCGATGTCGCCACGCCGCCGGCGGCCTCGATGAGCTGACGTGACTTCGCTAGCTCGTCACCCGATCGGGCGACGAGCCCCACCGCGAAGCCGCTGTCGGCGAGGGCCTGGGCGACGAGGCGCCCGAGGCCGCGTCCACCGCCGGTCACCATGGCCACGGCGCGGGACCTGTCGCCGCCGCGGGCGGGCGACATCGCCGCGATCCACCGGCGTGCGGGCCGGCCGAGGAAGTAGGCGGCGCGTCCGCCGTCGGGGCCGCCACCCGGTTGCCCATCGCGTTGCAGCTGTCGCCACCTGCTCACGGCCCCTGGGCGTGACTCGCGCGTGACGCTGGCACGGCACGCCGGCGTCCCGTCGACGCGAGCCCTTGGCCATCGTCGATCTTGATGTTGAGGTTGGGGAACGCATCGCGGTTACCCGGTGATGTCGGCCATGCCGGCCGAGTGGTAGGCGCGTGCGCCCGCCGGCGCGGCCCGGGCCACGTCTGCCAGCGCGGCAGCCGCCGCGTCGAGGACGTCGAGCACTTCCCGGTTCGTCGCCTCCTCGTGGACGTGCAGGTCGACGCGTTGGCGGCTCGGGCTGCGGGCAGCCAGGTGCGCCGCATACCAGCCGAGCGCATCGCAGACGTGAGTCAGCGTCGATCGGACGTCCCAGTCGAGGCCGCCGGCAGGGACCGACCAGTCCCGGTCTGCGAGCGGTTCCACGGCCCGTCGGCACACCGACGGCATCGCGCAGATCCGACGGCATCACGTCCGCTGCCATGGTGGCGGTTCCGTCAGCCGCCCGGTTCATGGCCGGTGGTCACCAGCTGGCGACGACGCGGCAGGGACTGCCCGAGCCGTCCTCCCAGGGGATCGGTCCGACGAAGGCGTGCGCACCGCGGGGCGGGATGCCATCGAGGTTGGTCAGGCCCTCGACGCCGTAGTGGTCCGAGCCGAGGAACCCGACGTGGACGTCGAAGCTGGTCGAGTTGCCCGGGTCGAGGCTCACGGTGTCGACCCCGATGCCGACCGGGTTGCGGCGCGCCACCAGCCAGTCCGTGGCCTCGATGCTGAAGCCGGGGAAGTTGTAGTCGGGGAACGCCGGGCCGCCGAGGAACGCGAGCGGGTCGCCCGCCTTGGCCGCCCAGCCCGAGTCCATGCACACGAGCGCCCCGTGCGGGATTCGTCCGTGGCGGCGCTCGAAACGCACCAGGTCGTCCGGCTCCACCATCGCGTTGGGATCATCCAGCGCCCTGCGCCGGATGTCGATGACCACGATCGGCGCCAGCAGCTCGTCCGCCTCGAGCTGGTCGACCAACCGCATGCCCTCGGAGAAGTGGCCGGGCGTGTCGATGTGCGTGCCGGTGTGCTCGTTCAACGTCCACCGCTTGGCATAGAAGCCATCGGCGGCGTAGTCGGCGACGGTCTCGTCGCGGGGCTGGTCATGCGTGAAGGTCGGGAAGTCCCTCACCAGCCGGTGGGTCAGATCCACGACCCGGCCCCGCCGGCGGTGTCCGTGCCCGCCATGCGCGGCCGCCGGCAACGACGAGGCCCCGGTCAGCGCCACCCCCGCAGCGGCAGCACCCCCTCCCAGCAAGAACCGGCGGCGACCCACCCGGCCGCGGCCCGAACGCACGTGATCGTGGCCGTCGTTTTGATCGTGGGTGTGCTTGTGGTCGAGAGTCTCTGCAAGGCACACGGGAACCCCTCCTTCTGTCGACGTCGACGGTCCTACACGACCTCGTCGGTCACCAGGGTTCTGGCGCCGGCACTCACCCTGGTCCGCTGACGAGCACGGCCTTCATGACGGCTCCGTTCGCGACGTCGCGCAGCGCCGTGGCGTGGTCGTCGAGCGGGTACGTGGTCACCAGGTCGCCGAGACGGAAGCGGTCGAGGAGTGCCGGCAGCAGTCGGACGTACTGGCTCAGGTGGCCGCCCGTGAACGCCCACGAGCCGATCACGTCGAGGTTGCGGTAGACGATCTGGTGCGGGTTGATCACGGCGTCTCCGGCGTCGGTGTACTGGCCCACGACCAGGTACGACCCGCCGCGGCGCGCGAGCCCCAGGCCCTCGCCGACGGCCTCGGGGACGCCGGTGCACTCGATCACGAGGTCGGCAACCGCCGTCGGTCATCTCGACGATGTCCGCGATCGTGTCGGCATGATCGGCGGATTCGACGATGTTCACGTGACGGGTGCCGATCCCCAGCGCCGCCGCCCGGCGCAACCGCGATTCCGGACCGCCCACGACGATCACCTCCGCCGCGCCCGCGAGCTCGGCGAGCGCGGCCGCCGCCAACCCCACGGGGCCGCTGCCCTGCACCACGACGACCTCGCCGACCACGACCGGCCGGCGATCCAGCAAGGCGCGCAGCATGGTCGGACCGGCGCAGGCCAGTGCCATGGCATCGAGCGCGTCGATGTCGTCGGCAACCTTGACCACGGTCGTGCCCTCGCGCAGCCAGATGTGGTCGGCCCACGAGCCCGACAGCGCCGCCTCGGCGGTCGTGGGCCGGTTGACCCCGTAGGTCTTGCGGTTCACGCACAACGTCGGTTCCCGCTGCACCACACACGGGCGACAGCGGCCACACGAGATCGACGACGCCCACATGACGCGATCGCCCTCGCGCAACGGCTCACCGTTGACATCGCGCGCCATGTTCGGGCCCAGCTCGCGCACGACACCCAACCCCTCGTGGCCCAGCACGAAGGGTGTTGGCACGTCGAGATGCCCCCGCTGCAGGTGCACGTCGGTCCCGCAGATCCCGCCGTACGTGCTGGCGACGACGAGCCCACCGTCCGCCGCCGGCGGCACGTCGAACTCGACAAGCTCGAGCGGCTCGCCGAAGCGACGCAGCACGACGGCCCTACTCCTCGCCGCCTTCGACGTCGTCACCGGTGCAACTCCATCGGGGAGGAGGAGGCGTTGCTTCCCTGCCGACCCGGGCGATGTCGCCGACCCGCCGCCGGTGGCGCCGTCCGCAGCGCCACGAACGTCGACCGCGCCTGGTCGCGCATGGCCGGGACTGCGGCCTGCGCGTCGGGCGGCAGGTGGCGAACGATCAGCTCGACGTCGTCGGGGGCACCCACCTCGTGGAGCAGGCCGACGAACAGGTGGGCGCCCTCCTGGGGTGCCGACGCGACCGTGCGTGCCGAGAACTCCGCCCACGCCCGATCCGACACGTGGGCGCGCAACGCCGGGAGGAGGATGGGCTCCTCGTGGTCCAGGTGCTCGTGCACGAGGACGCGGACCGCTGCCACCGCCCGCTGCGCGGCGGTGTCGGCGAGACCCGCCACTGGTGCGGCCCCGAGCCGTTCGAGGGCGGCGTCCAGCGACCCGTGCTCTTCGCTCAGGGCGTCGAGCGCCGGCGCCAGGTTCGGATCGGCGGCTTCGAGCAGCGGCCACAGGTCGTCGTCCTCGCAGCGGTGGTGGTGGACGAGCATCGCGACGACGAAGTCGCGGAGATCGGCGACCACGTCGGGCCGGGTCGCCCGGTCCAGCGCGTCGGCCAGCATCGACGTCGCCCGCCGGTGCGCGTCGTGCACGAGCCGGGTTTCGACGACGGCCGGGGCATCACCGTGGTGTGGTGTCATCGCCAGGGGGCGGGACACCGCCGTGCCATCCCGGTGGAACGGATCGCAACGCATCGCCGACGGGCACCGTCAGATGACGTGCTGGTTGATGAGGGGGTGGTTGATGTCGGCGCCGTCGATCCACAGGGCGCCGGCGACGGCGAGGTTCCGGGGTTGGGCGACGATGTGCTGGCGCAGGGTGGTCAGGTCCCGCAGCGGGCGCTCGAGCGGGCTGGAACGGTAGATCGACGAGCTGCCCGCCGAGTCGGCCAACAGTTGCACGGCCTCGTGGCACGACCGGTAGGCGTGAGCCCAGGCACCGACCAGCGCCGCCCGCTGGCGATTCGTGGGGGTCCGGCCCGTCGGCCCGGGCCGCGTAGGCGTCGCGGGCCTCGTCGTCCAGCAGCTCCTGGCGGCTCGACGCACCGACCGGCGCGCCCTCACTCGCCAGCGTCAGGGCGGGAACCGACTGGCCGGGCCGCGTCAGCAGCTCGGCGAGGTAGCGCATGCCGACCAGGTTGGGCACCCGGACCCGGTGCCCGTCGAGCGCGACGATCCAGCGCTTGCCGTCGAGATGGATCGTCCCGCGACGGACGGGGTCACTCGCCCGGGCCGCGTCGGCGGGTGCGGCGGACAGGGCCGAGCGGGCTTGCTGCCAGGCGGCGGCACGCTCGCTCATCCCGATCCGCGACGCCTCGGCGATCGCCCGATCGAACAGGCCGGCGGCACGCTCGCGGTCCGAGCTGAGGCCCCGCCGGACGAGTGCGGCAGCTAGGTCGGCGTGGGCGACGATGGCCATCGGGAGGTTTCCGAGCCGACGGTCCTCCTCGATCGCCCGCTCGAAGTGTGCGACCGCGCGGTCGAGGTCGCCGAAGGCCTGGGACGTGACGCCCAGCCACCGCTCGGTCGAGCCCAGGCAGACGACGCCCGTGGCGCCGAGCGTCGGCAGGTCGGCGTGGGGCGTCAGCAGGTCGTAGACCCGGCGCGCCAGCTCGGCGTCGTCGAGTGCGGCTGCCAGCTCGGCGATTGCGGCCATGCCCACGAGCCACCAGCTCGACAGCGGCAGCGTGGCCGGGTCGTCACCCACGAGGTCGGTCAGCATGGCCCGGGCCCGCCCGGCGCGACCGGAATGGGCCAGGAACGCCGCCGCCCAGGCCTGCAACGCGAAGTCGCAGACGACGATGCCGGGGAGCGCCGCCGCCTGGTCGGCCAGATCCGCCGCCTCCGCGAACCGGCCCTGCACCGAGCGGATCGCGAGCATCTGGGCGCCGTAGTTGTCCAGCGAACGCGCCTCACCGGACGCTTCACCCAGGTCACGGGCGCGTGCCGCGGCCGCAGCCGCCTCGTCGAGCCGGCCCGCCCGGATGAGCAGCATCGCGTCGACTGCGGCGACCCTGGCCAGGATGACGCGGTGCTCGAGGGTGGTCGCCCTGACCCGCACCTCCTCCAGCGCCGACACGGCACGCCAGTCGCCGAGGTGGCACAGGTCGACGGTCCGGCACCACGACCCCAGGAGGCCGAGGGCGCCGAAGCCCTCGTTCGCGGCCAGCGCGATCAGCTCGTCTGCGATCGTCAGCCGGGACCGCGTGTGCTCCGGCGTGAAGACGGCGGCGTGCCACACCACCAGCGCCTCGGCCAGGGCGATGGGGTCGCCACAGCGACGGGTTGCCTCGACCGCGGCCAGGAGCGGGGCGAGCGGCGCCCCGTCCGCCACGGCCTCGGCGGCCAGCTGCACCTCCAGCCGGCGGCGCAGCGCCACCGGCGCGTCCTCGGGCAACCCGGCGAGGGCGGCGCGCTGGAGCCCCAGCACGCGAGCCTGTTCGCTGCTGAGCCGATGCTCCTTCACGCCCTGGCCACCGAGGCCGAGTGCGGCCTGCGCGAATCCAACCGGGTCGTTCTCGCTGCGGGTCGCGGCGACAGCACGCTCGAAGCGGATGCGGGCCTCGTTGTTCCGGCCGCAGTGCGCTGCCGCCTGCGCCCACCGCACCAGCAGCCGACCGGGGGGCGGGCCGATCCCAGACCGCCGGTGGAGGTCGACCGCTTCGCCGAGCAGGGCGTCGGCTTGCTCGTACGCGAACGATCGGGCCATCGCCTCTGCCGCCTCGGCACACGCGGCGACCGCCTGCCGAGCGTCCTCCGGTGATCGAGGTGCCGCGGCGACCGCGTGGTGGGCCCGACAGGCCGCCACGTCGGCCGAGGTTGCCCCCTTGGTGCGGACGACCGCGGCCGCGGCGGCGTGGACGTCGAGACGCTCGTTCCCGCCGAGGGTCTCTTCGAACACTGCGCGGGTCATCTCGTGGCCGAAGCCGAATCTGTTGGTGCCCTCCGCGACCACGAGCCCCGCGGCTGCCCCATCGTTCACGGCGTCGAGCACCGCACCCGGATCGCAGCCGGCAACGTCCGCGACATCCGCGACCGACGGCGCGCCGAGCACCGCGCCGATCTGCAGCAGGCGCCGCGCGTCGGGGCTCAGCTGGGACATCGCCATCTCGAGCGCGTCGCGCACGCCGGCGGCCAGGGATCTGGCGTCCCGGCTCGGTGTCGCCACCGCCGCCACCCGGTGCAGGACCCGCGGGTTCCCCCCTGTCACCCGGTGCAACGCCGACGCGACCTCGGCGTCGATGCCGGCCAGCCCGTTGGCCGCGAGCAAGGCCCTGGTCTCCTCCAAGTCGAAGGACCGCAGCCTGATCGGTGTGGCCTCGGCCTCGACGTCACCCAGCAACCGGGCGACGTCGGGGTCTTCCGCCGGTTCACCGCTCCGGCGGGTCAGCACCAGCGTGAGGGCCAGGCGCGGCAACGTCCGGGCCACGAACCGCGCCAGGTGCAGCGTCCCGACGTCGGCGGCGTGCGCGTCCTCGACGACCAGGCACACCGGCGATCGGGCGCACGCCTGGGCGAGGTGGTCGGCGACGGCCCGGAATGCCCGGGGTCAGCGACGGCCGACCCCCGGCTCGACGTCGACGCGCAACGTCTCCAGACGGCGGACGACGTTGAACAACCCCCGCAGCTCGGACGCCTCCGCTTGCCGCCCGAAGAAGCGCGTCAACCGCGTGGGCAGCCCCTGGGCACCCGGCACGGGCAGGCCGTCCACGCCGACCAGCCTACGGGCCGCCCTCACCGGCGACGGTCTGTGGACTGCGGGGGGATTGTCGGCATCGGTGTGACATCCCGACGGGCCGGCGGTGTCACGCCGGGGGGTTCGTGACTGCGCCCACCGAGAAACACCGACGGGCCCGTGGGTCGATTCTGGTTTGTGAGCAAACATCACGGACCCACTGGGTCGCCAAGGGTTGGTCGGCCCAGTGCCCGGAGCCGATATGACTCGAATCTGGAGGCATCCGATGTCATCGAACCAGGCCCACCGGCAACCGAAGATCCAGATGCTGTCGGCAACGATGTCGAAGGACCAGCGCCTCGTCGCCGATATCACCGGCCTGGTCAACCAGGTCTACGCCACGGCCGAAGCCGGGCTCTGGGTCGACGGTGCCACCCGAACGACCACCGTCGAGATGGAGCAGATGATCTCCGCCTGTCAGATCGCAGTAGCAAAGGTGAACCGTCTGATCGTGGGAGCCATCCGCATCCAACAACTCGACGCGACCACCGGCGAGTTCGGGATGCTCGCCGCCCAACCCGCTCATCGTGGCGAAGGCGTCGGGCGAGAGCTGGTCAGGTTCGCTGAGCACGTGTCTCTCCAGCGGGGGCTCGCCAACATGCAACTGGAGTTGTTGGTCCCGCGCGACAGGTCTCATCCCACCAAGGAGTTCCTGCACGCCTGGTACACCCGCATCGGCTACCAGGTGATGCGGACGGGTCGCATCGACGAGAGTTACCCCCACCTGGCCCCGCTGCTGGCAACCCCGTGCGACTTCGTCGTGTACCACAAGCCCCTGATTTCTCTCGCACGGACGGATGCTCGTAGAGGAGGTCTTCGACCTCCTTGAGGCCGATGTTCTCCCCGCCCCTGCGTCTCAGGTGTCCGGGAGGCCGAAACCCTCTTCCATTTGGAACTCGCCGTAGGTCGGCTTTCCGGCGGGCTGGTAGGTGGCCAGCACCGCGCCCTTGCCCATGGGCCTGCTGTCGACCAGCCGCAGCGCGGATGGCGCGGCCCCGGGTTCGAACAGCCGCTTGCCGGTGCCGAGCACCACCGGCTCGATGAACAGGCGGTACTCGTCGATGAGGCCGTGGGCGTGCAGGGACTGGGCCAGCCCGGCGCTGCCGTGGACCTGGATCTCGCCTGCGTGCTGCTCCTTGAGCTTGGCCACCTCGGCCGGGACGTCGCCGCGGACGATCGTGGTGGGCTCCCAGTCGGCTTTCTCCAAGGTCGTCGAGACGACGTACTTGGGCAGGGTGTTGAGCCTCGACGCCACCGGGTCGTCCTGGTCGGGGAAGTTGGGCCAGCTGGCGGCGAAGATCTCGTAGGTCCGGCGCCCGAGGAGGATGGCCTCGGCCTTGGCGAACGTATCGTTGATCGCCTCGCCCATGTCCTCGCTGAAGTAGGGGAAGCTCCAGCCGCCGTGCGCGAAGCCTCCGTCACGGTCCTCGTCGGGGCCGCCGGGTGCCTGCATGACCCCGTCGAGGGTCATGAACGTTGCGATGGTGAGGGTGCCCATGTGTTCGCTCCTGGCCTGAGCCGTCGGTGGTCGTCGCCAGGTAGGACTGCCGCGGCCGCCGGAACTCATCGGCAAGGCGACTGATCAGGTGCCGGGGAACTACCGTCACAGTTTTGGACCCGGAACATCCCTCCCGTCTCGCCACCGTCGTCGCCCTGCTACTGGGCCTGCAATTGGTCGCGGCGTGCGGTGGCGACCCGGAAGAGGCCAGTTCGGAAGGGACCGGTACGAACAGGCTCGACGGCGCTGAGCTCTTGGCCGCGGGCGGCGACACACCGCTCGGGGAGCTGACAGCCGGGGACGCCACGTTGGGCCAGGCACCAATGGATCGGGCCACGCTGGTGTCGGCCGGTGCCCACGACAACTTCTACGTCCTGTTCCGGGAGCTCGACTACATCGTCGACGCCTCCAGCGACGGTCGCATCGAGCAGCTGGGCTACGCCAGCGACGGTTCCGCGGTGCAGGGGCAGAAGGTGGTCGGGATCAGCCCCACCGGGGGCATGGCGGTAGC
>JBOGHG010000126.1:0-11251 GCA_050744525.1 Acidimicrobiales bacterium | reverse complement strand
CACGGTGCCCGGTCGGCGCACAAGCCATCCCTCGAGCCGACAGGAGGAGCACCGTGAGACGAATCCCCAGGATTGCCGCCCTTGCCCTCGCCGGCGCGCTGGCGCTGGCGGCCGGGTGCGGCGACGACGACGAGTCGGTCCCCCGGTCCGGCCAGGCCGACACCAATGCCGAGGACACGGCCGATGCGGCCTTTCCGGCCGCGGTCGAAGCCGCCAACGGGACGGTGACGATCGAGGCCGAGCCGGAGCGCATCGTGTCGCTGTCGCCCACGGCCACCGAGATGCTGTACGCCATCGGCGCCGGTGATCAGGTCGTCGCCGTGGACGACTTCTCCAACTATCCCGACGGCACGCCGATGACCGACCTCTCGGGCTTCGAGCCCAACGTCGAGGCCATCACCACGTACGACCCCGAACTGGTCGTGTTGTCGTTCGACGCCAACGACGTCGTCGCGGGGCTGGAGCGGGTGGACATCCCCGTTCTCGAGTTCCCGGCGGCGGCGTCGTTGGACGAGAGCTACGACCAGATCACGCAGCTCGGCGCCGCCACCGGCCATGTCGACGAGGCGGCCGAGCTCGTCGAGGACATGCAGGCCGACATCGACGACCTCGCCGCCGAGGGTGCCGACCGCGAAACGCCGCTGACCTACTACCACGAGCTGGACGACCAGCTGCACACCGCCACGTCCCAGACGTTCATCGGCCAGATCTATGCGCTGGCCGGGCTCGAGAACGTGGCGGACGCCGCGGACGACGGCACCGGGTATCCGCAGGTGTCGGCCGAGCTGCTGCTCGAATCCGACCCGGACGTGATCTTCCTGGCCGACGAGGCCGCCGGGATCGGAGCCGCCGACGTCGCCGCTCGCCCCGGTTGGGACCAGGTCACCGCCGTCCGCAACGGCGACATCGTCGAGCTCGATCCGGACATCACTTCGCGGTGGGGCCCGCGCGTCGTCGAGTTCCTGCGCACCATCGTCAAGGAAGCGTCCGCCGCCGGCTAGGACGACGGCACCCGGTCCCATGGCGGCCACGGAACTGAGACGACCCGAGCGCCGGGCCGAGGTCGGCACCCGAACCACGGCAGCACGCCACGCCCACCGGGTGCGGCGCACGTGGTGGGCGTGCCTCGCGCTGCTGGCCGTGGCCTTCGCGGCGGGGGTGAGCATCGGCCCGGCGGCCATGCCGGTCGGACGGGTCGTGCTCGAGCTCGTCGACCGGCTGCCGTTGGTGCGCGTCGACTCGGGGCTCGACAGCCGTCAGGCCGCCATCCTGTGGGACATCCGCCTGCCCCGCGTGGTGCTGGCGCTGCTGGTGGGTGCCACCCTCAGCGTGGCCGGCGGCGCCTACCAGGGGGCCTTCCGCAATCCGCTGGCCGATCCCTACCTGCTGGGGGCAGCCGCGGGGGCGGGCCTCGGCGCCACCCTCGTGCTCACCCTCGGCGTCGGGGGCGGCTGGGGCCCGTTCGACGTGTTGCCGGCGGCGGCGTTCGTGGGCGCGCTGGTGGCCGTGGGCCTCACCTACCTGGTCGGGCGCGCCGCCGGGCGGGGCGTCGCCGGCACGACGACGTCGCTGATCCTCGCCGGCGTGGCCATGGCCAGCCTCTTCACGTCGATCCAGACCTACTTCCAGCAGCGCGCCGACGACACCGTGCGCGAGGTGTACGACTGGATCCTCGGTGGCCTGTCGACCTCCGGTTGGTCCGACGTCCGGCTGATCCTGCCGTGGACCGTGCTCGCCGCCGTCGGCGTGTTGCTGCACAGGCGCCCCCTCGACGTGTTGGCGGTCGGCGACGAGGAGGCCACCACCCTCGGACTGCACGTCGACCGCACGCGGCTGGTCGTGGTGGTCGCGGCGTCGTTGGGGACGGCGGCCGCCGTCGCCGTGAGCGGCCTCATCGGCTTCGTCGGCATCATCGTGCCCCACGCGATCCGGCTGGTCGCCGGGCACAGCTACCGGGTGATCCTGCCGCTCACGCTGCTCGGGGGAGGCGCCTTCATGGTGCTGGCCGACCTCGCGGCCCGCACCGCGCTCAGCCCGGCCGAGGTCCCGATCGGGGTCATCACCGCGTTGGTGGGGGCGCCGTTCTTCCTGGTTCTGCTCGGCCGGAGGGGAACATGAGCGTCGTCGAGCGGCCCGCCGCCGCCAACGGTGACGGCTCCGTGCAGGTTCGCGGCGTGAGCGTGGACCACGGCGACCGGACCGTGCTGCACCCGATCGACCTCGACGTCGCCGCCGGCTCCTGGCTCGGCATCGTCGGGCCCAACGGCGCCGGGAAGTCCACGCTCCTGCGTGCCGTCGCCGGCACGGTGCCACACTCCGGCACGATCACGCTCGGCGACCAGGCCACCGCGGGGCTGGGGCCGCGGCGGCGGGCGCGGCTGCTGGCCGTGGCCCCCCAGCAGCCGACGATCCCGTCGGGGGCCTCGGTCACCGACTACGTGATGCTCGGACGCACCGCTCACATCCCCTTCCTCGGCCGCGAGAGCGCCCATGACCTGGCCGTGCTCACCGAGGTCTTGGACCTGCTCGACCTCTCCGAGTTGGCCGACCGCGAGGTCGTGACGCTTTCCGGCGGCGAACGCCAGCGGGCGGTGATCGCCAGGGCCCTGGCCCAGGAGGCGCCGCTGCTCCTGCTCGACGAGCCCACGACCGCCCTCGACATCGGCCACCAGCAGCACGTGCTGTCGCTCGTCGACGAGCTGCGTCAGCGTCGGGGCCTGACGGTCGTGTCGGCCATGCACGACCTAACGCTCGCCGCCCAGCACGCGGACGGGTTCGTGCTGCTCCACGAGGGGCGGGTGGTGGCCCGGGGCACCGCCCGTGAGGTCTTCACCCCAGCGATCGTCGAGCGGGTGTTCGCTGCCACCGTGTCGGTGATCGACGACGGCGGCGACCTGGTGATCGTCCCCCACCGGGAGCGGTAGGTCCGCCGGGGCCCGCTCGTCCTTCCGCTACGGCTCCGGCTGGCCGCGCGACGCCGGTGGGATCGGCGACGTGAGCGACCTGGCCAGCGCGTCCCGCTCTGCGGGTGTCCCTTCGGCTTCGATCTCCGCCTGAGCGGCGTCGAGCACCGACCGCTCCACCCGGTAGGCGACCAGCTGTCCGACGATGGCGGCCAGCGCGCGCAGGGATGCCGCCACCCGGGCCGCCTGGTCGGGCCCGTCCCGCCGCTTGCTGCGGAGTCGTGTCCCCACGAGCTGCGCCCAGGCGTCGACCACGTCGCGGCCGAGCGCGTCGGACGTGACCAGCTGCTGGCGGGCGATGCGCATCAGGTCGTCGAGCGACAGCCCGACGCCCAGCAGCGTGAGCACATGGCGGACGAAGCGGACGTCCGCGTCGCTGTAGCGGTCGCCGCCGGCCACGTGGTGGGGGCGTAGCAACCCCGACGCCTCGAGCGCCCGCAGCAGCTCGACCGGCACCCGACTCCGCTCGGCGACCTCCCCGAGCCGGAGCACCTCGTGCTCCTCGACGTGTGGGAGCCCCGGTTCGGCCGAGTCGCCCAGAACCTCCTCGATCATGCGCAGCGAGTAGCCCCGTTCCTTGAGGTGGCGAATGTGGCGGAGCCGTTCGAGGTGGTGCGGCCCGTACCAGGCCACCCGGCCCTCGTGCCGCGGCGGGGGCAGCAGGCCCCGGGACTGGTAGGAGCGGAGGAGCTGCACGCTGATGCCCAGCTCGGCCGCCAGGTCGGCCGCTCGGTAGCGGTGCGGCGCCGATCCGTCGCCACGCGTCTGCTCTGGCATCGCTTAGGCGGTCCCTTCGTCAGGTTCGTTCGCGAATTCCTAGAAGAATTCCACAGGACCATGTAACGATCAGCTCTTGGACCGGTCGGACCCCGGACACCCTTCCCGCCGCCCACTGCTGTCGCTGGAGGACACCGCCCGTGCCCTATGCCGTGATCTTTCCCGGCCAGGGTGCCGCCGCGCCAGAAGCGGGGCGCGCATGGGTCGATCACCGGGCATGGGACGTGGTGGGCCACGCCGAGGCGGTGCTCGACCGGCCGGTGGCGCGGCTGATCCTCGACGCGGACGCAGCCGAGCTCGCGGCGACCGGTGCCAGCCAGCTGGCCGTGCTGCTGAGCTCGCTCGTGGCCTGGGAGGCCCTGGCGCCCCGGCTCGACGAGCCACCGGTTGCGTTCGCGGGCCACTCGCTGGGCCAGATCACGGCCCTGCTGGCCGCCGGCGCCGTCGACCGGAGCGACGGGTTCCGGCTGGCCGCCCGCCGGGCCGACCTGTCCCAAGCCTCGGCCGATGCCCGGCCGGGGGGCATGGCGGCGCTGGTCGGTACCGAGCTCGACGTCGCCGCGCGGGTGTGCGACGGCGGCGGCGACGTGTGGATCGCCAACGACAACGCCCCCGGCCAGGTCGTGATCGCCGGGACCCCCGAGGGCGTGGCGGCGGCCGGCCAGCGGGCGCGGCAGCTCGGCGTGCGGCGGGTGATGGCACTCGACGTCGGCCACGCCTTCCACACGCCCCTCCTGGCCGACGCCGCCGCCGGCCTTCGCCCCCTCCTCGAGGGGCTCGCCTTCCGCGAGCCGACCGCACCGGTCGTGGCCAACACCGACGCTCTGGGGCACACCGACCCCCACTGCTGGCCGGGCCAGCTCACCAGGCACCTGGTGGAGCCCGTGCGCTGGCGGGAGTCGCAGCGCACGCTCGCTGCGTCCGGTGCGACGACCTTCATCGAGGTCGGACCGGGACGGGTTCTCGCCGGGCTGGCGAAGCGCACGGTTCCCGGCGTACCCGTGCTCGACGTGACCGCCCCCGACGACGTGTCGAACCTGCTAGCCACCAACAGCCTTGCCGGAGCCACCCGATGACCGCCCTGGACAATCCGCTCACCGCCATCTCCGCCGACGACGGGCCGCTCGCGGAGGACCTGCACGTCCCCGAGCGCCTGATCGCGGCGCCGTCCGCAGGCGTGTTCCGGGCCGCCGCGCCCGAGGTGGTGACCGCCGAGGGCGAGATCGTCTACAGCGGGCAGCACGTCGGCACCATCGAGGTCACCGACGGAGCCATCCCGGTGACGAGCCCCCACACCGGCTTCCTGATGGGACTGCTGGCCCTGCCGGGCGAGCGGGTTCGCGCCGACCAACCGTTGGCGTGGGTGCGGGTCGTCGCATGACGACCGCGCCGGCCATCGACAACCTCGCCAAGGACACCGGGCCGCTCCCCCGGGGCGGCGCGCAGACCGGCGTGGCGGTGGCGGGTTGGGGACACGCCCTACCCGCCCGCCGGGTCACCAACGACGACCTCGCCCGGACCCTCGACACCAGCGACGAGTGGATCGTCGAGCGCACCGGCATCCGCGAGCGCCGCGTGTCCGGCGCCGGTGAGTCCACCGCTCCCCTGGCCGTGTCCGCCAGCCGCGCCGCTCTCGACCGGGCCGGCATCGCTGCCGCGGATGTCGACGTGGTCGTGGTCGCCACCAGCACTCCGGAACGCCTGATCCCCGCGACCGCAGCCACCGTGGCGGCCGAACTCGGGATCACAGCCGGCGCCTTCGACCTCAACGCGGCCTGTGCCGGCTTCGTCTACGGCCTCACCACCATCGCCGCCCTGATCGGCCAGGGCATGGCCCGTACCGCCATCGTGGTGGGTGCCGACACCCTGACCCGCTTCACCGACCCCGACGACCGCTCCACCGCCGTGTTGTTCGGCGACGCCGCCGGGGCGCTGGTGCTGGCGGGCACCGGGACGAGCGCCCCCGCCGGCGCCACCGGGCCGGGGCCGGCGCAGCCGGGGTTGGTCTCCTGCGACCTGGTGGGGGACCCCGGGGGCATCGACCTGCTGGTCGTCCCCGCGGGGGGAAGCGCCCGCCCCGCCACCGCCGATACCGTGGCGGCTAGGGAGCACTACCTGCAGATGGACGGGCGCGAGGTCTTCCGCCGAGCGGTGCGGGCCGTGGCCGCATCGGTGGACCACACGCTGGCCCGTGCCGGCTGCAAGGCCGACGACGTGGCGTGGTTCGTCCCCCACCAGGCGAATGCCCGCATCGTCGACGCCGTGCTACCCCGCGTCGGCATCCCACCCGAGCGCACGGTGAGCAACGTCGACCGCTTCGGCAACACCTCGGCGGCCTCGATCCCTCTGGCCCTGGCCGAGGAGGCCGACGGTGGCCGCCTGGCCGACGGCGACCTCGTGCTGGTCTGCGGCTTCGGCGCCGGCCTCACGGTGGGGACCGCCCTGTGGCGCTGGGGGACGACCGGATGACGGAGTCCGTGGCGCCTCGGGTCGCGCTCGTAACGGGTGGATCCGGCGGCATCGGCGCCGCCTGCGCCTCTGCGCTCGCGGCCGCGGGGCACCGTGTCGCCGTGGGGTACGGCACGTCCGCCGGCGCCGCCGACAAGGTCGTCGACGCCATCGGCCAGTCGGGGGGAACCGCCGTGGCGGTCCATGCCGACGTGACCGACCCCGGCCTGGTCGACGGCGCGTTCGCCGCCGTCGAGTCGGCGTGGGCACCCGTGGAGCTGCTGGTCAACGCCGCCGGAGCCAACCGGGACAAGCTGACCGTCCAGCTACGCGACGACGACTGGCGACACACCCTCGACACCGATCTCAGCGGACCGTTCCACGTCATCCGCCGGGCCCTGCGGCCCATGATCCGGGCACGCTACGGCCGCATCGTCAGCGTGTCGTCGATCGTGGCCGCCACCGGATCGCCCGGCCAGGCCAACTACGCCGCCGCCAAGGCGGGCCTGGTGGGGCTGTCGCGCTCGGTGGCCCGCGAGGTTGCGTCCCGGGGCATCACCGTCAACGTGGTCGAGCCCGGGCCCGTCACCACCCCCATGACCGACGCCCTTCCCGAGGCCCGCCGCCAGGCCCTGGCCGACGCGACCGCCATGGGCCGATTCGGCACCCCCGGCGAGGTCGCCGCCGTGGTCGCCTTCCTGTGCTCCGAGGCGGCCTCGTACGTCACCGGCACGGTCGTGCCCGTGGACGGCGGCCTCGGCATGGGGCGCTGACACCCACCCTCGATTCCGATCCTCCCCGCTCCCACCACGAAAGGACCCACCAACCATGGACCGTTCCGCCGCCTTCGACGCCGTCCGCACGGCCGCCGTCGACGTGCTTTCGGTCGAGCCGGACCAGGTGACCGAGCAGGCGTCGTTCGCCGACGACCTCGACGCCGACAGCCTCGACCTGGTCGAGCTGGTCATGCAGCTCGAGGACAGCCTCGACGTCACCATCCCCGAGGACGACCTCGGCGACGTTCGCACCGTCGGCGACGCCCTCGACCTGATCCTGGCGGCCAGCGCCGCCAAGGCGTGACCGCCACGCGGAACGCGGCGGGCTCCGACGATCGCGGACGGCCGCGGGTCGCCGTCACCGGCATCGGGGTCAAGACCCCCGCCGGCCTGACGGTCGGCGAGATGTGGGACACGCTGCTGGCCGCCCGCCCCGCCGCCGCGCCGATCACGCTCTACGACGCCTCCGAGCATTCGGTGCGCTTCGCCTGCGAGGTGCACGACTTCGATGCCGTGCCCTACGTCGGGCCCAAGGAGGTGCGCCGCACCGACCGCGCCGCCCTGCTGGCGGTCGCCGCGGCGGCCGACGCGCTGGGCGACGCCACCGCGATGAACATCGGCCCGGCGAACGAGCCCGTCCCGGCGCCAGCCCCCGAGGATCTCGGTGCCGACCCCCTGCGCTGCGCGGTGGTCGCCGGCTCCGGCATCGGGGGCATCCGTACGCTCGAGGACCAGATCATCGGCTACGTGGAGAAGGGCCCGGGCCGCGTGGGGCCCTTCCTGGTGCCGATGATGATGCCCAACGCCGCCGCCGCGCTGGTCGCCATCCGCCACGGCTTCACCGGGCCCAACCTGGCGGTCGCCACCGCCTGCGCCACGGGCGCCCACGCCATCGGCGAGGGTGCCCGCCTCGTACGCGACGGCACGGCCGACGTGGTGGTGTGCGGCGGCACCGAGGCGTGCGTGAGCCCGGTGGCGATGGCCGCCTTCACGCGCATGGGCGCGCTGAGCAAGAACCCCGACCCGGCGGCCGCGTCCCGCCCGTTCGACGACGACCGCGACGGCTTCGTGATGGGTGAGGGCGCGGCGTTCATCGTGCTCGAGCCGTACGACCGGGCGGTGTCCCGTGGTGCCCGCATCCACGGCGAGGTTCTCGGCTACGGCCTCACCTGCGATGCGCACCACATCACCGCCCCCATCGAGGATGGCTCGGGCGCAGTGGCGGCGATCGAGATGGCGCTGGCCGACGCCGGCATGTCCGCCGGGGCGATCGGCCACGTCAACGCCCACGGTACGTCGACGCCCCACAACGACGCCGCCGAAGCGGTGGCGATCGCCAAGGTGTTCGGTCCCGGAGCCCTCCCGGTCACGTCGACCAAGGGCGTCACCGGGCACCTCATCGGTGCCGCCGGTGCGGTGGAGGCCGTCGCCGCGCTGCTCGCCGCCGGACGGGGCCTCGTCCCGCCCACGGCCAACCACCGGCACACCGATCTGCCGGTCGACGTGGTCGCCGGGGAGCCCCGCACCATCGCGGTGGCCCCGGCCCTGTCGACGTCGTTCGCGTTCGGCGGGCACAACGCCGCGCTGGTCCTCGGCCCGGCGTGATGGGGGCGTAGGGTGGCCTCGGCCGTCGCCGCTCCCCCCCTGCCGGCGCGCCTCCCGGTCGCCCGCGGGCAACCGGGGTCCGTGGAAGCCGGCGTGGGGCACACCCCGTGGCTACCGGTCGACGGTCCGGTCGCCTGGTTCCGGGGCAGGCCGATCCAGGCCGACACCGAGGTGATCGCCCGCACGGTCGCCATCGGCGTCGATGCCGGTGTCCCCGTCGTCGGTGTGCTCGGTGGCGTGGGCCTCAACGCCACCGCCGGGTTGGCGTCACTGCACGGGTGGGGGGCGCTGGCCCGGGCGCTGGCCGGGGCGTCCGGAATGGTGCCGGTGGTGCTCGTGGTGGACGGTCCCTGCCTGGGCGGCACCGCGCTCGTGCTCGGCCTGGCCGACGTGGTCGTGATGACCGCCCGGGCCAGCGCGTTCGTCAACGGCCCTCAGGCGTCGGCCCGCATCACCGGATCCGCGACCCTCGACGCCGACCTTCTGGGTGGAGCGTGGGTCCACGGCGCCCGCACCGGCGTCGCCGACCTCGTGGTCGACGACCTCGACGAGGCGTTCGCCGCGGTCGCCGACGTGCTCGACCATCTGCCGCCCAACAACCACGAGACACCACCTGCGGTCGCCGCCGGTGACCTCGCCGATCGGCCGACCCGCGCGGCCGCCGACGCCGTGCCCAGCGACGGCCGGGCGTCGTACGACGTGCGCCGGGTGATCGCCGACGTCGTCGACGACGGCGAGTTCCTGGAACTGCGGGCGCGGTTCGGCAGCAGCGTCGTGACGGGCCTGGCACGCGTTGCCGGTCTCCCCGTCGGTGTTCTCGCCAACCAGCCCGGCCAGCTGGCCGGGGCCCTGGACATCGAGGGATCGCAGAAGGGCGCCCGCTTCATCCGCTTCTGCGACGCTTTCAACCTGCCCGTCGTCACCCTGGTCGACACGCCCGGCTTCCGTCCCGGGCGGGACCAGGAGTGGCGCGGCATGATCCGCCACGGCGCCAAGCTGGCCTTCGCCTACGCCGAGGCCACCGTGCCGCGGGTGTGCGTGGTCCTGCGCAAGGCCTACGGCGGGGCGTTCATCGTCATGGATTGCAAGTCGATGGGCAACGACTGCGCCCTCGCATGGCCGAGCGCCGAGATCGCGGTGATGGGGGCCAAGGGCGCGGTCGAGATCCTCCACCGCCGGGCGCTGAACGGCACCAGCGACGGCGAACGCGAGGACCGCCGGCACCAACTCGAGGCGGACTACGAGGCGGCGCACCTCTCTCCCACCGCGGCGCTGGCCCGGGGCTACATCGACGAGATCATCGACCCGGCCGACACTCGGGGCGCGGTGGCGGGAGCGCTGCTGGCGCTGGCCGCCAAGCGCGAGCGCCTGCGGTCCCGCCGCCACGACAACATCCCGTTGTGACCCGAGGACGGACACCCATGCTGCTCGACGGCAAGAAGCTGCTCATCACCGGCGTGCTCACGAAGGACTCGATCGCCGCCGCGGTCGCCCGGCTCGCGCAGGAGCAGGGCGCCGAGCTGGTGCTCACCTCGTTCGGGCGGGGCATGCGGCTCACCGAGCGGGTTGCCCGGACGTTGCCCGCTCCGCCCGATGTGGTGGAGCTGGACGTGACCGACCCCGCCCACCACGCGGCGCTGGCCGACGAGCTGGGTCGCCGCTGGGGCAAGGTCGACGGCGCCCTCCACGCCGTCGGGTTCGCGCCCGAGGCGTGCCTGGGCCAGGACGACGGGTTGTTGGCCGCCCGCTGGGACGACGTGGCCACCGCCCTGCACGTGTCGACCTACTCGCTCAAGTCGCTGGCCGAGACGCTGTTGCCGCTCATGCCCCCGGGCGGGTCGGTGGTCGCCCTGGATTTCGACGCCGCGCAGGCCTGGCCGGCGTACGACTGGATGGGCGTGGCCAAGGCGGCCCTCGAGGCCACCTGCCGGTACCTCGCCCGCGACCTCGGCGGGCGCGGCGTGCGGGTCAACCTGGTGGCGGCCGGGCCCCTGCGGACGCTGGCGGCGCGGTCGATCCCCGGCTTCGGGGCGATGGAGGCCGCCTGGGGCCAGCGGGCGCCGCTGGGATGGGACGTGCGTGATCCCGAGCCGGTGGCCCGGGCGTGCGTCGCGCTCCTGTCCGACTGGTTCCCGGCCACGACCGGCGAGATCGTCCACGTCGACGGCGGCGTGCACGCCGTGGCCCTGTCCGCCGCCGAGGTGGCGGCGCAGCAGGAGCCGGGGGCATGAGGGTTCATCCTCGGGGGCTGCGCCCCCGCACCCCATCGTCGTCGGGTCGCCGTAAGGCGCTCGCGCGGTCGACCGGTCATGAGCTGCACTCATGACCGGTGGTGACCCCGTCGAGCTCCTTCCCCACCGGCCACCGTTCCTGTTCGTCGACACGGTCGACGAACTGGTGCCCGGCGAACGGGTGCGGGCCCGCTACCGGGTCACCGGCGACGAGGCGTTCCTGGCGGGGCACTTCCCCGGCAACCCCATCTTCCCGGGGGTGATCCAGCTCGAGGCCCTGGCCCAGGCGGGTGCGGTGGCGCTGCTGTCGGACGGGCGCTACGCCCGCGCGCTTCCGCTGTTCGGTGGTGTGGAGGACGTGCGCTGGCGCCGCCAGGTCCGTCCGGGCGACGAGTTGGTGCTCGAGGTCGTGATGGAGCGGCTCTCGGCGCGCGGCGGTTGGGGGCAGGCG
>JBOGHG010000125.1:0-11347 GCA_050744525.1 Acidimicrobiales bacterium | reverse complement strand
GGCCGGTGGGGAGCAACTGGGGCTCGACCACATCGACGGGTTCGCCGAACGGGCCGACCCCGTCGAGGTGGCTCGGCTGTCCGATTGGGCGCGGACGACCTCCACCGGCGACCGGGCCGACCTCGACCACGAGCCCTCCGAGGCAGCATGGGCTGCGGTGAGCACCACCGCGCGCGACTGCCCCGGCGCCCACCGCTGCCCCCGCGGCGACGACTGCTTCACCGAAGCCGCTCGGGCTCGCGCCGCCGAGGCCGACGTGGTGGTCGTCAACCAGCACCTCTACGGGCTCGACCTGGCCAGCGACGGGGCGATCCTGCCCGACCACGACGTCGCCATCATCGACGAGGCCCACCAGGTCGACGACGTCATCTCGGCAACCGCCGGGGTCGAGCTGGCCGCCGGCCGGTTCGCCCACCTCGCCCGAACCCTGCGCGGCATCCTCGCCGACGCGGGCGACACCATCGCCCGGGTCGGCGACGCCGGCACGCTGCTCACAGACGCCCTGGTGGGCCACCGCGACCAGCGCCTCGTGACGCCGCTCCCCGCCGACGTGGCCGACGCCCTGGTGCGGCTGCGCAACCGCGTCGAGGAGGCGCTGGCGGCGCTGCGCTCGATCCCCGACGATGCCACCGACGACGCCACGGCCCGGGCCGTGCGGGCGCGCCAGGCGGCGACGTCCCTCCTCGACGACATCGACGCCGTGGCGCAACCGGGTGAGGGCCACGTGCTGTTCGTTTCCGGGCCCGAGCGGGCGCCCATGCTGCGGTTGGCGCCGCTGGACGTGGCGCCGCTCCTGCAGCGTCAGCTCTGGTCGCGGCGACCGGCGGTGCTGACCAGCGCGACCATCGCGCCCGGGTTCGGCGCCCGGCTTGGCCTGCCGGCGGGGCCCAACCGGCTGCTCGACGTGGGCAGCCCGTTCGACTACCAGGCCAACGGCCTCATCTACTGCGCGGCGCGGCTGCCTCGGCCCACCGATCCACGCTGGCCCGATGCCGCCGTCGACGAGCTTGCCGCGCTCGTCGAGGCCGCCGGCGGCCGGACGTTGGCGCTGTTCACCAGCTACCGGGCCATGGACCGCGCGGTCGACGCGCTCCGCGGGCGGCTCCCCTATCCGCTGCTGGCCCAGGGCGAACTCCCCAAGCCGGCGCTGGTCGACCGGTTCGCCGGCGATCCCGAGACCTGCCTGTTCGCCACGATGAGCTTCTGGCAGGGCATCGACGTGCCCGGGCCGTCCCTGTCCCTGGTCAGCATCGATCGCCTGCCGTTCCCCCGGCCCGACGACCCCCTCCTGCAGGCGCGCCGGGAGCATGTGGGCGCAGGTGCGTTCGACGCCATCGACGTGCCGCGGGCGGCAACACTGCTGGCGCAGGGCGCAGGGCGCCTGATCCGCACGGTTACCGATCGGGGGGCGGTCGCGGTGCTCGACCCCCGACTGGCGACCGCGCGGTACGGGCCCAAGATCGTCGCCACCCTCCCCAGGATGCGCCGCACCAAGGACCGCGCCGAGATCGAGCGGTTCCTCCGCGACCTTCGCGGCGGCTAGAACCCGAGTCGGTCCAGCGCGGCGGGGCGGCGCTGCCAGTCCTTGTCCACCTTCACGTGCAGCTCGAGGTACGCGCCGTCGGGAAGCTCCGACCGCACGGCGGTGCCGACCTGCTTGAGGACCTCGCCCCGGTGGCCGATGACGATGCCCTTCTGCGACTCGCGTTCCACCAGGATCTCGCAGCGTATGAGCGGCCAGTCCCACTCCGTCACCCGGGTGGCGATCGAATGGGGCAGCTCGTCTCGTGCCACCGCCAGCAGCTGCTCCCGCACCAGCTCGGCCACCCGGAAGGCCTCCGGCACGTCGGTGACCATGTCCTCGGGGAACAACCGCGGGCCGGGCGGAAGGCGCGCGACGACGTGATCGACGAGCCCGTCCACCCCGGCGCCCGTGCGGGCCGACAGCGGGAAGTATTCGGCGAGATCGAGCTCGGCGGCGGCCCGAAGCTGCGCGAGCAGATCGGCCGGGCGGGCGAGGTCGACCTTGTTGACGACGACCACGGCGTCGGCGGGCACACGTTCCGCCACCCAGCGGTCGCCGCGGCCCAGCGGCTGGGTGGCGTCGAGCACCAGCACCACGACGTCGACGTCGCCGATTGCCGACTCGGCGGCCGCGTTGAGCCGCTCGCCAAGCGCCGTGCGGGGCTTGTGGATGCCGGGCGTGTCCACGAACACGGCCTGCGCACCCGGCCGGTTGAGCACGCCCCGGATCCGCTGCCGCGTCGTCTGGGGCTTGTCGGAGACGATCGCGACCTTGTGCCCGAGGATCCGGTTGAGCAGCGTCGACTTCCCCACGTTGGGCCGCCCGACCAGGCTCACGAAACCCGACCGGAACTCGGCGCCGGTCCCGGGTTGCCCGTGATCGTCCACCACGGGACCCTACCGTCGCCTCGTTCGCCGGCCCGCCTGCGGCCGGTCACCGGAACCGCTCGATCCGGACCCGCACCGCCACGTCTATGGGGTCGAGCCCGGCGATGCTTCCGAGTGGCGGCGGCACGAACCGGGGCGGGTCCGCCACCGCCGAGCCGGCAACCACGTCCGGCACCCCGTCGGCGTCGTCATCCTCCAGGCGGAGCCGGATCGTCGTGCGTTCGCCCATCGGTCCCAACGACCGCTCGGCGTCGTCCGCCAGCCGCTCCAGCTGAGCCTGGCTGGTCGGCCCGTTGGCCGCGCGCGACGCGGCGTCGTTCAGCGCCCCCCGCACCGTTGACGTGGCGTACAGGCCGTAGAGCACCTGCACCGCCAGCAGCAGGAACAGGAGGAACACGACGAACCCGGCGGCGCTGGGAACCAGCCCCACGCCCCGGTCGTCATCGCGCACGTTTCCGGCTCTGGCAGCTTCGCTGCGGGCCGCTCGGCCTCAGCCCCCGATCTGCTCGATCTGGTCGTTGGTCTTCTGCTCGGTGGTGTCCCACATCGACTTGAACCCGACCCACATCAGCGCCCCGAGGAACGCCATGATCAGCACTGCGATCGCGGCCGAGATGACCCCCTCGCCGCGATCGTCTCGAGCGAACCGTGACAACGACATGACTGACTCCTTCACGAGTTGGCGAACAGGCGGAGCGCGTCGATGAACGGCACCGCGAGGAAGATGACGCCCGGCACGAGCGCGGCGACGGTCACCGGGATCCACACCTGCTGACCGCGCCGCTCGATCGTCTCGATCAGCTCTCGATGGACGTCGCGGCGGATGGCCCGGGCCTCGTCGCCGATCAGCCGCCCCAGGTCGCCCGACTGGCGGTTGAACGCCAGCACCCCGACCAGCCGGTGGAGCGCGTCGACGTCGGCCACGGTCGCCCATTCCCGCAACGCCTCGGCCTCCGACAGGCCCTGGCGGATGCGGCCCACCACCCGCTGGAGGTCCCGGGCGCACGCGCCGTTGCCACGAGCGGCCAGCCGGCCGAGCCCGGCACCCAACGAATAGCCGGCCGAAAGCAGCATGCCGAGCTGCTCGGCCACCACCGGAAGCTCCAGGAAGATGCGGCGCTGCCACGCCTGCGATGCCGCGGCCAGGCGCTGTTCGACCGCCAGGAAGCCGACCAGCGGTCCGGTCACGATCAGGACCAGCGCCACGGGCCCCGACTGCCCGGTGGCCACGGCGAGGACGGTTCCGGTCACCAGGCCGACCGCGGCCCATCCCAACTGGCGGACCCGGAAGGCGGTGACGTCGAGCGTCGATCCCGTCCGCTCGAGCCGCACCGCCAGCGCCTCGGTCACGCCCACCGCGCGTGCCACCCGCTCCCCCACAGCTCGCGCCAGCGGACCGATCACCTGCCCGAAGGTGTCCGCCGACAGGAGGATGCTGTTGGTCCGCGCCGTCGACCCCCCGGGCACGTACGGCGCCAGCCGGTCCACCAGGGGCCGCCGCCGGAACCACCGGACCCGGCTCAGCAGCAGCGTCGAGCCCGCGAACAGGGCCATTGCCGCCATCGCCAAGAGCTGAGTCCGGTTCACACGACCCCCCGGCTGCCTACTCGAAGAAGACCCGCTGCTCTTCCGGCAGCCTGAGCAGACGGCCGGCCCACACCCAGCACGCCACCACCGAGGCGATCCCGATGACGACCATCGTCTGGCCCCACGGCGTGGCGTAGGCCGACCGCCCGTTGCCGACCGACATGCCCACCAGCGCCATGCCCAACGGGACGAGCAGCACGAATCGTCGCGCGAAGCGCACGCCGGCCTGCTTGGAGCGCGCATCCTTGCGGCCCTGGACGTCCACCACGCGGTCCTCGATCAAGGCGTCCAGGCGCCGGTCGAGGTCGCTGCCGCCCACCTCGTGCGCCACCAGCAGCGTCTCGCACGCGGCATCCGCGGTGGGGTCCGCCAGGCCGTCCTTCAACACCGCCACCGTGCGCCCGAAGTCCGTCGACAGCACCCATTCGCGCTGCGCCGCCGCGAACGCCGGACGGAGGCTGGCCGGCGCCCGTTCCCCCGCCTCGAACAGGGCCTGGGGCACAGACCGGCCGAGGCCCGATGTGCGGATGCGGATCTCCTCGATCAGCCGCGGCCACGCCTCCTGGGCAGTGGCCCGGAGCTGCTGGCGGCGCACCCGGTAGGAGGCGAGCGGTGCGACCCCGACGCACAGCGCCAGGACCAGCGCCGGCAGGGCTGCGCCGAACAGCGCCAGCCCGCCGACGGCACCCAACCCCGTCAGCGCCGTTGTGACCAGGACGAACTGTCGCACGGCGACGTCGCCGATGCCCGCCTGCACGAGCCAGTCCGACGCCCGGCGCCGGTTTCGTGTCGCACGTGCTGGCGGCGGGCCCAGGCGCAGGCCCCGCCAGCCGAGAACCAGCGCCGTGTACAGGTAATAGGTCCCGGCCGCAGCACAGAGCGCCACCACGAGACCGCTCATCCGACGACCGCCCCGGGAACCTCGAGCCGCTCGGCGTCCGCGCTGTCGTCCAGGAGGCGGCGGACGTCGTGACCGGCGTCAGCCAGAGCCCGTGCGGCCCGGACGGGCAGGTTCCCCGTCCACGCCAGTGGCTGGTCCGGCCCCGGCCGCCGGAACACCTCGGTGACCGTGAAGTGGGTGGCGTCGAGCCCACCCTGCAGGTCCTCGACCATGACGACCTCGGTCACCGTCGGCCCGCCCACCGTGCGGGTGCAGTGCACGACCACGTCGATGCTCTCGCTCACCAAGGTGTTGAGCGCGCCCAACGGCAACCCGCCCGGCGCGTCGGCGAGCTGGCACACGAACCGCAACCGGGTCAGCGCCTGGCGCGCCGACCCGGCGTGGATCGTGGTCAACCCCGTGACCCCCGACGAAAGCGTCAGGAGCAACGGCAGCGCCTCCCGGTCACGCACCTCGCCGACGATGGCCACGTCGGGCGCCATGCGCAGGAACCCCCCCACCAGGCGGCGCAGGTCGACCGGCTCGCGGTCGGAGCGGGCGGCGCGCGTCTGCATGTGGGCGACGTTGGGCAGCGGGATGTCGGCCTCGAAGACCTCCTCGGCCACCACCACCCGAAGCGCCGGGTCGAGCTCGGCGGCGGTGCACGACAGCAGCGTCGTCTTGCCGGCGCCGGGATGGCCGGCGAACACGATCGAGAGCCGCGCCCGCACGCAGGCACGCAGGCACGCCGCCACGCGTGCCGTGAGCATGCCGCGCTCGACAAGCTCGTCGAGCGACGCGAAGGGGATGCCGGTGAACTTCCGGATGTTCACGAGCACGTGCCCACCGCGGGCTACGTCGCCGTGGACGATGTGGACCCGCGCGCCGTCGTCGAGCTGCGCGTCCTGAAGGCCATCGGCCGGATCCAGCTTGCGATGGGCGCTGGACGCGTCGTCGAGCAGCTTGGTGAGGGTCCGCAGCACGTGGTCGTCGTCGTGGAAGACCTCGTCGTGGTACCCGGACGGTCCTCGATGCCGGCGCACGAACACCGTTTGGGGGTCGTTCACCATGATCTCCCACACGTCGGCGTCGTCGAGCAGCGGGGTGAGGGGGCCGTAGCGCGCCACGTTGCGGAAGGCGCGCTCGGCGACCTGATCGGGATCGGCGAGCGCGAACGGCCTCCGGCCGTGCCGGTGCTCGTCGCCCCAGCGCGCCACCTCCTCCGCTATGAGCGCCCGCAGCTTGGCTTCTCCCCCCGGGGACGACATCTCCAGCGAGATCTCCTTGGCCCGCTCCTGGACGAGTCGCTCGATCTCGGTCAGCGGTGACGGCGTGGCGCCGCTGAGCCGATCGGTCCGCCACGGAGACGCGGTCACGACCCGGCCTCCCCCTGGGCCCCGCCATCGTCGGCGGCCCAGCTGCCCAGGGATCCGGGCACCACCGCCACCGGTTGGGGCGGCGGGAGCGGGGGCGACGGCTCGGGCGCCCGGTCGAGCAACGCCCGGACCACTCCGGTGACCGGGCGCACGATCTGGGGCGGCAGGGGTACGCCGTCCCGCACCAGGTCGTCGAGCCGGCGTCGCTCGGGGACGAAAACGGGGGTCGAGGCCAGGGTGACGCCGGGGCAGGCAGATGCGAGCAACGGGCCCCCGAGCGTGGCCCCGAGCTCGGCGCGCTGCCGCGGGCCGCGGGGCGCCCGGTTGACGACGGCCACGATGCGGGCACCGGCGATGCCGAACTCGATCAGCTCACGCACGACCCGCAGCTGCGCATGGGCGCCCGCCATTCCCGGTAGGCCCACCACGAGGACGATCTCGGCGTCCCGGAGCGCCGTACGCGCCAGCAGGTTCCGGTCCTCCACGTCGAGCGACCCGCACTCCGCCTCGCCCTCGACGTCGGGGTCGACGTCGCTCACGACCACCCGGTAGGAGCGGCGCACGCCGTCGAGGGCGGCCGCCAGCGCCCGGGGCCGCAGCGCCGTCCAGTCCCGGTGGCGTCGCAGTCCCAGCAGCAGGTCGTAGCCCCGGCCCGGCACCGAGAAGCAGACGCTGCGCACCCCGGCGGCATCCAGCGCCGTGCCCCGATGAGCATCGACCAGCTCCACGACGCCGGGCACGACGTCACCGGCGTCGTGCAGCAGTGCCTGTTGCGCGTGGAGCGCCAGGTCGGCGAGCACCACCAACCCGGCATCCCGGGGATCGGCCGCCAGCCCCGCGGCAACGGCCATCGCCAGCGTCGAGCGACCGACCCCGCCCGATCCGGTCACGGCTACCGACCGGCCCCGCCAGCGGGCGGGCCCCGGCTCCACCGAGTCGGGAGGAACCGCCGGGTCGTCGCGCCGGGCGATGGGTTGCGCCACCGCGCGCAGGGCGTCCAGCAGCACCCCCCGTTCGACCTCGGCGGGCAGCACCGCCGCCACCCCCAGGTCGCGCCACGACCGCGCGGATCGCCCGTCGTCGACGGCGATGACCGCGCAGCCGTGCCGGCCGGCCAGGTCGATCAGGTCGCGATCGAGTGCCGCCAGTCCCCCGTCGACCAGCAGCGCCGAAAACGGGCGGCCCGAGCGCAGGCGGGCACGCACCTCCTCGCCCGACACCGCCTTGACGAAGTCGACGGGCAGCGCCGCGGCTGTTGCCCAGCGCGCCACCTCACCGAACCAGGCCGCGCGCACCCGGGCGAGCCCGAGGACGACGAAGCGGTCGGTGGCCATCAGCCAGCCCCGCGGGACAGGTGCGTGCTGCGCACGAGCGTGACCTCACCCTCACGCACCGCCTGGATGAGCGGCTCCCGCAGGGCGGGATCCGCGATGGTCACCGTGATCGTCAGCTCGCCGACGCCGCCGAAGGACCCGCCGTCGTGCGCCGCGGCGTCGACGATCTGCACCCCCTCGGCCACCGCGCTGGTGCCGCCGTCGTCGGTGACGAACACGTCGACGAGGTCGCCGCTGCGCAGACGCCCGTCGACCGCGCGGTCGCGGGCGATGGAGAAGGACAGCTCCGCCCCGGGGCTCGCCGGCCCCGGGTCGCTCAGCTGACCGTGCTGCACCAGCTCGCCGTCGCCGATGGGCCCCAGCGCCACCCGCCCCGCGATGCCGGAGGCGTCGCTGAACGCGGCCGCCGACAGCCCGGCCGGCAGATCGATCGGCTCGAAACGGACGTCGGCGGCGCTGAGCGGCTCGCCCGGGCGAATGGGGCGGGCCGCCACCGCGTAGGACCCGTCGGCGGTGCCCGACGCCTGCTCCCAGGCCACGAAGGTGCACACGCCGGCGACGGCGACCAGCAGCCCGCCCACGATGGCCCGGGTGCCGGGCAGACCCATCCGCCGGTCGATCGTGCGGCGCGCGACGCCACCCGGCGCCGGGGCCTCGACGCCGTTGCCCGGACGCGTCATGACCACCGCGTCACCGCTCGTGCCGCTCGCGTGAACATCGCGTCCGAGCACCTCCCCAGCGCGGTCCGGCGCCCACAGCCCGATCGCCCCCTCCCTCACGAGGCGTGAGGGAGGGACTACATCTTAGCCGACACGTTCGGCTCCCGTGAGGATTAGACCGAAAGATGCCAAAACACCACGCGAGGGAGTAAGGTGTGCGCCGTGAACACCGACGAGACCGAGTGGCTCTCGACTCAAGAAGCGGCGCGTCGCCTCGGCATCACGCCCCGCACCCTGTACCGCTTCATCGATCATGGCGAGCTCCCCGCCTACAGGTTCGGCCGGGTCATTCGGCTCCGGGCACACGAAGTCGACGACTTCATCGGCCGTTCACGCATACAGCCGGGCGAGCTCGAGCACCTCTATCCCGAGCCGGCCGCCCGCGGCGGCGGCGACGACGACATCTGAGCCCTGCCGGCTTGTGGACAACTGCGCGAATTCACAGGGTTGTCCTCTCGAAGCTCACAGCGCACCCGCCGTACCGTTCGCGGCATGCCGACGTTCGAGGTGATGCTGCGAGACCAGAGCGTCGAGACCGTCGACGGCGCCGACGCCTACCAGCAGGAAGGCCCGATGACCACCTTCTTCCGCCGGGGCGCTGGCCGCGAGGTCATCGACTCCTGGAGCACGAGGATCGCCAGCTTCCGCACCGCCGATCTTCTCGCCGTTCGGCGCTGCGAGGCGATCGGGCAGCTCCAGGCGGCGAGCTGATCGACGACCGGCTACCCGTCGACCACCACCTCGACGATGGCGCCGACCGGGACGTAGGCCGTGACGCCGGCGGCGCCGGCCACCCCCAGTCGCACGACGTCCTGACCCACCGACCGGAGTGCTCCGGCGACGGTGTCGTCCCCGGCCATCACCAGCAACACCGCCGCCCTCTCGGACGCCAGTCCGGCCAGCACGTCGACGAGCCGGAGCGACGTGGCGATCGACCGGTCGCCGATCGTCGGCACCTCGCCCGGACGCGTGCGCATCGACGTCACCGCGGCCAGGGCGACGACCACGTCGGCGTCCCCCGACCGGAGGGCCACGAAGTCGGAGCCCAGCGCCCGGATCTCACCCCGATGCTGGCGCCCGCCCCGAACGTGTACCGCGACCGGAACGCCACGCTCGGCGACGTCTGCGAGCACCCCCGCCAGGCTGCCCTCCTCCTCGGCCTGCTGCCGCAGCCACCGCTCGCGGGCCCGCCGCCGGGCCGCCTCGTCGACGCGGGCGTCGGCAGCCCAGCGGTCGATCCGAGCCGCCAAGCCCTCGCCCAGCAAGCCGGCGACGATCCCCGCCTCGCCGGTGTCGTCAGCCGACGGAGGGTCCACGAGCTCGGGACGATACAGCTGCCGGGGGGCGTGAGCGGTCGTGCCGGGCAAAGGCGTTTACCGCGGGACCCCCCTCGGGGAACGATGGCTGCATGACACGACAGCACCCCGTCAGAATCCTGGCCGTACTCGTCCTCGTCGGAGCCGGCGGCGGCGCCCTGGCCGGCTGTGGCGACGACGAGCCGTCCACCGAGGAGGCCACGGCCGACGTGTGCGACGCCCGCGAGGACCTCGACGACACCCTGACCGACCTCGGCAGGCTCGATCCGACCGACCGCGACGAGCTGGGCGACGCCCGGGAGGAGATCTCCGACGACGTGGACGAGCTCAGCGGCGCCGGCCAGGAGCTCGCCGAGTCGCAGTGGGAAAACTTCGAGCAGGCCTGGGAGAACCTGCGCGACACGGTCGACGACCTCGACCAGGACACGACCTTCCGCGAGGCACGCGAGCAGCTGTCGTCGGCCGGCGATGAGTTGACCGGCGCCTGGGACGAGTTCGTCTCCAGCGTCGACTGCTGACAGGGCGTACCGACCGGCCCACGTGTGACAGGGCGTACCGACCGGCCCACGTGTGACAGGGCGTACCGACCGGCCCACGTGGCCGCCGCGAGAGGGCCTAGGCTTGGGCCCCTCGTGGCGACCACGCAGGTCAAGATCTCCGTTCCCGGCAACCATCTCATGGTCGATCTGCTCGGCCAGCGCGACGAGCTGCTGCGCGTCGTCGAGTCCGCGTTCGAGGGTGTCGAGATCCACGTGCGGGGCAACGAGATCGCCATCGAGGGCGACGAGGCCGACCGCGTGGGTCACCTGTTCGAGGAGCTGGTCCTGCTGCTCGAGCGGGGGCAGCGGCTCGAGCCGGCGAGCGTCGTGCGCACCATCGACATGCTGCGCGCCGACCAGCGGCCCTCCGAGGTGCTCACCGCCGAGGTGCTGCGCTCGTCGCGGGGCCGGACCGTCCGTCCCAAGTCGGCGGGCCAGAAGCGCTACGTCGACGCCATCCGCGACAACGTCATCACGTTCGGCATCGGGCCGGCCGGCACCGGCAAGTCGTGGCTCGCGGTGGCGATGGCGGTCCAGGCGCTGCAGGCCAAGGAGGTCGACCGCATCATCCTCACGCGGCCGGCGGTCGAGGCCGGTGAACGGCTGGGCTTTCTACCCGGCGACCTCGCCGCCAAGATCGATCCCTACCTGCGGCCGCTCTACGACGCGCTCTTCGACATGGTCGAGCCCGAAGGCGCGCAGCGCCTCGTCGAGCGGGGCACGGTCGAGGTTGCACCGCTGGCGTTCATGCGGGGCCGGACGCTCAACGCCAGCTTCATCATCCTCGACGAAGCCCAGAACACCACGCCCGAGCAGATGAAGATGTTCCTGACCCGCATCGGCTTCGGCTCGAAGGTCGTGGTCACTGCCGACATGACCCAGGTCGACGTGCCAACCGGCCGCAGCGGCATGACGAACCTGGCGCGAACCCTCCGCGGCATCGACGGCCTCGAGTTCGTGCACCTGACATCGCGCGACGTCGTCCGCCACCGGATCGTGCAGGACATCGTCGACGCCTACGAGCGGACCGACACCCCCGTCGGCATCGATCGCAGCGCTGACCCCGAGCCGACTCGACCACCCGACGGGCGCACATCGCCCGGCACCTGATGGCCCCGCCCGACGGCGAGGTGGGCGAGGTCAAGGTGTTCGGGGCCGACGAGCAGCGGGCGGCGCCGGTCGAC
>JBOGHG010000124.1:0-11395 GCA_050744525.1 Acidimicrobiales bacterium | reverse complement strand
CCAGTGCTGGTAGAAGCGATAGGGGCTGGTCCTGGCGGGATCGAGCCAGACGCGCGCCCCGGTCGACTTGCCCAGCTTCGACCCGTCGGGTGCGGTGATCAGCGGCCACGACAGCCCGTGGATGGCCCGGCCGCGCACGCGGCGCACGAGGTCGATGCCCGAGACGATGTTGCCCCACTGGTCGGACCCGCCGATCTGGAGCTCGACGCCAAGGTGTTCGTTGAGCCACAGGTAATCGTGTGCCTGCAGCAGCATGTAGCTGAACTCGGTGTAGCTGATGCCCTCTTCGCCGGCGAGGCGGGCCCGCACCGATTCGCGCGCCAGCATCTGGTTGACCGTGACGTGCTTGCCGACGTCGCGCAGGAAGTCGAGGAGGGTGACGTCCGCCGTCCAGTCGCGGTTGTCCACGAGGAGGGCCCCACCCTCCTCGAAGTCGAGGATGCGTGCCATCTGGGCCTTGATGGCGGCCACGTTGGCGTCGAGGGTCCCGGTGTCGAGCAGGTTCCGCTCCTCGGACTGCCCGCTGGGATCGCCCACCATCCCGGTGGCGCCCCCGGCCAGGGCCACGGGGCGGTGGCCGGCGTCCTGGAACCGGCGCAGCACCAGCAGGCCGATGAGGTTGCCGATGTGCAGGCTGTCGGCAGTGGGATCGCAGCCGTAGTAGAGGCTGACGGGGCCGGCGGCCAGCCGGACCGCAAGTTGGTCGCGATCGGTGGAGTCGTGGACCAGGCCGCGGGCCTCCAGGTCGTCGAGGAGTGTCTCGGTCTGTGCTCCCCGCTCTTGGCCTTCGGCCGGGCCGCTCGGGCCACGCTCGCTCTCTCGCCCTTCGGGACGCTCGCTCACCAACTGGACGCTACCGGCCCGGGGCGGGGAGCCTGGTGTGGTGACCGTCCAGGCCCCCCGGGTCCCGACCGGGAACGACGGCGACCGCCCGTCGCCGGGGCGCAGCTCGCGCCTCGGCCGGACGCTCGTCCTCGTCGTCGTCTGCGCCCTCGTGTCCATGTGGGGCTATGTGCTCTTCCTGGCCTTCGGTCCCGGTCGGCAGCCCCCGATCGATCGGCTCGACGACCCGGCGTTCGCGGAGGCGGCCGAGGAGCGCTGCGCCGCAACGCTGGAAGACGTCGACCGGCTACCGGTCGCCAGCGCCTCGCACACCGCCGCCGAGCGGGCGGACGTGCTGACCCGGGCCAACGGCGTCTATGCCGCCATGCTCGACGACCTCGACGACCTCGAGACCTTGGCCCCCGCCGGGGACCAGCGGCGGCGGGCCAACGAGTGGCTCGGCGACTGGCGCACCTACCTCGGCGATCGCGAGGCGTACGCCGACGCCCTGCGCACGGACCCGGATGCCCGATTCCTCGTGTCGCCCAAGCCCGGCGAGGGCCGGCAGATCACCGGCTGGATCGACGAGTTCGCCAAGGCCAACCGCATGCCGTCCTGCGCCTCACCCACCGACGCCTGACAGATCACGGTGTCCCGGGTGCGAGGGGGGCCCGGGGGGACCGGCTCCTGCGGCTCCCCGCTCCGGCTGACACGTTGGGGTCGCCACGCACGTACCAGCGCCAGGGATGCTCGGCGCCGTTGCTCAGCCCGATGCGGGTCGTCTGTGCCGGGTCCGCCGGCGCGGGCGTGCCGTCGTCGCACACGACGACGCCACGGTCACCCGTCACGAGGTCGGCGCCGTCGAACGCACGGCCGAGCCCGAGAGCCTGGCAGAGCTTCGCCGGTCCGCTGCAGAGGTCCCGATCCCGCCGGGCCCGGGGCCGCACCGCTTGCATGGCGTCGAGGCCCGCCACTGGGGCAAGGGCCCGCAGCAGCACCGCCACGCCCTCGCCCTCCTCGCCGCACACCGCGTTGGCGCACCAGTGCATACCGTAGGTGAAGTACACGTAGAGCCCGCCGGGTGGTCCGAACATCGTGCGGTTGCGCGCCGTCATGCCGCGGTAGGCGTGGCTGCCGGGGTCGCTGCCGCCGCAGTACGCCTCGACCTCGACGATGCGCCCGACCCGCTCGGCCGACTCGAGACCCCCGGCAGCTCCGGTTCCCCGCCGCACCAGCAGCTTGTTGAGCAGCTCCGGCGCCACCGCCCGCGGGTCGCGGCGGTAGAAATCGCGTGCGACGATCCTCGGGCGGTGGGCGTTGAAGGCATGACGCCGCATGTCGACCTCGTCGTCGCGGACACGCAGCTCGTGATGGTACGGCGGGCTCACTCGGACGACTCTGCCAGCCCCAGGCGCTCGGCGTCGAAGGTGATCCGGCGGCCGAAGTGCTCGAGCTGCTCTTCGACCGGCTCGGGCCCGGCACCGCCGGGGCTACGGCGGCGCCCCACCGGCCGGCCGGGCTCGAGCAGGGCCGCACCCTCGGATCCCAGGTCCGGATGCGCCTCGACCAGCTCGGCCAGCGGAACGTGGCGCTCGAGGCTGTCGCGCACCAGCGCGCCCACCAACGCGTGCGCGTCGCGGAACGGCACGCCCCGGTCCACCAGCAGCTCGGCGAGGTCGGTGGCGGCGGCGTACGGCGAGTCGGCCGCCCGCTGCATGCGGTTCAGGTCGAAGGTCAGAGTCCCGTACAGCCCCGCCATCGCCGCCAGTGCCAGCGAGAGCTGCTCGACGGCGTCGAACAGCGGCTCCTTGTCCTCCTGCAGGTCGCGGTTGTAGCTGAGCGGCAGCCCCTTCAGCGTCGCCAGCATCCCGGCGAGGTCGCCGATCAGCCGCCCGGCTTTGCCACGGGCCAGTTCGGCGATGTCGGGGTTCTTCTTCTGCGGCAGCATCGACGATCCCGTCGCGTAGGCGTCGTCGAGCCGCGCGAACCCGAACTCGTCGGTCGACCACAGGATCACCTCCTCGCCCATGCGCGACAGGTGTATCCCCACCAGGCTGACGACGAACAACGCCTCGGCGACGAAGTCACGGTCGCTGACGGCGTCGAGGCTGTTCTCGAACCGGGCTGCGAAGCCCAGCTCCGCGGCGGTGAAGTCGGGGTCCAGCGGCAGCGACGACCCGGCCAGCGCCGCGGCGCCCAGGGGCGACACGTCCAGCCGCCGCCGGCAGTCGGCGAGCCGATCGACGTCGCGAGCCAGCGCCCAGCCGTGGGCGAGGAGATGATGGGCCAGCGTCACCGGCTGGGCCCGCTGCAGGTGGGTGTAGCCCGGGAGGTACGCCGGCCCGACCTCGCGAGCCCGCTCCAGCAGCACCCGCTGCAGCCCCACCACCCGTTGGGCGAGCGCGCCGAGCTCACGCTTGCACCACAGGCGGAGCGCCGTCGCCACCTGGTCGTTGCGGCTGCGGCCGGTGTGGAGCTTGGCGCCCGCCGAGCCCGCCAGCTCGGTCACCCGCCGTTCGATGGCGGTGTGGATGTCCTCGTCGCCGGGCTCGAACGCGAACGTGCCCTTCCGGAGCTCCTCCCCCACACGGTCGAGGGCGGTCCGCACCAGGTCCGCCTCGTCCTCGCCGAGGATCCCGGCGCGGGTGAGCCCCTTGACGTGCGCCCGGCTCCCATCCAGGTCGGCGCCGGCCAGCCGCTGGTCGAACGGCAGGCTGACCGTGAAGGCCAGGAGCTCGTCGGCGGGTCCCCGGGCGAAGCGGCCCTGCCAGAGCGTGCTCACGGGCGACCCCTTCGGGGTACGCCCCTGAGCACATCGCCGCTTCGCGGCGAGTAATGCACTGTTTCCATGGTTCGCTCGCTAACGCTCGCTCACTCGGGCATCATGCCTCGGCACCGGGGCCCTGGATCGACGACCACGTCTCGATGCCGAGCCCCCACAGCCGCACGAAGCCCTCACTGTCGGCGTGGCGGAAGCTGTCGGCGTCGTCGTAGGTGGCCAGGCCGTGGTCGTACAGGCTGTGGGGGCTGCGCCGGCCCGTCACCTGGACCGAGCCCGGTTGCAGGCGCAGGCGCACCTCCCCGGTCACGTGGCGCTGGCTCTCGTCGACGAAGGCGTCGAGCGCGTGGCGGAGCGGGCTGAACCACAGCCCGTCGTAGACGAGCTCGGCGTAGCGGCTCTCGAGCCGGGTCTTCTCGCGCTGGAGGTCCCGCTCGAGGCAGATCGACTCGAGGTCGGCATGCGCCACCATGATGGCCAGGCTGCCCGGGCACTCGTAGGTCTCGCGGCTCTTGATGCCGACACGCCGATTCTCGACCATGTCGATGCGCCCCCAGCCGTAGGAGCCGACGACGTGGCCGAGCTGGGCGATGAGGTCGGCGGGACCGAGCGGCACCCCGTCGAGGGCCACCGGGACACCCCGCCGGAAGCCGATCACGACGTTCGTCGGCTCGGTGGCCGTGGGCGTGGTGAGCAGCCACACGCCCGGCGGGGGCACGGCCCAGGGGTCCTCCATCTCGCCGCACTCGATCGCCCGGCCCCAGAGGTTGTCGTCGATCGAGTACAGCTTCTCCTTGGTGGCCGTGATGGGGATGGCATGGTCGTGGGCGTAGAGGATGCAGTCCTGGCGGGTCATGCCCCACGAGCGGACCGGCGCCACGACCTCGAGGTCGGGCGCCAGGGCCCGCGTCGACACCTCGAAACGGACCTGGTCGTTGCCCTTCCCGGTGCAGCCGTGGGCCACGGCGTCGGCACCGTGGCCGCGGGCGGCCTCCACCAGGTGCTTCACGATCACGGGACGCGACAGTGCCGAGACCAGCGGGTAGCGACCCTCGTAGAGGGCATTGGCCTTGAGCACCGGGACGCAGTACTCGCGGGCGAACTCCTCCCTGGCGTCGACCACGATGGCGTCGACGGCGCCGGCGGCCAGGGCGCGGTCGCGCACGACGTCCCAGTCGTCGGTGGATTGGCCGACGTCGACCGCCAATGCGATGACCTCGACGCCCTGGTTGTCGGTCATCCATCGCACGGCCACCGAGGTGTCGAGGCCGCCGCTGTAGGCGAGGACCACTCGCTTGGGCATCGTCGCTTCCTTCTCTCGTGATCTCCCTACAGGCCGGCCATCTCGGCCAGCCGGCGCGACATCGCCGCGCCGGTCGTGTCCTCCGCTACCACCACGACCAGCGTGTCGTCGCCGGCCACGGTGCCGATGACCCCGGGCAGGCCCGACCGGTCGAGGGCGGATCCCACCACGTGGGCGGATCCGGGGGGCGTGCGCAGCACCACCAGGTTGGCCGAGTGCGCCACCTCCACCACCCATTCGCTGAACACCCGGCGGAGGTGATCCTCCGGGGCCCGCTGCTCGCTCGGTAGGTCGGGAATGGCGTAGACGGTCTCCCCGCCCCGACCCCGCACCTTGATGGCGCCGAGGTCCTCGAGATCGCGGGACACGGTGGCCTGCGTGGCGGCCACGCCCTCGGCGGCCAGCAGCTCAACGAGCTGCCCCTGGCTGGTGACATCGTGGTCCGACAGCAGCCGGGCCACCCGGTGCTGGCGCTGGGCCTTGGCGAGGGTGCGGCCGGCGGTGCCATCAAACGTCACGGTCGGGACCGATCCACGAGCCAGCTGAACAGGCCTCGCATGCTGTGCAGGCGGTTGTGGGCCTGGAGGATCATCCGGCTCCGGGGACCGTCCACCACCGACGCCGACGCTTCCTCGCCGCGATGTGCCGGCATGCAGTGCATGAACACCGCCCCGGGCGCGGCCACGGCCATCAGGCGGTCGTCGACCGAGAAGCCCTCGAAGGCGCGGGACCGGGCCTCGGCCTCGCGCTCCTGGCCCATGGACGCCCACACGTCGGTGTGCACGGCGGCCGCACCCGCCACCGCCTCCTCGGGCCGGCCGGTCACGAGCGGCTCGCCCCCCCGGGACCGCAGGCGGTCGAGGTCGTCGTCGGCCGGGCCGTAACCCGGCGGGCAGGCCAGCTGCACCTTCATGCCCAGCATGGTGGCGCCGATCGACAGCGACCGGGCCACGTTGTTGAAGTCGCCCACCCAGGCCACCGTGGCGCCGGCCAGCTCGCCCAGGGTCTCGCGCATGGTCAGCAGGTCGGCCAGCGCCTGGCAGGGGTGGCTCCGGTCGGACAGGAGATTGACCACCGGGATCGTCGCGGCCCCCGCCAGCTCCTCGAGCAGGGCGTGGTCGAACACCCGGCCGCCCAGGACCGCGTGGTAGCCGGACAGGACGCGGGCGATGTCGGCGATCGGCTCCCGCTCGCCGCTGCCGACCTCGTCGCGCCGGAACGTGACCGGGTGACCGCCCAGCTGGACGATCGCCGCCTCGCAGGAGTGCCTGGTGCGCAACGACGGCTTCTCGAAGTACAGGCCCACCGTGCGCCCCACCAGGGGCCGGTGGGCGGCCGGCGTGGCCGACCGTCGCAGGATCTCGCGCAGCTCGTCCGGCGACAGGTCGTCCAGCTCGAGAACGTGGCGTACGGCCATCGGACCGCTGGTCATTGGAGGACCTTCCCGATGATGTCGGTGGCTTCGTCGATCTCGTCGTCGCCGATCAGCAGCGACGGGGCGAGGCGGAGCGCCGTGGGCGTGACGGCGTTGGCGACCAGTCCGGCGTCGAGGAGCGCGGCGTTCACGTCGCGCGCGTCACGGCCGGAGAGCTCCACGGCCAGGAGCAGGCCGAAGCCGCGCACCCCGCCGACGGCGGGCACGGCGCCGAGCCGCTCGCGGAAGCGGGCGCCGGCCCGTACCGCACGCGCCGGAACGTCCTCGGCCTGCATGACCGCCAGGACCGCCCGGGCCGCAGCCGTGGCCAGCGGCTGGCCGCCGAAGGTCGTGGCGTGGTCTCCCGGCTCGAACACCGCGGCCACGTCGGAGCGGGCCCAGCACGCCCCGATCGGCACACCGTTGCCCAGCGCCTTGGCCATGGTGACCACGTCGGGGCGGACGCCGAAGTGCTGGAAGCCGAACCAGCGGCCCGTCCGTCCGAGGCCGGTCTGGACCTCGTCGACGATGAGCAGCACGCCCCGCTCGTCGCACAGCCGGCGCACGCCCTGGAAGTAGGACGCGGTGGCGGGGTTCACACCGCCCTCGCCCTGCACGGGCTCGAGCAGGACGCCGGCCACGCTGGGGGCGAGGGCCGCCGCCAAGGCGTCGAGGTCGTCCCATGCGACGTGCCGGAAGCCCTCGGGGAGCGGCTGGTAGGGCTCGTGCTTGGCGGGCTGCCCGGTGGCATGGAGGGTCGCCAGGGTCCGGCCGTGGAAGCTGCCGTAGGCGGAGATCACCACGTGGCGGCCGCGGCCACCAGCGCGGCGGGCCAGCTTGATGGCGCACTCGTTGGCCTCGGCGCCCGAGTTGCAGAAGAACACCTGACCGCCGGCGGGCTCGCCGTCGCCCACGAGGCGGTCGAGCGTGCGCGCCACCTCCGGACCGGGCTCGGTGCCGAACAGGTTCGACACGTGCAGCAGCGTCGACGCCTGGTCGTGCAGCGCCGCCGCCACCGCCGGGTGGGCGTGACCCAGCGAGGTCACCGCCAGCCCCGACAGGCAATCGATGTAGCGCCGGCCGGCGCGGTCGAACAGGTAGGAGCCCTCGCCCCGCACGAACGTGAGCGGCGGTGGCGGATACGTCGGCATGAGCGGGCTCGTCACGCGTCCGCACCCCCGTCGGTGATCATCGTGCCGACGCCGGCGTCGCTGAACAGCTCCAGCAGGAGGACGTGCGGGACCCGCCCGTCCAGCAGGTGCGCCGAGGACACCCCGTTGCGGACCGCATGGACGGCGGCGGCGACCTTGGGGATCATCCCGCCGCTGAGCCGGCCGTCGTCGATCATCGGCTCGAGCTCATCGGCGCCGATGTGGCTGACGAGCGAGGCCGGCTCGTCGACGTCTGCGAGCAGGCCGGCGACATCGGTGAGGAACATGGCCTTCTCCGCCTCGAGCGCCTCCGCCAGCGCCGCCGCCACGGTGTCGGCGTTGATGTTGTAGGCCTGCCCGGTGGGATCGGACCCGATCGTCGAGACCACCGGGATCAGGTCCTCGGCCAGCAGCCGCCGGAGTATCGCCGGGTTGACCGAGCGCACGTCTCCCACGTAGCCGAGGTCGGGGTTGCGGGCCGGGGTCACCACCAGGAGGCCGGCGTCCTCGCCCGACAGGCCCACCGCCAGGGGCCCGTGGATGTTGATGGCCGACACGATGTCGCGGTTGACCTTGCCCACCAGCACCATGCGGGCGATGTCCACCGTCTCGGCGTCGGTGACCCGCAGTCCGTCGCGGAACTCGGGCTCCTTGCCCAAGCGGCTCATGAGGTCGCTGATCTGCGGACCGCCGCCGTGCACCACGACCGGCCGCAGGCCCACCGCCCGCAGCAGCACGACATCGTCGGCCACGGCCCGACCCAGCCGGGGATCGACCATGGCGGCCCCGCCGTACTTCACCACCACCACCGCACCCCGGAACCGCTGGATGTACGGCAGCGCCTCCAGCAGGACCGCCGCGCGCTCCTCGGCGCCGCCCCATGCCCCGCGGTCGACGCTGGTGACGCTCACGATGTGCCCCGGTTCTCGTCGATGTAGCCGGGGGCGAGGTCGTTGGTCAGGACCCGGGCGCGCCCGTCGCCGACGCCCAGGTCGCAATGGAGCCCGAGGTGCTCCCCGGCCATGTGCCCGGCCACCGCGTCGGCATCGTGCTCGACCCCGACGCAACCCCGGCTCACCACGGTGCCGCCGTAGGCGATCGTCAGCTCGCCGGGATCGAGCTTGACGCCCGCGGTGCCCAGGTCGCTCGCCACCCGCCCCCAGTAGGGGTCGCCGCCGAACCACGAGCACTTGGCCAGCTGGCTGTCCGCCACCTTGCGGGCCGCTTGGCGGGCCTCGTCGTCCGAGGCGGCACCGGTCACACGCACCCGGACCACCTTGGTGTGCCCCTCGGCGTCGCCCACCATCTGCGTCGCCAGGTCCCCGCAGGCGGCGGCCACCGCCGCCACGAACCCGTCCCGGTCGGGCGGGCCCGACCGGCCACTGGCCAGCAGCAGGACCGTGTCGTTCGTGGACGTGCAGCCGTCGACCGTCACGGCGTTGAAGCTGTCGGCCACGCCCGCCCGCAGAACGCCGTCGAGGGCCGGCGGATCAACGGCGGCGTCGGTGGTGAGCACCGCCAGCATCGTGGCCATGTCGGGCGCCAGCATGGCGGCGCCCTTGGCCATGCCGCCGACCACGAACCCGTCGCCGCGCACGACGGTCTCCTTGCGGAGCGTGTCGGTGGTCATGATCGCTTCGGCGGCGGCGATCCCCTGGGCCGGGTCGCCACCCCGCGCGGACACCAGGTGCGGCACGCCGGCTGAGATGGCGTCCATCGGCAGGGGGAACCCGATCAGCCCGGTGGAGCACACCAGCACCGCCTCGGGCGGGCAGCCCAACTCGGTCGCCACCAGCGCGCACATCGTCTCGGCGTCGGCCTCGCCCCGCTCGCCGGTGGCGGCGTTGGCGTTGCCGCTCGACAGCACCACCGCAGCCGCTCGCCCCCCGGTCGCGGCCAGGTGCCGGCGGCTCACCACCACCGGCGCGGCCACCACCAGGTTCTGGGTGAACACCCCGGCGGCGGCCACCGCGCCGGCGGCGGCGGCGACCAGTGACAGGTCGCGCTCGCCCGATGCCTTGATGCCGCACGCGACTCCGCCGGCCGTGAACCCCGCGGGCGCCACGACGCTCATCGGCTCGCCTTCGGCTCGCCAATGAGCGATCGCCGCTTCGCGGCGATAGACGCACTGTGTTCATGGTTCGCTCGCACTTCGTGCTCGCTCACGGGTAGACGCCCACGGTCGGGAGGCCCATGGCCTCGGGCAGGCCGAGCATGAGGTTGGCGCACTGGACCGCCTGCCCCGACGCGCCCTTGACCAGGTTGTCCAGGGCGGCGATGGCCAGCACCCAGCCAGTGCGGGGGTCGGCCATGGCCGTGACGTGGACGGTGTTCGAGCCCAGGGTGGCCTTGGTAGACGGCGCGCCGTCGGTCACCACGACGAACGGCTCGCCTGTCCAGGTGGTCCGCACCGCCTCCATGACATCGGCGGTGGTGGTGCCGGACCGGGTGGGCCGGGCATAACACGTGGCGAGTATCCCCCGGTTCATCGGCGCCAGGTGGGGCGTGAACAGCACCTGCGCGCGGGCCCCGGGCGCCACACGGCTCAGGGCCTGCTCGATCTCGGGCGTATGACGGTGGGTGAGCAGGCCGTAGGCGGTGAAGTCCTCGTCGACGGCACAGAAGGCGGTGGTCGGCGTGGCGGACCGGCCTGCACCGGACACACCGCTGGCGGCATCCACCACGATCCCGGTCGGCTCCACCAGGCCGCAGCGCACCAGCGGTGCCAGCGCCAGGACCGCGGCGGTGACGTAGCAGCCGGGGGCGGCGACCGTGGACGCCCCGGCGATGCCGCCGCGGAACAGCTCCGGAAGCCCGTACGCGAACTCCTCGAGCAGTCCCGGTTGGGTGTGCTCGGCGCCGTACCACGTCGGGTACAGCCCGGGATCGTCGAGCCGGAAGTCGGCGGCGAGGTCGACGATCCGGCTCACGCGACCGATGAGGTCCGGCACGATGTCCTGCGAGGCGCCCTGGGGTAGGCCGAGGAAGACGAGGTCGAGGCCGTCGCACGCCTCGGGATCGAGCTTGCCCAGGGTGAGGGCCGGATAGGCCGCTGCCAGGCTCGGGTACACGTCGCCGACGCGGGCGCCTGCCTGTGAATCGGCGGTGGCCACACGCACGTCCAGCTCCGGGTGGCGGTTGCAGAGCCGCAGCAGCTCGGCTCCCGTGTAGCCCGACGCGCCGACGATGCCCACCGAGGTCATCGGCAGAGCATACGGATCAATGCATACTCATGCAAAAGTTGACGATCACCCCTCAGCGCCGGCGTCGACCGAACGCCGTACCGTCCACGTGACGTCGTGCGGCGACCCCGAGGGGGTGTACATGCACACCGAACCGGTCATCACCGCGGCGTCGAGGATCTCCCCGACCACCGGGTCGGCCCTCCCGATCTCGTCGATCGCCCGCTTGATCGCCTTGCGGACCGACGTCCGCGCCCGCTCGTGCTCGTTGGTGAAGGCGCGTGGGCGGCCGCCCAGGCCGGTTGCCGCCTCGAGCTGCTCCACGACTGCGTCCAGTTCGATGCGGAGCCGATCGGCGCGACCCAGGTCGTTGTCGGCCTCGGCGTCGGCGAGATCACCGGCCAGCTCACGCGCCCGCAGCGTGTAGGCGTCCCGAGCCCGGCGGTCGATGATCTCGTGGCGGGGTTCCCTGGGGCTGCCGCCGCCTGCCAGCGTCAACGCCGAGATCGGTTCAGCGGGGTGCGCCACCAGCTCGGCCAGATAGGCCATCCCCACCAGGTCGGGAACCGCCGCCCGGTGTTCACCGAGCTCGACCAACCAACCACGCCCGTTCCGCCGCATGAACCCGTGGCCATCGTGGCGCAGCTCGCCGCCAGCGCCGTTCCCACGCGTGAGGTCGATCGTGGCGGCGGCGGACGGGACCGCGACCGGCGTCGCCGGCGTCGACGAGTCCGCTCGCCAGGC
>JBOGHG010000123.1:0-11411 GCA_050744525.1 Acidimicrobiales bacterium | reverse complement strand
TGGCGACCCCGGTGACGGTCGGCGCCACCCCGGCGGCGTCGGCCAGCGCGGTGCGCCGCTGGGCGGGCAGGACGGGCAGCCCGGCGTCGACGCGCGCGATCCACTCGTCGCCGGGGTCCAGGGGCACGAGGTCGGGCTCGGGGAAGTAGCGGTAGTCCTCCGCCTCCTCCTTGGTGCGCAACGTGCCGGTCCGGCCCTCGTCCTCGTCCCAGTGGCGGGTCTCCTGCCGCACCGTCTCACCCGACTCGACGAGCTCGATCTGACGGCGGGCCTCGTACTCGATGGCCCGCCCCAACGACCGCAGCGAGTTGAGGTTCTTGATCTCGCAGCGGGTGCCGAAGGGATCGCCGGGCCGGTGGATGGAGACGTTGGCGTCGACCCGCAGGGACCCCTCCTCCATCTTGGCGTCGGACGCGCCGGTGGCGATCAGGATGGCCCGCAGCTCGGACACGTAGGCCCGGGCGTCGTCGGCCGACCGCAGGTCGGGCTTGGACACGATCTCGAGCAGCGGGACGCCGGCCCGGTTGTAGTCGACCAGGCTGTAGCCGGCGTCGTGGATGCGCCCACCGCCCCCGACGTGCGTGGACTTGCCGGTGTCCTCTTCGATGTGCGCCCGCTCGATCCCCACGGTCGCGCCGGACTGCGGCAGCTCCAGCCGGCCCCCGACGTTGATCGGCAGGTCGTACTGGCTGATCTGGTAGTCCTTCGGCATGTCCGGATAGAAGTAGTTCTTCCGGGCGAAGATCGACCGCCGCACCTCGCAGTGCAGCGCCCGGCCGAGCCGCATGGCCAGGGTGACCGCCTGCTCGTTGAGGACCGGCAGCGAACCGGGTAGGCCCAGGCACACTGGGCACACGTTGGTGTTGGGCTCGTCGCCGAAGCGGTTGGGGCACCCGCAGAACAGCTTGGTCCGGGTGGCGAGCTCGGCATGGACCTCGAGCCCGATCACGGTCTCCCACTCGATGGCGGTGGTGGTGGTGGTCGGGCTCACGCGTGGTCCTTCCCCCGCGGCGCGGCCGCCTCGACCGCAGCCGCGGCACGGAACATCGTCGCCTCGCCCAGGGCCGGCGCCATCACCTGCACCCCCACCGGCAGCCCGTCGTCGCCGGTGCCGAACGGGACCGAGACCGCGGGGTGCCCCGACAGGTTGGAGGGGATCGTGCACACGTCGTTCAGGTACATGGTCAGCGGATCGGCCGTCTTGGCCCCGAGCGGGAAGGCCGTGGATGGCGCGGTGGGACCGATGAGCACGTCGAAGCGCTCGTAGGCCGCGTCCAGGTCACGGATGATGAGCGTGCGCACCCGCTGCGCCTTGCCGTAGAAGGCGTCGTAGTAGCCGGCCGACAGCGCGTAGGTGCCGAGCATGATGCGCCGCTCGACCTCGGCACCGAACCCCGCCGTGCGGGTGCGGTCGTACATCTCGCCGGTCGTGGGCGCGTCCACCCGCAGCCCGAAGCGCACCCCGTCGTACCGGGCCAGGTTGCTCGACGCCTCGGCGGGGTTGATGAGGTAGTAGGCGGTCAACCCGTAGACGACGGCCGGCACCGACACCTCGTCGACCTTGGCCCCGGCCTCCTCGAGGGCGTCGATCGCCTGGCGCACCCGGGCCATCACATCGGGCTGGATGCCCTCGGCCTCGCACAGCTCGGTCACCACCCCGACGCGCAACCCGGCGACACCGTCAGCGAGGCCGGCGCTCACGTCCGGCACGGGCTCGGGGATCGACGTGGCGTCGCGGGGGTCGTGACCGGCGATCGCGCCGTAGAGCGCGGCGGCGTCGGCCACGGTGCGGCCGAACGGACCGATCTGGTCGAGCGAGCTGGCGAACGCCACCAGCCCGTAGCGGGACACCCGGCCGTAGGTGGGCTTCATGCCCACCACGCCGCACAGGGCGGCGGGTTGGCGGATCGATCCCCCGGTGTCGGAGCCGAGCCCCAGCCCGGCGAAGCCGGCGGCCACCGCCGCCGCCGAGCCGCCCGACGACCCGCCCGGCACCCTGCTCGTGTCGTGGGGGTTGCGCGTGGGGCCGAAGGCGGAGTTCTCGGTGGAGCTGCCCATGGCGAACTCGTCGAGGTTGGTCTTGCCGATCACGATGGCGCCCGCATCTGCCAGCCTCTCGACCACGGTGGCGTCGTAGGGCGGCCGCCACCCCTCGAGGATGCGCGACGAGCAGGTGGTGGGGATGCCGTCGGTGCACAGGTTGTCCTTGAGGGCGATCGGGACGCCCGCCAGCGGCCCGGGATCCTCGCCCGACGCCACCCGGCGGTCGACGGCGAGCGCCGCCTGGCGGGCCTCGTCGGCCAGCACCAGGTTGAAGGCGTGGATCTCACCGTCTCGCGCCTCGATGGCGGCAAGGTGCTCGTCGACGACGTCGGCCGCGGGGCGCGTGCCGGCACGTACGGCGGCGGCGATGTCGAGCGCGGTGGCCGTCCGGGCGGTCACGGCGCGTCCCCCAGCACCGGCGGGACGCGGAACTGACCGTCCTCGGTGGCGGGCGCGCCGGCCAACGCCGCGTCGCGGTCGAGGCAGGGTTGCTCGTCGTCGGGCCGCACCACGTTGACGAGCGGATAGGGGTGCGCGGTGGGGGGCACGTCGGCCACGTCGAGCGCCTCGACGTCGCGGGCGTGGTCGAGGACCTTGGCTAGCTGCTCGGTGAACGTGTCGAGCTCGTCGTCGGTCAGCAGGAGTCGCGCCAGGCGCGCCACGTGCGCGACCTCGTCGCGGGTGATCTGCGCCATGCGGGCATCGTAGGCGGGGTCCGTCCGAACCCGTGCAGGGGTTCCGGCGCTCAGACGTCCCCGGAGCGGCGCAGGCACCGAGTCGTCTGACATCGCCAGCAGCGTGGGGGCGTGGTGTCCCGCACCGGCCAGGACTTGGGAACGTACGCTGTCGCCCGAGCGTCTCCTGTCCGATGGCAGCCGTGCCCCTCGACTCACCACCAGCGGCGTACGGGCCGACCTGCCCGACGCCGAGATCGCCGAGGTCCTCGGCTGCCGCCTCCCCATGTCCGGACCACCATCCACCGGGCACTCGCCGCGCTGCGCCAGGAGATCGAGCGATGACCACCACCAGCGACCACCCGGTCGACACCGACTTCGAGGCCGAGCTCCGCGCGATGCTCCGGCGGCGGGCGACCGATGTGCACCCGGCCCCGGCATCCGTTCGCCATCTTCACGCCGGCCAGATGGCCGCACCCGGGGCGTCGACTCCCGCCCTCCGTGGCCGCGGCCACCCGGCGATGCCGCTCAGGCGTCTCGGCCGTCGGCCCGTGGTGGCGGCCGCGGCGGCGGTCGTCCTGCTTGCGGGTGGCGTCGCCCTGGCGGTGGCCGCGAGGTCCTTCGATGACGGTCGCCAGACCGCGGTCGGCCCGGTGATGGCCGACGGACGGGCCTTCCCGACCCCGGGGTCGGAGGGATGGGATCCGGCGGCGGCTCCCCCCGTCTGGCCTGTGGTCGGCGAGGCGGCGCTGGAAGCTCTCGTCGCTGGGTACGCGAACGCTCCGGACGTCGACTTGGGCGACCCGGCTGCCGTCGTGAGCGCATACCTCGACGCCGTCGCGTCGCCGCTCGCCATAGCGGCGGCCCAGCCAACCGTCTCCGCCGATGGAGGGACGGCCACGGCCGACTGGGACTTCACCGAGGAAGCGGAACCCGAAGAGGTCGGGCCGATCTACTCGGGCCGCATCTTCCTTCGCCGAGTCGATGTCTCCGGCCGGCCGAATTGGGTCGTCGTCGGCGCCGCCACCCGCCCCACCAGCGTCGGCGCGCCGGTGCTGTCCGACGTGCGCTTCGACGGCGGGCGACTGCGGTTCATCGTCGCATCGGACACGGCGACCGGCGGGGCCATCGCCGTGCGGGTTCGAGTCGACAACGTCCCGGTCTCGGTCGGCGACGAGCCGCTGCCCCAGGGCGGGCCACCGGATCCGGCGTCGGGCGAGCTGGTGCGGTTCGACGACACGAACCGCAGAGAGCTGCAGCTCGACGTCGAGCCGGGTGACCGCGTCGAGATCCTGGTGCGTCATGTCGGTGGGACGTGGCTGTCGCTGGCTCACATGGCGGTCGAGATCCCAGTGCGCCAGGGGGCCCCGCCCGGACCCCCCACGTCGATGTCCCCCGGCACCGAGGCGCCACCGGCCAGCGACGATGCGCCGGCGGCACGGCCGCAAGGCCAGACGGCGACGACGGCCGGCTCCGAGACGGTTGTCGAGCATGTCGAGGGCACATTTCGGGGGACCGCGCATTTCTCGCCCACAACCGGAAGGTGCCCGACGCTCGACCATGTCCTCGACTCGACGTTCGTACTGTCGGATGGCTCGACATGGCGGTACCACGCTGACTACTGCGGTTCGATAGTGGGCGACCTCTGGACGGGTACGGGCACGTTCACGTTCACCACCTCCGCCGGCGACACCATCACCGGGACCTTCGACAGCGCCGCGCGGTTGCCGAGCGACGGTGAGCCGTACGAGCTGCGGATCACGGGTGGGACGGGGTCGTACGAAAGGGCATCGGGGTCGTGCGGCCTCGACAATCACCTGCTCAAGTTCGAGTTCGGCAGGCAGGAACAGTTCGGCCCCTTCACCTGTGACATCACCCGCTGAGCCGCAAGGCCCGCGTCAGCCGCCGGCCCTCCCCGTGACCCGTCCGGCGAACTCGATGGCGCGCTCGAAGAGGAGGTCCTTGTCGTAGTCGAGGGTGGCGACGTGGTAGCTGCGTTCGAGGGTGACCCGCTCGACGGGACCCGAGACCCGCTCGGCCACGATGTCGCTGTTGTGGGGATCGACCACGTGGTCCTGCGGGCTGGTCATCAGCAGGACCGGGCAGGCGATCTTGGCCAGGTCGTCGACCGTCTCGGCGGCGGAGTCGGCAAGGCTGAGCAGAGGTCGCAGCGGCGTGGCGTCGTAGGCCTTCTCGTGAGCGGCGGGGTCGGCCACGTCGCCGCCGATGGCGGGGATGCGGTCGACGCGACCGTCGAGCATCTGGCGGATCCCGTCGACCATCTCGGCGCCCACCTCGACCGCCGGATTGACGCACACGATGCCGGCGATCTCGGGGTGGCGGGTGGCCAGCCACAGCGTGAGCGAGCCGCCCATCGACAGCCCCGCCACGACCACCCTGTCCACCGTCGCCGCCAGGGCCCCGTACGCCGACTCGGCCGCGGCCGACCAGTCTGCCCAGCCGGTGTCCAGCAGGTCGTCGACCGACGTGCCGTGCCCGGGCAACAGTGGCAGCTCCACCGCGAACCCGGCAACGTGGAGGGCCTCGGCCAGGCCCCGCAGTGGCTGCGGATTGCCCGTGAAGCCGTGGAGCACGAGCGCACCATGGGGACCACCCGGCGCAGACCACGGCTCGCACCCGGGGATGATCTGCTTGCCGTCCGGCGTGCTCGCCCTGGCCGTAGACCATAAGGCCCCGATTGACCCCTGGGTCAAGGCTCGCAACACTGTCGTTCGCCATGTCCGACCGCCAGCTCACCACCCAGGGTGCGGAGCGCAAGCAGCAGCTCCTCGACGCTGCCGGCCGCCTCTTCGCCGAGCAGGGCTACGCATCGACCCGGGTGGTCGACATCGTCGACGCCGCGGGTGTCGCCAAGGGCCTCTTCTACTGGTACTTCGAGAACAAGGAGGCCCTGTTCCGCGAGCTGGCGGCCGACATGCGGCGCCGCCTCCGCCGCCAACAGGCCGCGGCCATCGACGACGGCGCCGCGGCGCTGACCCGCCTGCTGCAGGGATCCGTCGCCAGCGTCCACTTCATGGCCGAGAACGCACCGTTCTTCTCGCTGCTCGAGGTCGAGGGACACACCGTGTCGGACGTGCTGCGCCAGGGGACCGAGCAGCACATCCGCGACGTGACCACGCTCATCGTGGCCGGTCAGCGCGACGGCACCGTGACCGACGATGACCCCGCCGAGCTGCTGGCGCTGTCGGTCGTCGGGACCGTCGGCCAGTTCGGCCACTTCCACCGCACCCACCGCGTCGAGCTCTCCCTGGACGAGCTGTCGGGCTACGTCGCCCGCCTCGTCGCCCGCATGCTGGCGGCCGACGAGAACGCCGCCCGGGCGTCGCTGGCCGCGCTGGGCAACCGCGCCGACGCGCCGGCCGCCACCGTCTGATCGCCGCCGCCGGCCCAATGTGCCCTGCGGGGCGGCCCTCGCTAGCCTTGCCCGGTCATTCCGCTAGTACGAGGACTTTCCCTTCATGATCCGTAGTCGAGGCCTGATCGCGCTCGCCGCCATCGCCGCGCTGTCACTATCGGCATGCACCAACAACGACGCCGATGCCAGCGATGTCGCCGACGCCATGACCGACGCCGGACTGGACGAGGACGAGGCCGAGTGCATGGGGCAAGAGTTCGAAGCCGAGTTCCCTGACCAGGATCAGCTCAACGACATCGCCTCCGCCGACGACCCCGCGGACTGGCCGTCCGGTGCCGAGGAGACGATCAATTCGATCATCGAGGAGTGCACCGGAGAGTCCGTGCCGGGCTCCGAAGGGTCGGAATCCGAGGGTGAGGACACGGAGTCGGAAACCACCACCACCACGGCGGCCGAAGGCGGCTAGCGGGCGCTCGACGCCCCCGACGCTTGCACGACGGCTGCAAACACCCGCGCTAGCATGCGGCAGCTTTCGAGCCGACCAGGGAGGATCGCCTCGTGCCACACAAGTTTCTGTCGGATGAGTGGATGGAAGAGGCCCGGAAGATCCGGGAAGAGGCGGATGCGCCGACCGCCGCCCCCCAGCCCGTGAAGATGAACCTCGTCATCACCGAGGTCCCGTTCGGGGAGGGCTCGGTCGACGCCCACCTGGACACGACGAGCGGTTCGGTCGAGCTCGAGCTGGGCCACCTCGACCCCGCCGACGTCACCGCCACGATGGACTACGACACCGCCAAGGCGATGATGGTCGACGCCAACCCCCAGGCCGGCATGCAGGCCTTCATGGCCGGCAAGATCAAGCTCCAGGGCGACATGACCAAGGCCCTGGCACTGCAGTCGGGTCCGCCGAACCCCGACCTGACGGCCAAGATCCAGGCGATCACCGAGTAGCCCTCCCCGAAAACGGAGTGTGCCGAGCCTGCTGGGGCGGCAGCCTCATCGCGGCGGCTGGGGAACACCGCGTCCGGCATACCGCCCCAACGGGCCCGGCACGCTCTGTAGTTGGGAGTTTACTCGCTGCTGGCGCCTGGCAACCAGAAGGTGGCCAGAAAAAACCTTCAAGTATCACTTGATGCTTGAGCCGCGGGAGAGACGGCCCGAAACGGGAGGGGGCTCCCGTCAGTGGAAGCGTCCCCCAACCGGAGCCTCAGGTCAAGTTCAAGTTCTCGTGTGGTTCGCTGCCGTTTCGTGCGAGCGTCAGCCATCCGAGACCATGACCAGGTCGATGGCTGCGCCCGGGTCGACCTCGGTGTCGATCAGCGGCACGGTCTGCTGCACGCGACCGTCACCGGGGCCGAACACGATGCCGACGTTCAGGCCCCGGTCCTCCAGCGCCTCGCGGGCGTCGTCGAGGCTCGCGCCCTCGACGTCGGGCACGGTGACCTCGCCGCCGGCGACGACGACGACCACCGTCGATCCCTGATCAACCTCCTCGCCCTCGTCGGGGTCGGTGCGGATGACCTCTCCCTCCTCGCGGTTGCCCCTCGCCCGCCGGAAGTCGAGCTCGACCTCGAGGCCCAGCGCCTCCAGCTCGGCCACCGCGTCCTGGTACTGCTCGCCCTCGAGGTCGGGGATTTCGGGCTCGTCCGGCCCCGACGACACGATGAGCGCCACCGACGATCCCCGCGGCGCCTGGTCCGCCACGTCCTCGCCGAGCCCGATCACGATGCCGGCGTCGACCTCGTCGCTGGGCTGCCGCTGGACTTCGGCTGCGAGGCCCGCGGTCGCAAGCTGGTCCTCGGCGTCCTCCTGGCTCAGGCCGACGAGATCCTGCGGGACCGGCACCAGCGGTGGGCCCAGCGAGACGTGCAGCGTCAGTGTCTCCCCCTCGCGAAGCGATGCACCGGGCTCCGGGACCGTGCGGACGATCTCGCCCTCGTCGGTGTCGTCGTAGTAGTCCCGCCGGGTGACGATGTCCCAGCCGTTGCCGCCGATCAGCTCGGGCACCTCGTCCAGTTGGGCGCCGACGAGCTCGTCGGGCACCGTGTGGGAGGGCACCTGCGAGCGGATGTAGACCCACGATCCCACCACGCCGATGGCCACCGCGACCGCGACCACCAGCGCCCCCAGCATGAGCCGCCGAGCGCTGCGATCGCCCGCGGACAGCGTCGGGGTCCCGGCCGGCGGCGTGTGCGGCGGGCCCACCGGCGGGGGCGGAAGGCCGGGACGCGGCGGGAGCACGGTGGTCGCGGTGGTGTCGACGGCCAGATCGGCCCCGATCGGGGCCGCGGGCAGGTCCGGGGCGCCCTCGAGCGAGGTCCCGGCAACGCCGGCCGGCGCGGTCCCCGTGGCCCCCACCGGGACGCCCACCACCCCGCCGCCCACGGCCAGGCCCGACGCCACCACCGGCGCGTTCGCCGCGCCGCCTTCGCCCGATTCGGCGCCGTTGCCGGGTGCGTACACGTCCGGGCGCACCAGCGTGCTGTCGCGCGGGTCCTCGGCGCCGGCCCCGTTGACGCTCGGCGGGGCCAACGGGAGCGGTGCCGGCCGGGCCAGTTGCTCGGCGGCGGCGATGAGCCCGGCGCCGAACGCGGCGGCGTCCGGCCGGTCCCCGGCATCGAGGCCACCCGCCTGGGTGAGGATGGTCGTGAGGGGCCCCATGACCTCGGGCACGATCACGGGGCGCTCGAGGCGGGCCATCAGCGTGGCGATGGTGGTGTCGGCGCTGAACGGAACGGCCCCGGTCACGGCCTCGACCAGCACGAGCGCCAGCGAGTAGATGTCGCTGGCCCCGTTGACCGACTCGCCCCGCGCCTGCTCCGGCGAGGCGTAGCGGGCGGTGCCCAGCATGGCGCCGGTCGGTTCGGTCCAGCCGGCCTCGGCGATGGCGCGGGCCAGACCGAAGTCGGCCACCCGCAGCCGGGCGTCGTCGCCGAACAGGAGGTTGGCGGGCTTGATGTCGCGGTGCACGAACCCCTGCCGGTGGGCGTGGTCGAGGGCACGGACCGTCTCCAGCCCCACGACCAGCGCCTGGGCCGTGGTCAGCCGGTGCCCGGCGTCGAGCATCGAGCGCAGGCTGCCGCCGCCCACGAACTCGGTGACGAGATAGGGCGAGTCCTCGTCGCCGCTCCAGTCGAACACCGCCAGGATGTGCGGGTGGCTCAGCGCGGCGGCGGCGCGGGCCTCGGCCCGGAAGCGCCGCAGGAACAACCCGTCGTCGGCGAGGGCGGGATGCAGCACCTTGACCGCCACCCGGCGCCGCAGGCGAACGTCGTCTGCCAGGTAGACATGCGCCGACGCTCCGGATCCGACCGCCGAGAGAAGTCTGTAGCGCCCACCCAGCACACGACCGATCTGGTCGGTCATGCGGGTCATGGCCACACCGCAAGAATACTGTGGACCACTTACTGCTGGTTAGCGTTTGGCGCCGGTTACCGCCGGGGACATCCCTCATGCGACGATGGGCCACCACTGATGGCCCGCACATCCACCTCTCCGTACAGCACGCGCTTCAGGGTCGTGGCCGCGGTCGTGCTGGCGCTGGCGATCGCGGCGTTCGTGGGCGCCTACGTCGCCACCAGCGACGAGGGCGACGACGAGCTCGGGACGTCGGGCGATGCGTCGGGCACCGAGATCGTCGAGCAGCGCATCCCGGCGCCCGACAGCCAGGTACCGCAGCAGTCGACCGTCGGCATCGACCTGCTGTCAGGGTGGGAGGGCACGCTGCAGCTCAACGACGTCGAGGTCCCGCTGGACCAGCTCACGCTGACCCCCGAGCTGGCGCGGATCGAGTTCACCCCCGGCGACGGCAAGGTGGTCGAGGAGCTCCAGGCGGGGCTCAACTGCGTCAACGCCATCGTGTGGCCGATCCCCGAGGGACGGGACGCCGCTCGCCAGATCCCGTGGTGCTTCACCGTGGTGTGAGTCCCGAGGTCGTGCTCAGGCCGGGAGCTCGCCGGTTTCGAGCAGCTGGCGGAACCCGGCCTCGTCGAGGATCGGCACGCCCAGCTCCTCGGCCTTGCTGAGCTTCGACCCCCCGGGCCCCTCCCCCACGACCACCGCCGTCGTCCTCCCCGACACGCTGCCGGGCGACTTGCCCCCTCGGGCCTTGATCGCCGCCTCGGCCTCCTCCCGGGTGAAGCCCTCGAGGGTGCCGGTCACGACCACGGTCCGGCCGGCCAGCGTCTTGGTCCGGGCGTCAGCGCCGGCGCCACCCGCGCCGCCCTTGCCGGCGAAGTTGAGCCCAGCGGCCCGCAGCCGCTCGATCAGCTCGCGGTTGGCGGGGTCGGAGAACCAGGCATGGACGGACTCGGCGATGACCTGGCCGACGCCCTCGGCCGCCGCCAGCTCCTCCACCGACGCGCCCATGATGCGGTCCAGGTCGCCGAACGCGGCCACCAGTGCCTCGGCGCCGGCCGGGCCGAGGTGACGGATGTTGAGGCCGACAAGCAGCCGCTCCACCGGCCGTGACCGGGACGCGTCGATCGAGCCGCGCAGGTTGGTCGTCGACAGGGCGCCCATGCGCTCCAGCTCCTCGACCCGCCCCCAGTCGAGGTCGTAGAGGTCGGCGACGCTCTGCACCATGCCCTCGGCGATGAGCTGGGCGATGCGTTTGGTGCCCAGCGCGTCGATGTCGAGGGCGCCGCGGCCGGCGAAGTGCTCGATCGCTCCCTGGCGCTGGTAGGGGCACTCGGGGTGGATGCAGCGGTGCTCCGCCTCGCCCTCGGTCCGCACGAGGCGGGAGCGGATGGGGCACGGGCATTCCGTGGGGAAGGTCCACGGCTCCAGCCCGTCGGGCCGCTCGGCGATCACGGCCCCGACCACCTCGGGGATGACGTCGCCGGCCCGTCGGACGATCACCTTGTCTCCGGGCCGGACGTCCTTGGCCTTCACCTGGTCCTCGTTGTGGAGGGTGGCCTGGCCCACCGTGACGCCGCCCACGAACACCGGCTCGAGCACCGCGTAGGGCGTGGCCCGTCCCGTGCGGCCGATCGAGACGAGGATGTCGTCGAGGCGCGTCGTGCGCTCCTCGGGCGGGAACTTGTAGGCCAGCGCCCAGCGGGGCGCCTTGCTGGTCGATCCCAGGAGCTCGCGCCGGGCCAGGTCGTCGACCTTGACCACCACCCCGTCTATCTCGTAGTCGAGGTCGTGGCGGTGCTCCTGCCAGTGGTGGCCGTACTCGAGCACCTCCTCGGGCCCGTTCACGCGGCGGATCTCGGGGTTGACCGGGAAGCCGAGCCCCGCCATCCACTCCAGGGTCTCGTGGTGGCTGGAGAGCCCCGGGCCCCCGTCCAGCTCGCCGGGCTGATAGGTCCACA
>JBOGHG010000122.1:0-11561 GCA_050744525.1 Acidimicrobiales bacterium | reverse complement strand
ACGGCGCCCTCGAGGCGGGGATCCCGCACATCGGTGCAGTAGGTGCCGCCGGTGGTCAGCAGGCGCGGGTCCTCGACCCGCAGCACCCGGCCGCCGAGGATGCTCATCGGTCCACCCTCCCCCCCCCCGCAGCTGTAGGACGGGTCTCAGCCGCGCATCAGCGATAGCGCCATGACCGTGAATCCCCAGACGAGCGCCACCACCACCGTCAGGCGGTCGAGGTTGCGCTCCATCACGGTCGACCCCATGGCGCTGGAGCCCATGCCGCCACCGAACATGTCCGACAGTCCGCCGCCCTTGCCGCTGTGCAACAGCACCAGCACGATGAGCACCAGCGAGGCGAGGACGTTCAGCGCGGCGGTGACGGCGGTGATCACGGGGATCAGGTCTCCTGGGTTGCGGACCGACGCCCCAGGTTAGAGGCCCGGTGGCCTGCCGGCGAAGCCGGCGTCGTGGGCTTTCCTAGGGGGAGACGCGGTGCACCGTGCTGCCGGCCGACGCCCCTGGTGCGCTCGGCGGCGCCCAAGGCCCGCTCGTCGTACAGGTGGCAAGCCACCTCCACGTCTTCCGCGGCGACCAGCTCGGGATCGAGGGCCTCGTGGAAGGCCACGGAGACCCCGCCGAGGTCGCCGTCCATGCCTCGAACGCCCGCCCAGAAGGGGTCGTCGGGGTCCTGCTCCCTGACGTTGTCCAGCCACTCCGACAATTCCACACCCGAGTGTCCGGCTCCGGCGGGCAGCCTGCCCTCGAGCCAGGGCCGATCGAGTGCCTCGAGATCGCCGACCAGACCGCGCTCGGCTTCGAAGTCTTCCTCCCGGACCCGGGTCCAGCGGCGCTCCAGCAGCTCGCGGAGATCCCGGCTCTCCCAACCACAGACCTCGAAGGCGTTCGGGCAACGGGGATGAAATGAGCAGCCCAGCGGGGGGCTGACGGCGTCGGGGACCTCGCCGCGAGGCACGTCCCGGGGCACGGTGCGGGTCGGGTCGGGTTGGGGGACGGCCCGTAGCAGCGACCTGGTGTAGGGGTGCTTGGGGTCGGCATAGATCGCCTTCGCCGGGCCGATCTCCACGATCTTCCCCAGGTACATGATGGCGATGCGATCGCAGAAGAACTTCGCGGTGGCCAGGTCGTGGGTGATGTAGAGGTACGTCAGGTCGAGCTCGTCCTTCAGCCGGAGCATGAGCTCGAGGATCTTGGCCCGGACGCTCATGTCGAGCATCGAGACCGGCTCGTCGGCCACGAGCAGGTCCGGGCCGAGGATGATGGCCCGAGCCAGGGCCGCGCGCTGCTTCTGGCCGCCCGACAGCTGCCCCGGGTACTTCCCCATGAACTGCTCGACAGGGACCAGGCCGACACGCTCCAGGACCGCGGCGACCCGCTCCCTGACCTCCCCCGGGTCCCGGGTGATCCCGTGGACGACGAGGGGGTGCCCGACGGCCGTGAGGATGCTCATCGCCGGGTTGAGAGAGGCATGGGGGTCCTGGAACACGATCTGCATCCGTCGGCGGAGGGGGCGCAGGTCGCGCTCGGACAGGTTGGTGATGTCCTGACCGTCGAACCGGACCGCGCCCCGGGACGGGTCCAGCAACCGGAGGATGGTTCGGCCCAGCGTGGTCTTGCCGCTGCCCGACTCCCCCACCAGGCCCAGCACCTCGCCGCGATGAAGGTCGAAGGACACCCCGTCCACCGCCCTCACCAAGCCCGCCTCGCGGCCGAGGAGCCGATCCACGAAGCTCCCCCGTACCGAGAAGTGGGTGGCCACGTCCCGGACCTCGACCAGCATGTCCCGATCGACCTCGGGGGCGAGCTCAGGCTTCTTCGGCAACGGCGAGCTCCTCGCGCTCCAGGGGCGTCGTGCCGCCGGGTGGGATCCCCTCGTCGGGGCCGTGCAACCAGCACAGCACCCGCTGGCCCGTCTCGGTCCGCTGTTCGATGGGCTGCTTCGCCGCGCAGACCCGCATCGCGTCGGGGCAGCGTGGGTGGAACCGGCACGCCGGGGGCGGATCGATCAGGTCGGGCGGCGCACCCGGGATGTAGTTGAGGCCGGTGGTCTCGAGGTGGATGATCGAGCGCAGCAGCTCCTGGGTGTAGGGGTGGGCGGGCCGCTCGAACACCGCCCGGGTGCTCCCCTCCTCCACGATCTTGCCCGCGTACATGACCGCCACGCGGTCGCAGGACTCGGCCACGATCCCCAGGTTGTGGGTGATGAGCAGGAGGGCGGTGCCGAAGTTCCGCTTGAGCTCGGCGAGGATTGCGAGGATCTGGGCCTCCACGATGACGTCGAGCGCGGTCGTGGGCTCATCCGCGATCAGCAGGACGGGGCGGAGCACCAGCGCCAGGGCGATCATGATCCGCTGGCGCATCCCCCCGGAGAACTCGTGCGGGTACTGGCGGAATCGGGTCGGGGGGATGCCCATGCCCGCCAAGGCCTCCAGCGACCGCAACCGGGCGGCGCGGTCGCCCAGACCGGGCTCGTGTGCCTTGAGGGTCTCGATGAAGTGGTCCTCGATGCGCATCAACGGGTTGAGGCGGGTCATCGGCTCCTGGAAGATCAGGCCGATGTCCGGCCCCCGCAGGCGGCGCAACCGCTTCGGGGGGAGCCCGACCAGGTTCGTGTCGCGGAGCCGGACCACGCCCTGGACGGCCGCCGCCTCCGGCAGGAGGCCGAGGATCCCGCGACCGAGGCTCGACTTCCCGCATCCGGACTCCCCGACCAGTCCCACGGTCTCTCCGGCGCGGACGTCCAGGGACACCTGGTCGACGGCTCGCACCGGTCCGCGGGGGGTCCCGTACCAGACCCGCAGGTCCTGGACGGAGAGGACCGGGCCGGTCATCGCACCATCGGCTCCTCGTCGGCCCGGTGCGCGTCCGGCAGTGGAGGGAACTCGACGGCCTCGGTCCGCGGACGCCGCAGCCGGGGGTTGATGACGTCGTTGAGCCCCTCCCCGAGAAGGGTCAGGCCGGTCACCAACAGGACGATCGCCACACCCGGCCACAACCCCGTCCACCAGATCCCCGCTCCGGCGTCGGCGATGGCCCGGTGGATGTCGTAGCCCCACTCCGCCGCCTCCGTCGGTTGGATGCCGTAGCCGAGGAAACCGAGCGCCGCCAGGGTGAGGATGGCGTCGGCGGCGTTCACCGTTCCGATCACCGGGACGTTCTGCACCACGTTGAAGAAGACGTAGCGCCCGATGATCGTCCGGGGCTTGGCCCCCATGGCCCGGGCGGCCTCGACGTAGGGCTCCTCCCGCACGCTGATGACGTGATTGCGGACGACCCGGAAGTACTGGGGGATGTACACGACGGAGATCGCGATGGCGGCCGTCACCACTCCCCGGCCGATGCTGTCGGAGAGCAGGAAGGCGATGATGATGGCCAGGAGGAGGTACGGAAAGGCGAAGAGGGTATCCATCACCAGCAGGAGCACGCGGTCGAGCTTGCCGCAGAAGTAGCCGGAGACGAGCCCGAGGGGCACCCCGATGACCATCGAGAACGCCACCGACAGGAGCACCACGACAAGGGCCGTCCGCGACCCGTACACCACCCGGGAGAGCACATCGGTCGACTGGACGGTGGTGCCGAAGAGGTGCTCCGCAGACGGTGCCGCCTGCTTCGCGAACCTGGCGCCGTCGGCGGTCCGGTACTGATCGAAGTCGTAGGGGGCGATGACGGGAGCGAACAGGGCCAGCACGACGAACAGGACCGTGATGACGACGCCCGCCCACAGCGCCCCCTTGGCCACGCCCCGTGCCTCCCGGGCCGGGGCGAGCAGCCTGCGCACCCGGGACGGCGAGCGGGGCGGCACGGCGGCGACCGGGACCGTCTCCGGCGGGCGATGTCGGAGCGTCCTCACCGGTACCGCACCCGCGGGTCCACCCACGCGTTCACGAAGTCGATGATCACGCTGATGCTCACGACGACCAGGGCCACGAACGTGATGATTCCCTGCACGGCGATGTAGTCGCGGTTGTCCAGGTACCGGATCAGCTCGGCGCCCAGCCCCGGCCAGTTGAAGGTCTGCTCCGTGAGGACCGCGCCCGAGAGGAGCAGGGCGAACTGCAACCCCATGACCGTGACCACCGGTACCAGAGCGTTCTTGAAGGCGTGGCCGAACACCACCCTGTGCTCCGGGAGTCCGCGGGCTCGGGCCGCTTCGACGTAGTCACCCTGGAGCGTCTGGAGCACGTTGACTCGGACCAACCGGATGAACACGCCGCCGATGACCAGACCCAGGGTCGCGGCCGGCAGGATCAGGTGCCGCAGCACGTCGGTCAGGGCGCTCCAGTTGCCCGAGAGGACGCTGTCGACGACGAACAGGTTGGTGGGGGTGTCGAGCTCGAAGGTCACCACCGGGCTGGCTCGTCCGGACGTCGGAAGCACGCCCAGCCACTTCCCGAACACGAGCTGAGCCAGGAACCCCAGGAAGAAGATGGGGGCCGCGTAGATCACGATGCCGAACAGCCGGCCCCCGAGGTCGACGGGGGTGTCCCGGTAACGACCCGACATCAATCCCACCACGACCCCCACCGTCACCGCGAGCGCCATGGCGGCCAGGGTCAGCTCGAGCGTCGCCGCGCCGTTCTGCGCGATCAGTCCCGTCACCGGTCGGTTGTCGCTGACCGTGGTGCCGAAGTCGCCGGTGGCGACGTCGCCCAGGTAATCGAAGTACTGGACCACGAGGGGGCGTTCGTAACCGGCCGCGGCGCGCCGCTGCTCGAGCTCCTCTTGCGGGAGGCGGCCCCCCAGGGCCGCGCTGATGGGATCGCCCGGGGCGACCCGCATCAAGACGAACACGAGGGTCAGCAGCAGGAGGACCATGGGCAGCGCGAGCCCAAGCCGCGTCAGTGCGTAGGTCCGTAGGGAGGTCGTGTGTCTCGCCATCAGGCCGCGACCAGAGTGATGGGCACAGACCCGCCGGGGTGTCCGCCCCGGCCGGGTCGGGGTCTCAGACCGTCATGCCTCCTTGCCGATCAGCCAGTACCGGAAGATGAAGGAGGGGTCGAAGGTCTCCTCGACGCCGGTCACACCCTCTCGGACGGCGCCGATCTGGTCACCCTGCCAGATCGGGACGATGGACACGTCCTCGGCGGCGATCTGCTGGATCTCCTCGAAGGCGGCGACGCGCTCCTCCTGCTCGGTCGACGTACGCTCCTCGGCGATCAACTGGTCCACCGTCTCGTTGCTGTAGCCGTTGTTCAGGAAGCTGTCCGAGCTGTAGAAGGACGCCAGGTAGTTGTCGGCGTCGGGGTAGTCGGGGAACCACCCCAGCTGGTAGGCCGGATACTGCCCGGTGAACGCCGCCTCGGTGTACGCGTCCCACTCCGTGGACTGCAACGTGACCGAGAACAGCCCGCTCTCCTCGAGAGACCGCTGGATCTCCGCGTACTCGTCGGCCGACGAGTCGCCGTAGTGACTCGGGGTCCACCAGATCTCGAGCTCGACCGGGGTCTCGATGCCGGCGTCGTTCAGGAGCGCGGCGGCCCCGTCGGGATCCGGTTCCTCCCCGTACTCGTCGGCGAAGGCATCGACGTGGCCAGCCAGGCCCTCCGGGTTCATCGAGTAGAGCGGTGTCACCGTCCCGTTGTAGACGTTGTCGACGATGGCCTGGCGGTCGATCGTCATGGCGATCGCCTGCCGAACGGCCAGCTCGTCGTACGGCGCCTGCGCGACGTTGAAGACGAGGTACCGGATCTCGATGCCGGTCCCCTGCACGACCTCGATCCCTTCCTGTCCGCGGAGGTCCTCGACCTCGGTCGGCGTGAGGTTCCGGTAGGCGATGTCCACGTCGCCCTGCTCCACCGCCAGCTTCAGCGCCGACGAGGTGTCGAAGAGTTGCACGATCACCCTGCTGTTGGCGGGGGGGTCGCCGTGGTACTCCTCGAACGCCTCCAAGGTGAGCTGCTCGCCGGCACGGAAGTCGGCCACCTGATAGGGCCCCGTGCCGATCACCTGCTGGTCGGACTGGATCTCGGTTGCGGAGTACGCGTCCGATGGAACTATGGACGCGGATGCGATGGTCAGGATGAACGGCCAGACGGCGTCCGGCTGGTTGAGGTGGAAGGTCACGGTGGAGTCGTCGACGACCTCGACCTCGTCCAGGGACGCCAAGAGGCTCGAGGCGCCCTCGGGGTCCTCGATGCCGATGTTGCGATCGAACGAGAACTTCACGTCCTCAGCGTCGAGCGTCGAGCCGTCGTGGAACGTGACCCCCTGCTTGAGGGTGCAGGTGTAGGTCGACGGGTCGTCGAAGTCGCACGACTCGGCCAGCAGGGGCTCCGGTGTGGTCCCGCCCGGCGGGGTCGTGAGCAGTGTCTCCATCGTGTTGTAGATCACGGTCCACGAGGGCAGGTCGTAGGCGCCCGCCGGATCGAACGACTGCCACGGGTCGGTGGTCCCGTGAATGATCGTCACGTCCTCGGGCGTCTCCTCGCCCGCTTCCGCGGCACCCTCGTCGTCGTCGTCGCCGCAGGCCGCGGCCACGAGCCCGAGGGCGACGAACGCTGCTCCGAGGCGGCGCCACGAGCCGCCGCCTCTGCGACGCGCGCTTCCCGCTCTTGCAGCTTCGCGGCGGGCCGCTCGGGCCCCGGCCTCGCTGGGTCGCTCGGCCTCAGGCCAGCGCAATCGCTGCTGTCTCATGTGTTCCCCCCTGGTTGCTGTCGGCGTCGCCGTCGGGAGACGCGATCTGGTAGGTCGATCTCCGGCGACACTGTCGATTCTTGCACGAACTGGCCCGTGAAGTGGTCGAACCGCCGCCGATGGCTGGTGGGCCCGTCCGCTACACGACCTCGTGCTGGCGCGTGAAGTGGCAGGCGGCGGGATGGTCGACCCCGGTCGACCCGCGGATCTCGAGCAGCGGTTCCTGCTCGGCGCACACCGACGTGTCGACGCCGCCGTCCTCGAGCTGGCGCTTGAGCCAGCACCGGGTGCGGAATCGGCACCCGGACGGCGGGTCGGCGGGGCTGGGCACGTCGCCGGTCAGGATGATCCGCTCGCGGGCCACCTCACGGTCGGGATCGGGCAACGGGATGGCGGAGAGCAGTGCCTGCGTGTAGGGATGCCCCGGGTTCTGGTAGATCTGCTTGCGCTCACCGGTCTCCACGATCTTGCCCAGGTACATCACCGCGACCCGGTCGGAGATGTGTCGCACCACGGACAGGTCGTGGGCGATGAACACGTAGGCCAGGCCGAGCTCGTCCTGCAGCTTCTCCAGCAGGTTCACGACGCCGGCCTGGATCGAAACGTCGAGCGCCGACACCGGCTCGTCGAGCACGATCATCTCGGGCTCGAGGGCGAGCGCCCGGGCGATGCCGACCCGCTGGCGCTGGCCGCCCGAGAACTCGTGCGGGAACCGGTTGGTGTGCTCGGGCGCCAGTCCGACGGTGCGCAGCAGCTCGCGCACACGATCGTCGATCCGCTCCTTGGGCCAGTCGAAGTGGACCTTGAGCGGCTCGGCCAGGGCCGTCCCGACGGTCATGCGGGGATTGAGCGAGGCGTACGGGTCCTGGAACACGATCTGGAACCGGCGCCGCATCTCGGAGAGCCGCTTGCCCTTCTGGCGGCTGATCTCCTGCCCGTCGAAGACGACGGTACCCGATGTGGGCGTGATCAGGTTGAGGAGCAGGCGACCGGTCGTCGACTTGCCGCAACCGGACTCCCCGACCAGCCCGAGCGTCTCGCCACGGTCGACCGACAGGCTCACTCCCGCCACGGCCGACACGAAGCCGATCGTGCGGCTGAACACGCCACCCCGGATCGGGAAGTCCTTGACGAGGTCGCTGGCGACGAGCAGCGGCCCGTCGGCGCTCGCCTCGGTCGCCGTGCCCGCGAGCGCGGTGTCGGTCGTCACCGTGCCTCCGGCCACGTCTTGGGCCCCTCGTCCTCGAGGCTCCGCTCGGTCACGCCCGGGTGAGCCACACCCTCCTCGACGAACACGTCGCTGGCCTCGGCGTCGACCTCGTCTTCACCGTTGGTTCGGGGTACCACGAGCCCGCTGTCCAACAACTCGGCCTCCGCCGTGACGTCCACCGACTGCCGCAGCGACTCGATGGTGACCTCACCCAACTCCTCGGCGTAGTGGCACGCCGACATGTGGGCGTCCCCGGCCACCAGCCGCAGCGCGGGGACCTCCCCGTCGCACATGCCCGGCACTCGGGCGAAGCGGCAACGCGGGTGGAACGCGCAGCCCGACGGCTTGCGGATCAGCGACGGTGGCGACCCGGCGATGGGTAGCAGCGGCTCGTCGCCCACGTCGTCGACGCGGGGCAGGCTGGCGAGCAGCCCCAGGGTGTAGGGATGGCGGGGCTCGTAGAACACCTCGCGGGTCGTGCCCAGCTCGACCCCCCGTCCCGCGTACATGACCATGATCCGGTGGGCCAAGCCCGCCACCACGCCGAGGTCGTGGGTGATGAGGATGATGGCCGAGTCGATCTCGTCCTTGATGTCGACGAGCACCTCGAGCACCTGGGCCTGCACCGTCACGTCGAGGGCGGTGGTGGGCTCGTCGGCGATGAGCAGGTCGGGATTGCAGGCGATGGCCATGGCGATCATGGCCCGCTGCCGCATGCCACCCGAGAACTCGTGCGGGTACATCCGGGCCCGCTTGCGGGGCTCGGGGATGCCGACGAGATCGAGCAGCTCGACCGACCGTTCGAGCGCCTGTTGCTTGCCGATCCCCTCGTGGACGCGGGCCATCTCGCCGATCTGCCTGCCGACCGTGTGCACCGGGTTGAGAGCGGTCAGGGGGTCCTGGAAGATCATGGCGATCTCCTTGCCCCGTATCCGGCGGCGCTCGTCGTCCGGCAGCGTCAGCAGGTCACGCCCCTTCCACAGGATCTCGCCCTCGGTGACGTCGAGCGTGGGCTGCAGGCCCAGGATCGACATGGCGGTCACCGACTTGCCCGAGCCCGACTCGCCCACGATGGCGAACACCTCGCCGCGCGCCACGTCGAACGAGACCCCGTCGATCGCCTGGACGCGCCCGTCGTCGGTGTCGAAGCCGGCCCGCAGGTCTCGGAGCGACAGCAGTACTTCCTTGCCGGGCGCCACCATCCGCCCCACGACAGCGTCGATCACGTCGGTCATGTGCCTACTTCAGCTTGGGGTCGAGGGAGTCACGCAGGCCGTCGCCCACGAGGATGAAGGACAGCACCGTCAGGACGATCGCCCCCGCGGGGAAGAACAGCATGTGGGGCGCGCTGGCCAGGCTCCCCCCGCCGGCGTCGGCGACCATGCGTCCCCAGGCGGGGGTCGGCTCCTGCGGCCCCACGCCGACGAACGACAGCGCCGCCTCGGCCAGGATGACGCTGCCGATGGCGATGGTGCCGTACACGATGATCGGCTGGAGCGCGTTCGGCAGGATGTGGCGGAACATGATCCGCGGCCGCGAGAACCCGAGCGCGGTCGCGGCCTCGACGTACTCCAGGCGCCTGAGCCCCAGGAAGCTGGCCCGCACGATCCGGGTGACGAACAACCACCCGGTCAGACCGAGGATCAGGATGATCGAGTTCTCGCTGCGGCCCACGACTGTGGCGATGGAGACGGCCAGGATGATGTAGGGGATCGACAGGAACACGTCGGTCAGCCGCATGATCAGGGAGTCGGTTCCGCCGCCGAAGAAACCGGCGGTGGAGCCCAGGACCAGGCCGACCATCAGCGCGATGAGGGTGGCGAGGAAGCCGATCCGCAGCGACACCCTCGCGCCGAACACGACGCGGGAGAAGACGTCTCGGCCGATGGGGTCCGTACCGAACCAGTGATCGGCAGACGGGCCGTCCCGGAATTCGCCCGACGCCCGCTCGGTGATGCTGTAGGGCGCGATCCAAGGGGCGAAGATGGCCACCAGCGCCAGCAGGACGATGAAGCCCAGGCCGAGCACCGCCATGCGGTTGCGCTTGAACCGGCGCCAGACGTCGGCCCGGAGGGGCCGGGCGACGCCCAGGTCGGCAACGTCGGCCGTCGCGGCGCCGGCGTCGGCGCGGCCGGGGGTGGTGGCTTGTTCGGTGAGCGTCATCCGTGCTCTCCCTTCCCCAACCGGATGCGGGGATCGAACCAGGCGTAGGAGATGTCGACGATCAGGTTGACGAACGCATAGGCGAGCACGACCGCCAGCGTGAGCCCCAGCAGCACGGGGAGGTCACGGTCGTTGACCGAGGCCACGATCTGCGAACCCAATCCCGGCCACGAGAACGTGGTCTCGGTGAGGACGGCGGAGCCGATGGCGGTGCCGAAGTCCAAGCCGATGAGGGTCACCACCGGGAGCATGGCGTTGCGCAGGCCGTGCCTGACCACGACGTCGCGCTCACGCAGCCCCTTGGCCCGCGCCGTGCGCATGTAGTCGGCACGCAGGACCTCGAGCATCGACCCCCGGGTCATGCGGGCGAGCAGGGCCGTGGTCACAGAGGCGAGCGCGACCGCGGGCAGGACGAGGTAGCGCCATTGCTCGCCGGTGGGGATGAAGAAGAACGTCCACGAGTCGGGACCGATGCCCGAGGTGCGCAGCCTGGCCCACTCGGGCCAGTCCCACTGGTTGGGTTTCACCGCGAACAGGTACTGGAGGATGAACCCCAGCACGAAGACCGGGACCGCCGACGCCACCGCGGTCACGACGGTGGTCATCCGGTCGCTCCACGAGTAGCGGCGGATCGCCGACAGCAGGCCGACGGCGAGGCCGGCCGTCACCTCGATGATGAGCGCCCAGATGGCGAGGCGGATGCTGGCCACTGCCCGCTCCCCGAGGATCTCGTTGACGCTGCGGTTGTTGAGGAACGACTCGCCCAGGTCCCACCGGATCGTGCGCTGCCAGTAGTCGACGAACTGGACCCAGATGCTGTCGTCGAGCCCGTAGCGCGCGTTGATCCGCTCCATGACCCCCGGGTCGATGGCGCGCTCGGCGCCGCCGGCGATGAGCGACGCCGGGTCGCCGGGGAGTGCGAAGAAGATGAAGAACAGGAAGGAGAGTGCGACGAAGACCGTGGGAACGATCTGCAGCAAACGGCGGATGGTGTAGCTGGTCATCACGTATCCAGGGCGTGTGGGCCACCCGCTGGCCGAGGGTATGGCACCCCCGGCCAGCGGGCCAGACTCATGTGATGCGACGGGTCACGGGTTCGTCAGTGCGACCGTTTCCCACTCGATGTGGAGGTCGGGGTTCTGATGGAGATTCGCGACCTCGTCCGGGTTGTACACGTACTGCCCCAGGTACCAGTTGATCGGGATGGTCCCGATCTCCTCGTTCAACAGGATCTGCTCGGCCTGATGGAACATGTCGGCGGCCTCGTCGGCGTCGGTGGTCTGCTTGGCCTCGTCCAAGAGGGCGTCGAAGTCCTCGTTGATGAAGCCGTAGTTGTTGCCGTCGAGCGCGCTCCCGTGGAACAGGTCGAACATGAAGTTGTCGTACGTCGGGTAGTCGGCGATCCATCCGGCCCGGCAGATCACACACGCACCGTCGGCCAGCTGGCCGAAGTACGTCTCCGAGGGGATGGGCTCGGCCGTGGCCGGGATCCCGATCTGGTCCAGGTTGTCGATGATGATCTGCACGACCGGTTCGTGGCCGGCGTCGGCGT
>JBOGHG010000121.1:0-11574 GCA_050744525.1 Acidimicrobiales bacterium | reverse complement strand
CTAGGACTCTGACCTTCCGCTGGAAAGCCGCCTTTGTAGGCACGGCTTGGCCGGATGGAGGCGAACAGTGCCGCAGCACTGGACTGCGGGGCCGCCGCTGAGTGTGGTCTGACTACACCGTCTGGCCGCCGTCGACGACGAGGGCGTGGCCGATGGCGAAGGCCGCGTCGTTCGAGGACAGCCAGAGCACGGCTGCGGCGATCTCCTCGGGCGCGCCCATGCGGCCGATCGGTTCCTGCCCGATGACGGCTGCGCGTCCTTCGGTCGTGCCGCCGGTGAATCGCTCGATCATCTCGGTGTCGATGATCCCGGGGCAGATGGCGTTGATCCGGATGCCAGACGCGGCGTAGTCGAGCGCCGCGCACTTGGTGAGCCCGATGACGCCGAACTTGGAGGCGCCATATGCGGCTCCTCCTGCGAAGCCCTTGACGCCGGCGCCGGATGAGGTGTTGACGATCGCGCCGCCGCCTCCGTGCTCGAGCATGAGGGGGATCTCGTGCTTCATGCACAGGAAGACGCCGCGGAGGTTGGTGTCATGGGAGAAGAACAGCTCATCCCCCGGTAGCTGCACGTCGTGGGTGACGCCGACGTAGCCGACGTGCCCACCCGGTCGGGTGGAGCGGATGGCTTGCAACATCGACTCCTGGGTGCCGACCGCCTCGATCACCGAGTGGGCGCCGAGGCCGTCGGTGAGGTCCTTGATCCTGGCGACACCCTCGTCGCCCCGCTCCTCGACGATGTCCGTGGCGCCGAAGTGGCGGGCGAGCTGCTGCCGTGGCTCGTGGCGGCTCATGGCGGCGATCCGCTCCGCGCCGAGCTGCCGCGCGGCCAGCACCGGGAGCAGGCCGACGGCGCCGTCACCGACCACGGCGACGGTCTTGCCCGGGCCGGCCCCCGCGGCGACCGCGGCGAACCAACCGGTACCCAACACGTCGGAGGCGGCCAGGAAGCTCGGGACCAGGTCCGCCGGCGGCACATCGGGGGTGGCCACCAGCGTGCCGTCGGCGAGCGGCACCCGGGCGAGCTCGGCCTGCGTTCCGATGGTGCCCATGAGCACCCGGTGCACGCACGAGCTCTGGTAGCCGGCCTGGCAGATCTCGCAGGTGTTGTCCGACGCCCAGAACGAGCCGATCACGGACTGGCCGGGCTTGATCGAGGTGACGGCGCTGCCGACGTCCTCGACGATGCCGACGTACTCGTGACCCATCGGCGCCGGCCACTCGAGGGTCTCGATGCCCCGATAGGGCCACAGGTCCGACCCGCAGACGCAGGTGGCGGACAGGCGGATGATCGCGTCGGTCGGTTCGACGATCCTCGGGTCGTCGCGCTCTTCGACCCGGACGTCGCCAGGGGCGTACATCGCGGCTCCACGCATGTGGCCTCCTTCCGCGGGGTCGTCCGGTCCCGGGGCAGCGACGACGGCGGTCGCGTAGCCGCTCCTCCCCGCCAGGCGCACCGCGTCTGAAGGCCTGAACGAGGGGTCGCCATCGGTGGGGCGATGTTTTACCCTGCGAACTGGGGGGAGCACGCCTTGCAGCCGCCGGCAAGGAGGGGCACCCGTGAAAGGCCGGGAAGGCAGACCGCGCGAGGTGGCGTCCGGCGCAGCCGGCAACACGCCGCCGCGCGCCCCGGTGTCCCGGCGGTCCTGGGGCCGACGACGGTTGTTGGTTCCGGTGGTGGTGGCGACGGCCGCCCTCTCGACCGCCTGCGGCGAGGACTCACCGTCGGTCCTCGATCCCAGCTCGGATGCCGGCCGGCGGGTCGAGGACCTGTGGTGGGTGCTCTTCTGGATCTCGGCGGTGGTGGTCGCCGTGGTGACGGCGTTCCTCATCGTCGCGACGGTGCGGCGCCGGCGTGCCGACACCGGCGGCAACGATGGCAGCGAGCGCGACCGCCATGGCGTCGACACCCGCCCGGTCCCGTGGGGCGACCGGTTCGTGGTCATCGCCGGGGTGGTGGTGCCAGGCGGCATCCTGGCAGGGACGTTCGCGTTCTCGCTGGGGGTCTTCAACGATCTGGCCGACCCCCCGGAGGAGCCGGTCCTCGAGGTCGAGGTCGTGGCCCACACCTGGTGGTGGGAGGTCCGGTACCCGGACGGGGTCGTCACGGCCAACGAGATCCGCGTTCCAGCGGGGGAGACGGTGGAGCTGGCCCTGCCGACGGCGGACGTGATCCACAGCTTCTGGGTGCCGGAGCTGCAGGTCAAGATGGACCACATCCCGGGCACCACGAACCGGCTGTGGCTGGTGGCCGACCGTGCCGGCCGGTTCCGGGGCCAGTGCGCGGAGTTCTGCGGCCTCCAGCACGCCCACATGGAGTTCGAGGTCGTGGCGTTGCAGCCAGAGGAGTTCGAGGACTGGCTCGAGCGGGAGGCCGAGCCGGCGGCCGAACCCGAGACCGGCGAGGCCCGGGAGGGGGCCGAGATCTTCGCGGCCTCGTCGTGCGCCGGGTGCCACGCCATCCGGGGAACCTCGGCGGACGGCACACTCGGGCCGGACCTGACCCACCTCGCCGACCGCGAGACGATCGGCGCAGGCCTGATCCCCTTGACAGCCGCCAACCTGGACGACTTCATCACCGACCCCCAGGACGACAAGCTCGGCGTGAGCATGCCGCCGACCGAGCTGAGCCCCCGGGAGGTCGACGCCGTGGTCGCCTACCTGATGGAGCTGGAGTAGAGCCGTGGCGACGACCGTGGTCCCCGAGGCGCCGCCCGCCCCGGCGACCATCGCCGAGCAACTCGATGAGGCATGGCAGGAGCCGGCGGGCCTGGGGTCGTGGCTCGGCACGGTGGACCACAAGCGGATCGGGCTCCGCTACTTCTACACCGGGATGGCCTTCTTCGTGGCCGGCGGCATCGAGTCGCTGCTGATCCGGCTGCAGCTGGCGGGCCCCGACCTCGACGTTCTCGGGCCCGAGGCGTTCAACCAGCTGTTCTCGATGCACGGCGCCACCATGATGTTCCTGTTCGCCATGCCGGTGCTGTCGGGCTTCGGCAACTACTTCGTCCCGCTGATGATCGGCGCCCGGGACATGGCCTTCCCGCGGCTCAACGCCTTCGGCTACTGGACGCTGCTGGCGGCCGGCACCTTCCTGTACTCGTCGTTCCTCGTGGGGCGGGCGCCCAACGCCGGCTGGTTCAACTACGTGCCGCTCGCCGGGGAGGCGTTCAACCCGGCGATCAACATCGACTACTACGCGCTGGGCCTGATCTTCCTCGGCATCTCCAGCACCGGCGGGGCCATCAACTTCATCGTCACGATCCTCAAGCTGCGGGCCCCGGGGATGATCATCAACCGCATCCCCATCTTCGTGTGGGGCGAAATGGCGATGGCGCTGCAGATCGTGTTCGCGCTGCCGGCGCTCACGCTGGCCTCGGTGCTGCTGCTGCTGGATCGCAAGTTCGGCTTCCACTTCTACGACGCCGACGGGGGCGGCGATCCGCTGCTGTGGCAGCACCTGTTCTGGATCTTCGGCCACCCCGAGGTGTACATCGTTGCCCTTCCCGGGTTCGGCATCGCCTCGGCGATCATCCCCACCTGGGTGCGCCGACCCATCGTGGGCTACACGTACATCGTCATCGGCGAGCTGGCGGTGGCGCTGATCGGGTTCGGCGTGTGGGTCCACCACATGTTCACCGTGGGCCTGCCCAGCATCACCTTCGGGTTCATCTCGCTGGCCAGCTTCATGGTGGCCATCCCCAGCTCCATCCAGGTGTTCGCCTGGCTGGCCACGCTGGTCGCCGGGCGGCCCGTCCTGCGCACGCCCCTGCTGTTCGTCCTGGGGTTCATCTTCATCTTCGTCGTCGGCGGGGTCACCGGGGTGATGTTCGCAGCGGTGCCGTTCGACCAGGCGGTGCACGACTCGTACTTCGTGGTCGCCCACCTGCACTACGTGCTCGTGGGCGCCGCCGTGTTCCCGATCTTCGGGGCCATCTACCACTGGGGACCGAAGATGACGGGACGGTTGCTCGACGACCGCTGGGGGAAGGTCAGCTTCTGGCTGATGTTCGTCGGGTTCAACCTGGCGTTCTTCCCCCAGCACCTGCTCGGCCTGTTCGGCATGCCCCGGCGCGTCTACACCTACGACGCCGACCTGGGCTGGGACGGCTACAACCTGGCATCCAGCATCGGCGCCTTCATGCTGGCCGCCGGGATCCTGGTCACGATCGTCAACTGGTTCTGGAGCCGGACCCGGGGCGAGCCGGCGGGCAACGACCCGTGGCGCGGCGAGACGTTGGAGTGGTACGCCTCGTCGCCGCCGGCCCACTACAACTTCGTGACCGTCCCGACCGTCCGCTCCCGGGAGCCGATGTGGGACCAGCCCGAGCTGGTCGACGGCCCGCAGGCGCCCGAGGGCGGGGGCCGGCCGCTGACGGGCGGCCACCTCACCCTGTCGACCAGCATGCTCGACGCCCACCCCCAGGCGATCGTGCACATGCCCCACGCGTCGGTGTGGCCGTTCCTGCTGTCGTTGGCGCTGCTGACCCTGGCGTACGCCGTGCTGCTCGACATCTGGGCGCTGGCGGTCGCCGCCGTCCTGGCGAGCGGTGCGTCGTTCATGGGCTGGTTCTGGCCGCGCGGACAAACCCAGGAGACGTAGGGCGTGACGACGATCGACGCGACGCATGACACGGCCCTCGGTGAGACGGGGATGCCCGGCGAGCTGCTGCCGCAGCGATACTCGGGCCCCCGGGCGTTCGGCTGGTGGGGCATGGTCTGGTTGATCGGCACCGAGGCCACGCTGTTCACCCTGCTGCTCGCCAGCTACTTCTACCTGCGGTTCCGTTCCGGGCCCACCTGGCCGCCCGACGGCATCGCCGACCCGAAGCTGGGCCTGCCGCTGATCATGACGGCGATCCTGTGGTCGTCGAGCATCCCCGTGCACCTGGCCGACCGCGGCATCCGGGCCGGCGACGTGGGGCGCCTCAAGGCGGGGCTGGCCGCCGGGTTCGCCCTGGGGGCGGCCTTCCTGGTCCTCACCCTGGCGGTCGAGTGGCCCGAGACGCATGACGAGTTCGGCCCCACGACCAACGTCTACGGGTCGCTGTTCTTCACCGTCACCGGCTTCCACGCGGCCCACGTTGTGGTGGGCCTGCTCATCAGCCTGTGGACCCAGGCGCGGGCCTGGCGGGGCGCGTTCGACGAGTCCCGCCACGTCAGCGTCCAGAACTTCGCCATGTACTGGCACTTCGTCGACGTGGTGTGGGCCTTCGTCCTCGCGACCATCTACCTGTCACCCCGGCTCTAGGCCATGCGCACCGAGCAGGACGCCGCCCTCATCACCCGGCAGGAGAGCCGGGGGGCCGCGGCGCTGTGGTTCGCCGTCCTGGGCAGCCCCCTGGCCTGGCTCGGGCACCTGGGGCTCAACTACTCGCTGGAGGAGGTCTTTGCCTGCAGCCCATCCGCTACCGACCAGGGGAAGATCCTGGGGTTCGGGGTCGACGCGGTGTCGTGGACCCTCAACTCGGCGATGGCCCTGATCGCGGCGGCCGCCGGGCTGACGGCGCTGGCCTCGTGGCGTCGGCTGCGCCGGGCAGCCGACGGCGACGTGCTGGAGCGGTCCCAGTGGATGGCCTTCGCCGGGATGGTCGAGGGGGCGATCTTCTTCCCCGCGATCCTCCTCGGCTACCTCCCTCCGCTGCTGCTCGAGACCTGCGCCACCTCCCCGTGACCGCCATGACCGCCCTAACGCTCGCCCACCACCCCGTCGCCCCGTCCGAGCTGTGGGGCGCCTGGCAGCCCGACCCGTTGATCCTGGGCGCGCTGGCACTCACCGGGCTGGCGTACCGCCGGGGGATGGCGCATCTGCCGGTGGCGCGCCGCAATGGACGCGTGGCGCCCGTCCGTCCCGCCAATGTCGTCGCCTTCGCCGGCGGGCTGCTGGTGCTGGCGGTGGCGCTGGCCTCCCCGCTGGAGCTGGCGGCGGCGTCGCTGTTCTCGGCCCACATGGTCCAGCACCTGCTGCTGTTGGTCGTGGCCGCGCCGCTGTTGGTGTGCGGCCGGCCCGTGATGGTCCTCAGCCACGCCCTGCCGCGCCGGTGGCGCCGACAGGTGGGCCGGGTCGGGGCCCGGCGACGCTTCCGGGCGGCCGCCCACGTCTTGCTGCACCCTGCGGTCGTCTGGGCGGTGGGGACCGCGGTCCTGTGGGCCTGGCACCTGCCCAGCCCCTACGAGGCCGCCCTCGGCAACGAAGCGCTCCACGCGCTGGAGCACGCCAGCCTCGTCGCCACCGCCGCGCTCGCCTGGGCCCTGGCGCTCGGCCGGGCCCGCCGCCGGCTCGCCGTACCGGCCGCCGCCGGGTTGCTGTTCGCAACCGCGTTGCAGAGCGGCGCCCTCGGCGCCGTCCTGGCGCTGGCGCGCACCCCGTTGTACCCGACCCATGGGCCGGTCGCGCCGCTCTGGGGGCTGACCGCGCTCGAGGACCAGCAGCTCGCCGGCGGGCTGATGTGGGTGCCACCTGGGCTGGTGTACGTGGTGGTGATAACGACGCTTCTGGCCCGCTGGTTCGGATCGCTGGACACGCCCGACATCGCCGATCGCCGGTCGGCGGGGGTGAGCACCGGGGGATGGTCGTGAGGCCGGCGCTGGCCGCCGTGCTGGTGACGCTGGTGCCGGCGCTGGTGGCCGGGGCGTGCTCGTACTTCCGGGAGCCCGAGCCCTACCGACCGGCGCCGTCGTACGAGCGGCCCGACGCCGAGGCGCTGGCGCTCGGGCAGCGCCTCTACCAGCGCGACTGCTCGTTCTGCCACGGCAACGAGGGACAGGGGACCTCGAACGGCCCCGATCTGATCACCGGCGAGAACGGGCCGGCGCTGACCGACTTCATGCTGCGCACCGGCCGGATGCCGATCGGCGAGCCCGACGAGGAGGTGCGGGCCGGCAGCTCGCCCTATGACGACGACGAGATCGCCGCGCTCGTGGCCTACATCGACGACGCGTTCGACCCGCCGGGCCCCGACATTCCCGAGATCGACGTCGCCGCCGGCGACCTGGCCGCGGGCCGCGCCGTCTACGAGGAGAACTGCGCCGCCTGCCATGCCACCACCGGCATCGGCGGCGCCATGCTCGCCCAGCGCGGCGGGAAGACGACCGGGATCTTCATCCCCGACTTCGCACGAACCAGTGCGACCGAGGTCGGCGAGGCGGTGCGCACCGGCCCGGGCGCCATGCCGGCCTTCGGGCCCGGCATCATCGACGAAGGCGAGCTCGACGACCTGGCCCGCTACGTCGAGTACCTCAAGGACCCCGACGATCGCGGTGGCGCGCCCATCGGCCGGATCGGCCCGGTGGCCGAGGGGGCCGTGGGCTGGGTGCTGGGGCTCGGGATCCTGGTCCTGTTCATCCGGTGGGTCGGGACGACGCGGGGGGAGCGGCACAACGGCCGACCCGGAGGGGCGCGGCCGTGAACGGCGCCCGCGGCCGCATCCTCGTCGCCTTTGGCCTCAGCATGGCCGCCTCGATCGGCCTCACGGTCCTCTACGCGCTCGGCGGGCAGCCGCAGCTCGAGGGCGCCTTGCTCGGCGTCGCGCTGGGCGGCGTGGCCGTGGGCCTGGTGCTGTTTGGGCGCCACATGCTGCCGGGCGGCAACTTCGTGGAGCCGCGCGATGTGGTCCCCCGCGCGGTCGCCCAGCGGCCCGGGGTGACGGTGGCGTTCGAGGCCGGCGCCGAGCCGATCGAGCGCCGCCGGCTCATCGCCACCGCGTTCGCGGGGGCGCTGGCCCTGCTCGGCGCCGCCGCCGTGTTCCCGATCCGGTCGCTCGGAACCCGGCCGGGCCGCCAGCTCGACCAGACCTCGTGGCGCCGGGGGCTGCGTGCGGTCACCGATGCCGGCCGGCCCCTGCGGGTCGACGACCTCGACCTCAACAGCGTGGTGACGGTCTTCCCCGAGGGCCACGAGGACGCCGCCGACTCCCAGACGCTGCTGATCCGCCTGCCCGCCGGCGCCACACCCCCCGGGCCGCGGGAGTGGTCGACGAGCGGCGTGGTGGCGTTCTCCAAGGTGTGCACCCACGCCGGGTGCCCGGTCGGCCTGTACCAGGCCGAGACGCAGGAGCTGTTCTGCCCCTGCCACCAGTCGACGTTCTCGGTCCTCGACGGCGCCCGACCCACCTTCGGCCCCGCCACCCGGCCCCTGCCCCAGCTTCCGATCGGCCTGGACGACGGCGGCTTCATCGTCGCCTTGTCGGACTACACCGAGCCCGTGGGGCCTGGCTTCTGGACCCGGCCCGAGGGATAGCTCCGATGTTCAGGCGCCTGGCCTCATGGATCGACGACCGGATCGGTGGCTCCGCCTTCGCCGAGTCCGCGCTGGCGAAGGTGTTCCCCGACCACTGGTCGTTCATGTTGGGCGAGGTCGCCCTCTACTCGTTCGTGGTGCTGGTCGTGACCGGCGTGTTCCTGGCGTTCTTCTTCGACCCGAGCGTGGCGGAGACGACCTACCAGGGTTCCTACGAGCCGCTGCAGGGCGCGACGGTGTCCGAGGCGTACCGGTCGGTGGTCGACCTGAGCTTCGACGTGCGGGCCGGGCTGGTCATGCGCCAGGCGCACCACTGGGCCGCCTTCGCCTTCATTGGCGCGCTGGTGCTGCACGTGCTGCGGGTGTTCTTCACCGGCGCCTTCCGCCGCCCCCGGGAGATCAACTGGGTCATCGGCGTGACCCTGCTGGCGCTCGCCCTCTTCAACGGGTTCACCGGCTATTCGCTGCCGGACGACCTGCTGTCGGGCACGGGCCTGCGCATCGCCTACTCCATCGCCCTGTCCGTCCCGGTGATCGGGACCTGGGTGGCGTTCCTGGTCTTCGGCGGCGAGTTCCCGGCGCAGGAGATCATCCCCCGCCTGTTCGTCACCCACATCATGATCGTGCCGGCCGCAATAGCCGTGCTCTTCAGCGTGCACTTGGCGCTGATCTGGCACCAGAAGCACACCGACTTCGCCGTCGGGACGTCACGCCGGGAGAGCAACGTGGTCGGCCCCAAGCTGTGGCCCACCTACGCCACCTTCTCGGTGGCCCTGTTCTTCGCGGTGTTCGCGGTGGTCATGGCCATGGGCGGCCTCATACAGATCAACCCGGTCTGGCTGTACGGACCGTTCCGCCCCGCCGAGGTGCCGTCACCGGCGCAGCCCGACTGGTTCCTCGGGTGGGCCGAGGGGGCGCTGCGGATCTTCCCGTCGTGGGAGATCCGCGCCTTCGGCTACGAGATCCCCAATCCCTTCTACCCGGGCGTCATCGTGCCCACGGTGCTGTTCGTTGCGCTGTACCTGTGGCCGTTCCTGGAGGCTCGGTTCAGCGGCGACCGCGGGCCGCACCACCTGCTCGACCGGGCCCGGGACCACCCGGTGCGGACGGCCTTCGGGATCACAGGGTTCAGCTTCTTCGTGCTGCTGCAGCTGGCGGCGAGCAACGACCTGATGGCCCACTGGTTCGACGCCTCCGTGGCCACGATCAGCTGGTTCTTCCGGATCGCCGTGCCGGTGGTCCCGGTGCTGCTGGGGTGGTTCACGTACCGGCTGATGGTCGCTCTCCGGGCGAGCGGCGCCGAGCGGCTTGCCGAGATGCCGCTGCGGGCCATGGTGCGGCCGGCGGGTGACGGCGAGGAGCCGGCCGCGGTCGAACCGGCAGGGGTGCCTACGACCGGGCCGATGGCCGCACCGGACGGCGCCGAGCTCAGCGTCTACGAGGACGCCGATCGTCGCTGGCGCTGGCGCTACCGGCGCCCCGCCGGCGATCTCGAGCTGCACAGCAACAAGAGCTACGTCACCGCAGACGAAGCCGAGCACTCGGCCCGCCAGGCATTCCCCGACGCGCCGATGGTGCCGAACGGAGACTGACCCTTGGGGACTACCTGCCGACCCGGCGCGGTGAACGGCGATCCTCTGCCGATCTTCCGGCAACTCCCAGAGGTAGCAGCCCATCAGGAGCCCGTGCACCAAGACCAGCGACCCGGCGGCGACGCTCGCTGTGTTCCAGCCCCGACCGCTCGCGAAGCCTGGCCGGGTCAGTTCCAGTCGTAGGTGTGGAGGCGTTGCGCGGTGGGTGGCGTGTAGGGCGAGGGCCCGTCACCGGGTGACCCGGGGTCAGGGGGTGGGTCTACGCCGGGTGGGCGGATGGGCCGGCCGAAGCGGTCGCGGAACACCAAGATGCCGGCTTCGGGGTCGCCCGCGATGCTGAACTCGCCCAAGTGCAACGCCCGATGATGGCGGGGACAGAGCAACACAAGGTTGGCCGGGACCGACTCACCGTGGTCGCGCCAATGCACGATGTGGTGGGCGTGCAACCAGTGGCGCTGGGAACACAGCGGGTGGACACAGCCCTGGTCGCGGCGGGCCAGGTAGCGCCGTGTGGCCCGGTTGGGGGTGCGCTGGGCCGGGTGGATGCCGATGAGCCGGCCCAGCCGGTAGGTGAGCAGCTGCACGGTGGCGTCACAGGCCAGGTAGCGGGCCAGTGGGTCGGGCACCACAGCGCCCAGCTCGAGCTGTCCCAGGCCCAGGCTGCCGTCGGGGTCGACGTCGTGATGCAACACCACCTGGTGGCGGTCCCCGGGCCGACCGCTGCGCGCCAGGTCGCGGTCCAGCCCATCGACCGCAGCCCGAGCCAGGCGCACCAGCCCATCCGCCCACGACACAGACCGCGCCCCCGGCCCGGCGCCGTCGGTCGACGCGTCAGGGTCGACCGACGCGTCGGGGGCGAGCCCGTTGCGGTCCCGGAACTCGGCGTCCCGCGCCGCGGTCAACCCGTTCTGCACCACCGCCGCTTCATCGGGGGGCAGGCAGAACTCGCCCCGCAACCACCCGTTCGGGCGTTCCCGCAACCGGCACATCCGCTCCGGCTCCGCCTCGGGCACGGGGTCGCCGTCGGTCAGCTCGGGCAGGGAACGCAGCAGCCGGTCCAGCTGGGCGATCAACAACGACGGAGCCACCGCCGCCACCTCGGCGTCGCGCTCGACGGGCACCCGTCGGGCGATGCGCACCATGGCGTCCTCGCCCAGCAGCCCCGACTCGAACAACGCCCAACACGCCGGCAACTCGCCAGCCCGCCGCGCAATCGCCACCAGCCCGTCGGCCCGCGCCCGGGACACACCCGCCTTCCAGCACAACCAGTGCACCGGCGACCTCACCCCGATGCCCGCCCAGCCCTCGGTCTCCAACAACAGGCGCACCGCCGCCACCAGGCGCGCCACCGCCACGTTCACTGTGCCCATCACCGCCACCGTCTCGGCCTCGGCCGCCTCCCACGCCCGCTCCTGCGGCGATTTGGCCGGCCCGGACGGCGGATGCGGCGCCTCTTCGACAGCGACTGACATGGCCCAGATCTTACTCAGGGGGTCTGACAATTTAGGGCGAGGCACGACGGGCCCGGAGAAATTCCTTCAGTGATCCAGGTGCGCCGGCCCGGAGGGGCAAGTAGAGGCAACGCGGGACGGTCGGACGACCATTACCAGGACGATCGCGACTGCCACTGACCAGGGCGTCGCCGGCCGGACGGTGAACGGTGGCTCGCTCTGTCGCGCCGCCCCGGCGACCGTGCCCACCGTGGCGCAGCCCGCCGATCAACCCAAGCTCCCCCGCCTGCGAC
>JBOGHG010000120.1:0-11727 GCA_050744525.1 Acidimicrobiales bacterium | reverse complement strand
CCCCCCGGCCGGCACCGGGCGCCCCGGGTGCCACACCGGCGGTACCGGCGGCGCCGGCGGCACCGGGCGCGGCGGCGACCCCGTTGGTCGGGCCCGCCCGGCCGAGCCGGGGTCGTTCCCCCGATGGGCTCCGCAGGCGCCGCCGGCTGGTGCTGGCCGGGATGGCGGCGCTCTTCGGGGGTGGGGTGGCGCTGACGGTCGTCGGCGTCAACCTCGTGCGGGACAGCACCGCCGGGCGCTACGTGGAGCCTCTGGCCGGCCCCGACGACCCCGGCTACCAGGCCTACGTCGTGCCCACCCCGACGATGGCCGTCGTGCAGCGGGGCGATGACGGCGAGCTGGTCGGCGTGGCGGTGCTGGCCATCGAGTCGAGTGACGACGGCGGTGCCGTGATCCTGGTTCCGGCCTCCACGCTGACCAGGGCGGACCGGCCTGTGGACCTCGCCACCGAGGGCGCCACCGCCGGCGACAGCGACGCCGCTGACGAGTCGGGCCAGCCGCCCACGATGGCGGACGTCTACCGCGAGGACGGGGCCAGCGGCGTGGTGGCCGCGGCCGCCGACCTGTTGGCCGTGGCCATCCCGGAGCAGCTCGAGGTGGACGACGCCCGCTGGGCGTCGCTGGTGGCGCCGGTGGCACCCGTCGAGCTCCAGCTCACCGAGCGAGTGGGTGAGTGGCGGGCAGGAGAGGTCTCGCTGGCGGCCGAGGACGTGGGGCCGTTCCTCCGCGCCCGGGCCGCGGGCGAGTCGGAGGCGGGGCGCATCGACCGCCAGGTGGACTTCTGGACCGCGTGGCTGCCGCTGGTCCGAGACGCAGGGGTGGACGCGCTGCCCGGCGAGGCCGACGTGGGCATCGGGCGGTTCGTCCGGGGCCTGGCCGACGGCTCGCCGTCGATCGTGCCCCTCCCCGGGGACGCGACCGGGGGCGACGGCGGGGCTCGCGAGGCCTTCTTTCCGCACGGCGAACGCCTGGCGGAACTGATGGTGCGGGCGGTCCCCTATCCGGTGTCGCCCAGCCCGGGGCGGCGGGTTCGGGTCCGCCTGCTCAACGGCACGACCGACCGCGACCTCACGGGCGCCGCCGCCAGCCGGTTGGTCCGGGGCGGCGCCGAGATCACCATCGCCGGCAATGCCCCGACCTTCGACGAGACTGAGACCCTGATGCTCTACGGACGGGCCGACGACCGCTCCAAGGCGCTGTGGCTGGCGGCCGGCTTCGGTGGCGCGCAGGTCGAGCGGGACCCGGCCGCCGCGGGCGGAGAGACCGACGAGGACGGGATCGATGTGACCGTGATCCTGGGCGCCGACGCCCGGGACCTGATCGGGAGGTGAGACGGCGAACAACCTGACCAACGAACGTGTGCAAGCCCGGGACCTGGCCGCCGTGGCGGCCCGCGCCGCCGACTCGAAGGGGGCGCGTGACGTCGTGATCCTCGAGGTCGGCGACGTGCTCGTGGTGGCCGACGAGTTCGTGATCGCCTCGGCCCCGAACGACCGCCTGGTCAAGGCGATCGTCGACGAGGTCGAGCGCCTGGTCGCCGGGGCGGGCCATTCGAAGCCACTGCGAGTGGAGGGCCTCGACGACCGCCACTGGGTCCTCATGGACTACGGGGACGTCGTCGTGCACGTGTTCCTCGACGAGACCCGCGAGTACTACGAGCTGGAACGGCTCTGGGGCGATGTCCCTCGCGTCGAGTGGGCGCCCGCCGCTGCGGCGCAGCGGCCGTAGCTCGGGCCCAAGGCAGGATCCATGCTGTGCGCCTGTCCGCCACGGAGCGTGGAGCTGAGGGGATTCGAACCCCTGACTTCCACGATGCCATCGTGGCGCTCTACCACCTGAGCTACAGCCCCAAGGGACGGACACCCTACCGTTGGGCGTCCGTTTTTGTCATACCCGGTCCGTAGTGTCGGGTTGTGGGGGCGGCTACGCCAACGGAGATCGGCGCACGAGCAGAGGCGGCGATTGCGAGTGCGTTGGTTCGTGCCGGAAGACCTGTGTTTCTTCCCGCGTTCGGTGTGAACAGCCGCATCGACCTGATCTACGACGACGCAGGCCGTCTGGTCAGGGTCCAGTGCAAGACATCCCGCATCATCGGTGGGGTTCTTGGCTTCCGGACGTGCAGCAACACTCGGAACTTGCCACGCGACTACGGGGGCCAGATCGACGTGTTCGGCGTCTACTCACCGGATCTAAACCTCGTGTACCTGGTGCCGGCGGCAGACTTGCCGATGAGGTTCTGTTCCTTGCGGCTAGCACCCACCCGCAATGGTCAGAACAAGGGTGTGTGGTGGGCCGAGAACTATCTGCTCGGTCCGCCGTGACAACCCAACGGCACCGCGTCAATCCACCACGAAGTTGATCAGGCGTCCGGGGACCACGATGACCTTGCGGACCGTGCCGTTGGCGGCCAGCAGCGCCGCGACCTGGGCGTCGGCGCGGGCCACGGCCTCCATCGCCTCCTCGTCGGCGCCGGCCGGAACCCGTACCCGCGCCCGCACCTTGCCGTTGACCTGCACCGGGATCTCCACCGTCTCGTCGACGAGCCACGCAGCGTCGGCCTCGGGGAAGGGCTCGGTGGCCAGCGAGTCGGGGTGACCGAGCCGTGACCACAGCTCCTCGGCGATGTGGGGCGCCAGCGGCGCCAGCAGCAGCACCAGAGGCTCCGCCACGGCCCGGGGCACGCCCCGCTCCCCGGCATACCGCGTCGTCAGGTGGTTGTTGAGCTCGGTGATCTTGGCGACCGACACGTTGAAGCGCAGCCGCTCCATGCCGTCGCGCACCGCCGCGATCGTCCGGTGCAGGACGCGCATCGTGGCGTCGTCGAGCTCGGCTTCGACGACCGTGGTCTCGCCGGACTCCTCGTCGACGACGTTCCGCCAGATGCGCTGCAGCAGCCGGTAGACGCCGACCACGGCCTTGGTCTCCCAGGGCCGGCTCTGGTCGAGCGGCCCCGAGAACATCTCGTACAGCCGCATCGTGTCCGCGCCGTAGTCCCGGTACATCTCGTCGGGCGCCACCGCGTTCTTGCGGCTCTTGCCCATGCGGCCCAGTTGGCGGTTGACCTGTTCGTCCCCGTACCAGTAGGCGCCGTCACGCTCGGTGACCTCGTGGGCGTCGACGTAGAAGCCGCGCCGGTCGGTGTACTCGTAGGCCTGGATCAGCCCCTGGTTGTACAGGCGCCGGTACGGCTCCAGCGACGACACGTGCCCCAGGTCGTGGAGCACCTTGTGCCAGAACCGGGAGTAGAGCAGGTGCAGGACGGCGTGCTCGGCGCCGCCGACGTAGAGGTCGACGCCGCCGCAGTCGCCCTCCCACTGCGGGCCCATCCAGTAGCGCTCGATCTCGGGGTCGACCGGCGCCTTGTCGTTGTGGGGGTCGAGGTAGCGCAGCTCGTACCAGCACGACCCGGCCCAGTTGGGCATCGTGTTGGTGTCGCGGCGATAGGTCTTGACGCCCTCTCCCAGGTCGAGCGTGACGTTGACCCACTCGGTCGCGCGTGACAGCGGCGCTTCGGGCTCGGACGTCTCGTCGTCCTCGGCGAACGTCTTGGGCGAATAGTCGTCGACGTCCGGTAGCACGACCGGCAGCATCGACTCGGGTAGGGCGCGGGGCATCCCGTCGTCGGGGTCGTAGACGATGGGGAACGGCTCGCCCCAGAACCGCTGCCGGCTGAACAGCCAGTCCCGCAGCTTGTAGGTGACGGTGCCGCTGCCGGTGCCCGTGCGCTCCAGCCACTCGACGATGCGGTGCTTGGCCTCGGCGATCCCCAGGCCGTTCAGGTCCACGGACTCGTTGGCGCTGTTGATGGCCGGGCCCTCGCCCAGGTAGGGCTTGTCGGCCGGCCAACCCCGAGGGGGTTGGACCGTGCGCACGATCGGCAGGTGGAAGGCCTCGGCGAAGGCCCAGTCGCGGTCGTCCTGCCCGGGCACCGCCATGATCGCCCCGGTGCCGTAGCCCATGAGCACGTAGTCGGCGATGAACACCGGGATCTCGGCCCCCATCGCCGGGTTGACTGCGTAGCTGCCGAGGAACACGCCGGTCTTGTCCCGCGACTCGATCTGCCGCTCGACGTCCGACCGCCTTGCCGCCTGCCGGCGGTAGGCGGCGACCGCATCGGACGGGGTGGCGTGCCCGCCGGTCCACGGCGCGGGGGTGCCCTCGGGCCATGCGGCCACGGTCAACGCGTCGACCAGTGGGTGCTCGGGGGCCAGCACGATGTACGTGGCCCCGAACAAGGTGTCGTGCCGAGTGGTGAACACCTCGATGCCGGGACCGGCAGCGGTGGGAAAGGTGATGCTCGCCCCCTCCGACCGCCCGATCCAGTTGCGCTGCATCAGCTTGATGGGCTCGGGCCAGTCCAGCGTGTCCAGGTCGCGCAGCAGCCGCCCCGCGTAGGAGGTGATGCGCAGCATCCACTGGCGCAGCGGGCGGCGGAAGACGGGGAAGTTGCCGCGCTCGCTGCGGCCCTCGGAGGTGACCTCCTCGTTGGAAAGCACGGTCCCCAGGGCGGGGCACCAGTTCACCGGCGCCTCGTTCACGTACGCCAAGCGGTGGTTGTCGACCACCGCGCGGCGCTCGGTGGCGGTCAGCTCGGCCCACGGTCGACCGGCCGGGTTGGTGCCGTCACCGGGCTGGCGGTTGCCGGCGTCCAGCTCGGCTATCAGGTCGTCGATCGGCCGCGCCCGGTCGCTGTCGGTGTCGTACCAGGAGTTGAAGATCTGCAGGAAGATCCACTGCGTCCACCGGTAGTAGCCCTCGTCCATGGTCGCGATCGACCGCCGGGAGTCGTGGGCCAGCCCGAGGCGCCGCAGCTGGCGACGCATGGTGACGATGTTGGCCTCGGTCGTCGTGCGCGGGTGCCGGCCCGTCTGGACGGCGTACTGCTCGGCGGGCAGGCCGAAGGCGTCGTAACCCATGGTGTGGACGACGTTGTGCCCCGTCATCCGCAGGTACCGGGCGTAGACGTCGGTCCCGATGTAACCCAGGGGGTGGCCGACGTGCAGGCCCGCACCGCTGGGGTAGGGGAACATGTCCAGCACGTACCGCTTGGGCAGGTCGGTCACCTTGTCGAAGCCCTCGCTCAGGTCACCGACGGGGTTGGGCGCGTAGAACGTCCCCTCGCGCTCCCAGCGGTCCTGCCAGCTGGTCTCGATGCGTCCCGCGAGCGCGGCCGTGTACCGGTGCGGAGGCTGGTCGGACGACGGCGACGGCTCGGCCATGAAGAGAAACGTTACGGTCGGTCGCAGACCGACGCCATCAGGGGCGGCGGGTGGGGGTCGGGCCGGAGGGTATCGGCCGCGGTGCCGATCGTCCGAGGCGGAAAACGCTGCGGCCCGCCTGGCCGATTCGGGTGTGTAACCGCCCCCGACGTCGGAGGGTCGGACCGATCGTGCCTTGCCTGCTGCAACGGATCGAACGCGCCGCAACGCGCGCCACGTGCGTCACGTTCGTCGTCGGCGGCGCCGAGGACGTCGTGCCGTGGGGTGAGCTCCACGAGCAGGCCAAGGCCTACGCCGCGGCGCTCCAGGCGCACGGGGTGCGACCCGGCGACCATGTCGCCCTGCTGTCGCCCACCACCCGGCAGCTCGTCACCGCCATCCAGGGAACCTGGCTGGCGGGCGCCACCATCGTGGTGCTGCCGCTGCCGATGCGCCTGTCCTCGATCGAGGAGTTCGTCGCCCAGACCCGCCGACGCATCCATCACGCCGACGCCGGCCTGGTGGTCGTCGATCCCGAGCTGGCGCCCTTGGTGGAGCCCCAGCCCGGCGACCCGCCGATGGTCGGCGTCGGTGACCTGGCGTCGGGTCCCTCGGGACGGCATTGGGTTCGCCCCGCCGATGACCCCGACCGGCTGGCGATCCTGCAGTTCACCAGCGGATCCACGTCCGATCCGAAGGGCGTCATGCTCCCGGACCGCGTGCTGTGCGCCAACCTCGATGCCGTGGCCGAGGCGGCGGCGCTCGATCCCGACGAGGACGTACTGGTGTCGTGGCTGCCGCTCTACCACGACATGGGGCTGGTGGGCCTGCTGACCCTGCCGATGTCGACCGGCGCGCGGCTGGTGTTGGGCGCCCCGCAGGACTTCACCGCCAAGCCGTCCCGCTGGATGGACTGGGTGTCGACCTATGGCGGCACCGCCACCGCCGGGCCCAACTTCTCCTGGGTGCTGGCCACGCGGGCGCTCGACCGCAGCGAGCCGCTCGATCTGTCCCGCCTGCGCGTGGCGCTCAACGGCGCCGAGCCCATCGATCCCGACCAGGTCGAGGCCTTCGTGGCCGCCGGTCGCCGTCACGGCTTGCGCCCCGAGGCCGTGTTCCCCGCCTTCGGCATGGCCGAGGTGGCCATCGGCGGCACGTTCCCGGCCCCGCTGTCGGGCATGGCGACGGACTGCGTCGACCGCCGCGTCCTGGAGACCGAGCGCTACGCGGCCCCGACCGATCCGGGTGCCGAGGGAAGCCGCCGCCTGCCGCTGCTCGGCCGCCCGGTGCCGGGGCTGGAGATCCGCATCGTCGATCCCGACACCGGGGTCCCGCTGCGCGAGCGGGAGGTGGGTGAGCTGGAGATCCGGGGCACGTCGGTCACGCCGGGCTACTACCGGCGGCCCGACGCCAACGCCGGCCTGTTCCGCGACGGCTGGCTGCGCACGGGCGACCTCTCCTACCTGCTCGATGGGCAGTTGGTGATGTGCGGCCGGATCAAGGACGTGATCATCGTCGGTGGGCGCAACCTGTTCCCCGAGGACGTCGAGCGGGCGGTGGGCCACCTCGAGGGCGTGCGGGCGGGCAACGTCATCGCCTTCGGGGTCGGGGGCGATCGGGGCCGCGAGTCGCTCGTGGTGGTGGCCGAGTCCCGGGCCGCCGACGACGACATGGCGGCCGTGCGGCGGCTGGTGGCGGAACGCGTGCGGGACGCCGTGGGCGTGCCGGCCAAGGACATCGTGCTGGTGGCCCCGGGCACCCTGCCCAAGACCAGCTCCGGCAAGCTCCAGCGCTCGCTCTGCAAGCAGTACTACGGGGACGGCCGCCTCGAACCGGCCGACACGCCCGTCTGACGAACTTGCGGCGGTTGGGGCCCCCATGGCGGCCCTACCTGCCGCAGGTTCGGGGTGGGCTCAGGCGGCCTTGAGTTCGGCGATCACCTCGTCCCACCGGGCACGGTCGGTGTCGTAGGGGGCATAGACGCTGAGGCGGTGGAGGACGTCGCCCCAGCGGCTCTTGACGGCGCCGGCCACCTCGTCGAGGGGTGCCACCACGGCGAACGTCGCCAGCATGTCGTCGTCGATCAGGTCGCCCATCTCGGCCCAGCGACCCTCCTTGGAGAGCCGGTTGAGCTCGTCCTGGAGGTGGCCCCAGCCGTGGAGCTCCAGCACCGGCCGGTAGGCGGGCGTCGAGCCGTAGAAGGCGATCTGGCCCTTCACCCCCTTGGCCGCCTCGGCCATCTCGGGCCCGTCACGCCCGGTCACCACGAACATGGGCCCCGCCAGCTCGAAGCCGTCCAGGGGGCGGCCGGCCTTGGCGCGACCCTTGGCCAGGTTGGGGAGGGTGACCTCGTCGAGATACTGCCGGGTGGTGAAGCCGTGGCACAGGAACCCGTCGGCCACCTCGCCCGCCACCTGGGTCATCCTCTCGCCGACCCCGGCGAGGAAGATCCGGGCGTCGCCGTGGGGGTTGGGGCCCGGGTTGAAGAACGGCGTCATCAGCGTGTGGCTGTAGAAGTCGCCCCGGAAGTCGAGCTTGGTCTCCTGGTCCCAGCACTCCCAGATGGCCCGGATGGCGAGGATCATCTCCCGCATGCGAGCCGCAGGGCTCGACCACGGCATCGAGAAGCGCCGGGTGATGTGTGCCTTGATCTGGCTGCCGAGCCCGAGGATGAACCGGCCCCGCGACGCGGCCTGCAGGTCCCACGACACCTGCGCCAGCGTCATGGGGTTGCGGGCGAAGGCGACCACGATGCCCGTCCCCAGGTCGAGGCGCTCGGTGTGCTCGGCCGCCAGCATCAGGGGCAGGAACGGGTCGTGGCTGGTCTCCGGCACCCAGATGCCGTCGTAGCCGCGGGCCTCCTGCTGCGCCGCCGCCTCGCCGGCCTTGCCGAGCCCGCCCCAGATCCCTCCGTCGATCTTCATGGCCGGTGACCGTACCTCCGGCGCCGGCGGGTCAGGACTCGCCGCCGCGCTGGTCCCGCAGGTACTGCTCGAGCTCGGCCACCAGCTCGTCGCCCGTCGGCAGGTCCTCGGGCGCGAACGACTGTGGCGCCTCCGCCTCCTCATATGCGGTCTCGAGCTGGCGGAGCATGGCCACGTGCTCGGGGTTCTGGGCGATCAGCTCGTCCAGCCGGTTTCTCGTGGTTTCGGCCCGTCCCGGCAGGTCGCCGAACGGCAGCGACAGCTCCCCGATCCGGGCCAACGCCTCGATGAGCGCCACGCTGCCCGCGGGGAAGGGCATGGCGGGCGGCAGGTAGTGCGGGATCTGCGCCCACAGCCCGATCGACCCGATGCCGCGGTCGTGGCAGCCCTGCTCGAGGGCAGCCTGGATGCCCCCCGGGAAGTCGAGCGAGGCCCGCAGGAACCCGCCTTCGGCCAGGCTCGGGGTCGACGCGGTGCACGCGACCCGGGGCGGGCGGGTGTGGGGGGCGGCGAAGGGATAGGCACCCAACCCGACGCACATGCGGGCGCCGAAGTCGAGCGCCAGGCCCACAACCTCGTCGGTGAACCGCTGCCACAGCCGGTCGGGCTCGGCGCCCACCAGCAACAGGAGCTCCTTGCCATCGAGGTCGGCAGCGGCCCGCAGCTCGAGTGATGGCCACGTGAGCCCGCGCAGCACGCCGTTCTCGAGGTGGGCGATGGGGCGCCGGGCCCGGTAGTCGAGAAGGTCGTCGGTGGCGAACCGGGCGACCGTGATCGTGTCCAGCTGATCGGCCAGCACCTCGGCGGCGCTGACCGCGGCCAGGCCGGCGTCGATCCAGCCCTCGACGGCAAGCACGAGCACGGGGTCGTCGAGATCCGGCTGCTCGATCAGCTCGTACAGTGTCACAGCGCCAGCCCTCGCCTAGCCCGGGCGTCCGAGGGCGGCTCGGGCGGCCTCGGCGAGCAGCTCGACCTGGTGGGCGAAGCCCTCGAAGCCGGAGGCCGCGCCCATCGCCCCGCCCCGGTAGCGGGCCAAGACGCCCTCGAGGATGCAGGCGAGCTTCCAGTAGCCGAACGCCACGTAGTAGTCGACGTGGCTCACGTCTCGGCCCGAGGCGGCCGCGTACATGTCCATCAGCTCGCCTCGCGTGACGAAGCCATCGGCCAGCGTGGGCGCATCCAGCAGCGCCGGGTGCGTGTCGCCGGGCTCGGTCCAGTAGACGAGCAGCAGGCCTACGTCGGCCAGCGGATCGCCGAGCGTGCAGAGCTCCCAGTCGAGCACCGCCGCGATGCTGCCGTCCGGCTCGAGCAGGCAGTTGTCGAGCCGGTAGTCGCCATGGACGATCGTGGCCGCGCCCTGCTCGGGGACCCGGGCGGCGAGCGCGTCGTGCACCTCGTCGACGACACGCAGCTCTCGGGTCTTCGAGCTCTGCCACTGGCCGTACCAGCGACGGAGCTGGCGCTCGATGTACCCCTCGCGGCGGCCCAGCTCGCCGAGGCCGACCGCGTCGGGGTCGACGGCGTGGATGCTCGCCAGCACCTCGGCCAGCTGGCGAGCGGCGTGCCGGCGTTGTTCGCGGCCCAGCTGCTCGGCCGAGGCGCGGTCGCGGACGACCAGGCCGTCCACGAAGCCCATGACGTAGAACGGCGCGCCGTTGACGTCCTCGTCGGTGCACAGCCCGATCACCGGCGCCACCGGGACGTCGGTGGGAGCCAGGGCCGAGATGATGCGGTGCTCCCGTCCCATGTCGTGGGCGGTGGCCAGGACGTGGCCGAGGGGCGGGCGGCGCAGGACCCACGACTGCCCACCGGCATCGGTCACCCGGTAGGTGAGGTTGGAACGACCCCCGGCGATGAGCGAGAACCGCAGCGGCGGCTCGAGGCCGGGCGCATGGGCCTGGAACCAGCCGGTGACTCCGTCGGCGTCGATGCCCTCCGGCACCTCGCTGGTCTCGATCGCGGACGCATCAGTCATCGTTCGCTCACCGTAGTGGTACCTCGGCGCCACCGTGCCGTTGCGCGCCGGCCGGTCGGGACCGGGCAGCCTCGTCGATAGCCTGGCTGGCGATGCCCATCGACGTCACCGATACCACGTTCCAGGCCGAGGTCCTCGACCGCTCGCAGACCACGCCCGTCGTGGTGGATCTGTGGGCGCCCTGGTGCGGGCCCTGCCACCAGCTCGGCCCCATCATCGAGAAGGTGGTGGACGAGACCGGTGGCAAGGTCGTGCTGGCCAAGGTCAACGTCGACGAGAACGCGCAGGTGTCGGCGGCGTTCCGGGTTCAGGGCATCCCCGCGGTGTACGCGGTGTCCGGCGGCAAGGTGGTCGACGGATTCATCGGCGCCCAGGGCGAGCCCGCGGTGCGCGAGTTCGTGGACCGGTTGCTCCCCAGCGAGGCCGAGGTCGAGGTCGAGAAGCTCGTGGCGGCCGGCGACGAGGATTCGCTGCGGCAGGCGCTCGAGCAGCAGCCCGACCATGCCGGTGCCATCGTGGCCCTGGCCGAGCTGTTGGCCCAACGGCGGGGTGACGGTGAGATCGACGAGGCGCTGGCCCTGATCGAACGGATCCCCGAGACGCCGGAGACGCGGCGCGTCGCGGCGCTGGTGCGCACGGGCGGCGACGAGGCGTCGACCGACGAGATCACCACGGAGCTGGATGCGCTGCTCGACCAGGTCAAGGCCGATGCGGACGCCCGGCAGCGCTACGTCGATCTGCTGGAGGTCCTGGGTAGCGACGACCCGCGCACCGCCGACTACCGCAAGCGCCTGACCGCCCGCCTGTTCTGATCGGCGTGCGCTAGGCCCTTCTCGAACGGCCCGAGGTCTGCGGCGTGCGGCTCGAGCGCCACGATGGCTACTGGTTGCTGGTCGGCCCCGCGGCGCCGGGGGCGACGGCGACGACGCTCGGGCCGCTGATCCTCATGCGCCCCCGTGGCGTGGGGGACGCGCGGCTGCTGCGTCACGAGCTCGAACACGTGCACCAATGGCGCCGCTACGGCGTGGTCGGGTTCCTGCGCCGCTACCTGGGCGCGTACCTGGGCTGGCGGGCGCGGGGTTACCGGCACAAGGCCGCCTACCGGCGCATCCCGTTCGAGATCGAGGCCGAATGGCGCGCCCGCCGCGCACCGATCGAAGGCCGCGAGCCCGAGGCAATGGGGACCGCAGGACGACTTTCGAGGCAATAGGGACCGGCCCCCGGCCCGCATAGCCTCGGGTTGCCCGCGACGGACCGCATTGCCTCGCCCCGGCGGGCGCGCCCGGGCCGCCACATGTTGCCTCGCCCGTACCGGTCAATTCCGGCCGCCACACGGCACGGGCTAGTCTGCGGGCTCCGGACTTCCCCTCCAGACGTCCCGGCGCGCCCGGAGGGTTGCCATGTCCGTCCCGTCTCCCGAGCTACCGCGGCCCCTGCCGGCGCGCACCAGGCGCGAGCAGTTGGCCGCGCTCGCGGAATCGTTCGACGTCTCGCCCCGGCGCCTGTTGTGCGGCGCCATCGCCGTGGCCTGCATCGGCGTCGTCGGCTGGCGTCTCCTGGCGCCGCCGCCCGCGCCGGCCGAGATGCGGCTGCCGTTCGCGCAGTCGTCGGCGCCGGAGGAGCCGGGCGC
>JBOGHG010000119.1:0-11879 GCA_050744525.1 Acidimicrobiales bacterium | reverse complement strand
ATCGACGTGACCTGGATCTTCTACGCGGGCGAGGAGCTGGCGGCCGACCACAACGGCCTGGGCCACCTGTTCGCTCAACGACCCGATCTGGTGGCGGGCGAGGCCGCGGTCCTGGGCGAGCCCACCGACGCCGCCCTCGAGGTGGGATGCCAGGGCTCCATGCGCGTCCGCGTGGAACTGGGTGGCGCGCGTGCGCACACGGCCCGCCCCTGGATGGGACGCAACGCCCTGCATCGTGCGGGTCGGGTGCTGGCGGCGCTCGACGAGTACGTGGCCCGCCGGCCGGTGCTGGACGGTTGCACGTATCACGAGGCTCTCCAGGCGGTGTTCGTCGAGGGGGGCGTGGCGGGCAACGTCGTGCCGGACCGAGCAGTCGTCACCCTCAACCACCGGTTCGCACCCGACCGGACCAGAGCAGAGGCGCGGGCCCACATCGAAGCCGTGCTCGCGCCCCATCTCGTCGAGGGCGACACGGTGACGGTGGTCGACGTCGCCGATGCGGCGCCTCCGGGGCTGATGCACCCGCTGCTGGCGGCGCTCCGCGAGCGCAACGACTTGGAGGTCAGGGCGAAGCTCGGCTGGACCGACGTCAGCCGGTTCGCCGCGGCCGGCATCCCGGCGACCAACTTCGGGCCCGGCGACTCGGCACTGGCCCACTCCAGGGACGAGCGTGTGGACCGCGCGTCGCTGGACGCCGCGTTTGGTGCGCTCGGTGACCTGTTGCGAAGGGGCGTGTGATCAGAGCCGCCGCAGCACGGTGACGACCCGACCGAAGACGTTGACGTCCTCGGGCGCGAACTCCATCGGCTCGAGCCGGGCGTTTGCCGGCAGCAGCACCACCGACTCGCCCTGGGTGGTGAACGTCTTGACCGTGGCCTCGTCGCCCGGGATGCCGGCCACGACGATGTCGCCGTTCTCGGCCTTCGACTGCGCCCGGCACACGACGAAGTCGCCATCGAGGATGCCGGCCTCGATCATGGAATCACCCCGGACCCGCAGCATGAAGAGATCTCCCTCACCGGTGAAGTCGGCCGGCAGCGGCAGCACCTCCTCGACGTTCTCCTGGGCCAGAACGTCGGTGCCGGCGGCGACATCACCCAGGAGCGGCACGTGGCGCACGGGACGGCGGTCGATGGCGGCGTCGAAGTTGGGGTCCCACCGGACCTCGATCGCTCGGGGCTTCGTGGGGTCACGCCGCAGGTAGCCGCGGCGTTGCAGGGCGGCCAGATGCGCATGGACCGTCGATGGTGACGTGAGGCCGACGGCCTCGCCGATCTCGCGGACGGACGGGGGGTAGCCCCGCTCGCGCATGTGTTGCTCGATGATCTCGAGGACTTCTCGCTGCCGGGCTGTCAGCGTCGTGGAGGGCATCGCAAGCTCCTTGGTGGAGGATGCCGCCGACCTCTGGCACGGCGGCAACGGTTGCTTCGTGAGGCCCGGACCGACCCGGGCGAGGGCCGAACATGTGTTCCGGCGTGACGGTACCATCCCGATCCGCCGAGGGCAAACACCCGTTCGCAAAAAGTGTTGACCCGAACGAAAGTTCGTGCTTACCTCGTGACGAACGGGCGTTCGGCTGCGGCTTGTGGGCCGGTCCACCACGGGTTCTCGCACCGGACGCCCGCAAAATGTCACACCCGCTCAGGAGAATCAGGTCGATGGTTGCGATCCTCGTACCCCAACCCGGCGACGCGGCCCGTGATCGCCACCCGGCGGCCGGCCCGCCGGTCCCGTTGCGGCGGCGTGCCGCCGGCGCCCGCTCCCGGCCTGTCGACCTCGCGAGTGTCGAGCCCGTCCATCCCCGGCCAGCGTCGAGAGCGCTGCCCGATCGGCCGACGCGCATCCGGCGCCGCCGGTTGGCCGCGCTGGTCACGGCCGTCGCGCTGATCGGCGCGACCGTCGCCGGTGGGGGTGCCCTGCTCGGGGCGGCCAGCTCCGTCGAGCCGTCCTCCCCTCAACCGGTCGAGGCGCCGCCCCTGTCGCCCGCGGTGGGGCAGACCTACGTGGTGAAACCCGGTGACACCCTGTGGTCCATCGCCGCGGCGATCGCGCCCGGCTCCGATCCGCGGCCGGTGGTACACGCCCTGCGCGCCGCCAACGGCGCGCCCGACATCCAGGTGGGACAGCGCCTCACCATCCGCACGGACTGACCACCCCGCCGGCTCGAGCCGCGACGGGGTCGAGCGCACGCGTGCCTGCGGCGTGCGATCGACGCTGACGGGCCCGTGGCTTCGGGGCACGCGGTGGGGCGTGCAGAATCGGCGCATCGGGCACCCGATAGGTTTCCGGGCGTGCGGTGCTCGGTGTGCGGTCATCTCGATTCGAAGGTGATCGACTCGCGCCAATCCGACGACGGCGGCACGATCCGGAGACGGCGTCAGTGCCTGGGATGCGGCCACCGCTTCACCACCTTCGAGCGGCCGGAGGCGGTCGTGCTCACGGTGATCAAGCGGTCGGGAGACCGCGAGCCGTTCGACCGTGGCAAGGTCGTCGCGGGCCTCAACGCCGCGGTGAAGGCACGCCCCGTCGCCGAGGGCGAGGTGGAGGCGCTGGCCGCCGCCGTGGAGGACGAGCTGCGGCAGCAGCCCGGCGCCGAGGTCACGAGCGAGCGGGTCGGCAGGGCGGTGCTCGAACACCTACGCGAGCTCGACTCCGTTGCCGCCGTGCGCTTCGCCTCGGTGTACAAGGGGTTCGACGACCTGTCGGACTTCGAACGCGAGCTCACGCTGCTCACCAAGCGCACCGCACCCAAGGCCCGCTGATCCGGGCGGCGGGCGGCACCGGCGCGCTACGGCGACCTGCGCCGGGACGCCGATCCGGCTTAGGAGCCGAGCGGATAGGGCGGTTCGTGCAGCCTACGCGTGGGAATTTGGCGGCTGACCACCGGCTCAACAGCTCGGCTCCCCGGCAGCGCTGACCACCGTGCGCCAAGAGGGACGTGCCCATCCGCTCAGGTCCTTACCGGGCCGCGGACAACGCTGTGCGGCGGAGCCACGAAAGGGCGCGTGACGTTCGGCACGCTGCGTCATACGGGTCCCCGGCCGGCCTCTCATCGGGGGAAGTGGCTCGCGCCGGGCAGGCCGCGACGTTCCGCCTCCGTTCGGCGTGTCGGTGCGGGTCGCTTCGCTCCGACGGGCGGACGGGGGCGGCGTCGCCGTGACGAACGATCAGGCGCCGTCGCGCGCCCGCAGGTAGCGCAGGAAGAGGTAGTCGTCCTCGAGGAGCACCCGGTCGAGCGCCATGCGCCGCGGCGCGTCCGCCCCGAGGCCGCTGACGATCCGCAGGCCGTCCGTCCCCGTGAGCTGGGGCGAGACGGTGAGACAGAGCTCGTCGACGAGGTCGGCTGCCACCAGTTGGGCGTTGGTGTTGGGGCCACCTTCGAGGAGCACGACACCGGCGCGGGCGGTGGTGCGCAAGGCCCGCAGTGCCGTGGCCCAGTCGACGGACTCGTCTCCGGCCACGATGATCTCGGCCACCATGGCCAGGTCCCGTGTCGCGGTGGCGCCACCGGTGCTGCGGACGCGGTCCAGGCCGGCGGTGGTGGTGATCACGAGGGGCCGGTACTCGTCGGCCGCCTCGCGGAACAACGGCAGCTGGAGGTCGAGGGCCAGCGAGCGCGTGACGACCGCGATGCGGGGCCGGGGCGACTGGCCGCGAGCCCGCCGGGCCGCCTCCTGGGCCGGGGGGATGCGGGCCGGGCCATAGCGCTCCGTCCGGACGGTTCCGGCGCCCGCCAGCACGATGTCGGCCACCGCCCGGACCGCCGAGAAGACGCGCAGGTCGGCCGGTCCGCCCAGGCCCGCCGACCGGCCGGAGGGATCGGTGGCGGCACCATCGACGCTGGCGATCATGTTGGCGAGCACCCAGGGACGGTCGCCTGACGGCGGGCGGCTGTCGGCTCCGTAGATCTCGGCCGGGTCGACCTCGTCGCGACCATCGACAGCGTCTGCGTTGGCCACGTTGCCGGCGTGCTCGGCCCCCGTGCCGCGCTCGATGGGCCACAGCATGCGCACGACGGGACGCTACCGGGACGGGCGCCGGGAGTCCTCCGCGCCGACCGGCCCGGATCTGTGGACGGGACACCAAGAAATCCACCCGAAATTCACAGGCTCGTCCTCTGGTCGTCCACAACCTCGGCCCCATAGCTTGGCGAGGGTGCAACGTGCCCCGGCGCGGACGAGCGGAATGGTGGTTGTCGCTTCCGTGTCTGTGGTGGGCTGAGCGACTCCTTGAGAAGTGGGATGCGGTTCGTCGCCAACCGGCGGCGACCGTCGCTCACGCCTCGACCTGCGAGTCCGCGCCGGGCACGGCCCACACGGACCGCGGCATCTGGACAGAACGCTCGAGCGGCGGGGGGAGGGAGCGACGGCCTGCACGTCATCGCCCGGGAAGCACGGGCCCGTTCCGGGCGTTGAACGGTAGCGGCCAGCAGGTCGGGCCGTCGGCCACCGAGCGCCGACAAGCCATTGACGGGTGTAATTACACATGCTGTAATTACGTCCCACATCTTGGGGTTCGAGGGTCGTTCGGCGGCTTCAGCCCCCAACAACTAGTGGTTCAGGCCCTCGGCTTATCGTCTCCCCATCCAGCTCGACCCACTGACCTGGAGGAACTCATGGCTCTCGCTCCCGAGCAGGCGGGCATCGGCATCGGCCGGCACTTCACGACCGAGGGCGTCCACCCCTACGACGAGATCGAGTGGGACCGCCGCGACGCCCGGATCACCAACTTCCGCGACGGCTCGGTGGCCTTCGAGCAGCGCGACGTCGAGTTCCCCGTGTCCTGGTCGCTGAACGCGACCAACATCGTCGCCCAGAAGTACTTCCGGGGCACGCTCGGCACGCCCGAGCGCGAGTGGTCGCTGCGGCAGGTGGTCGACCGGGTGGCCGACACCATCACCCGCTGGGGGGTCGAGGGGGGATACTTCGTCGACGACCGCGAGGCCGACGCCTTCAACGCCGAGCTCAAGCACCTGCTGGTCACCCAGAAGGCGGCGTTCAACAGCCCCGTCTGGTTCAACATCGGCGTCAAGGGCGTGCCGCAGCAGGCGAGTGCATGTTTCATCCTCTCGGTCGACGACTCGATGGACTCGATCCTCAACTGGTACCGGGAGGAGGGCATCATCTTCAAGGGCGGCTCGGGTGCCGGCGTCAACCTGTCCGGCATCCGTTCGTCGGTCGAGTTGCTGCGGGGCGGCGGCACGGCCTCGGGACCGGTGAGCTTCATGCGAGGGGCCGACTCCTCGGCCGGCACCATCAAGTCCGGGGGCAAGACCCGGCGCGCCGCCAAGATGGTCATCCTCGACATCGACCATCCCGACGTCGAGGAGTTCATATGGTGCAAGGCGCTCGAGGAGCGGAAGGCCCGGGTGCTCGAACAGGCCGGCTTCGACATGGATCTCGACGGCCGCGACAGTCACTCCATCCAGTACCAGAACGCCAACAACTCGGTGCGGGTGACCGACGAGTTCATGCGGGCGGTGGTGGACGACGCCGACTGGAGCCTGCGCGAGGTCACCACCGGTGCGGTGTCCCGCACCGTGAAGGCCCGGGAGCTGTTCCGGCAGATCGCCCAGGCGGCGTGGGAGTGCGCCGATCCCGGCATGCAGTTCGACACGACCATCAACCACTGGCACACCGCCGCCAACACCGGGCGGATCAACGGGAGCAACCCGTGCAGCGAGTACATGCACCTCGACGACTCGGCGTGCAACCTGGCCAGCATCAACCTGCTCAAGTTCCTCGCCGACGACGAGAGCTTCGACGTCGAGGGCTTCCGCCACGGCGTGGAGGTCATGTTCACGGCCCAGGAGATCATGGTGGGCCGGGCCGACTACCCGACCGAGCCGATCGCCGACACATCGCGGCGGTTCCGCCAGCTCGGCCTCGGCTACGCCAACCTCGGCGCGCTGCTCATGGCGCTCGGCCTGCCCTATGACAGCGATGCCGGCCGGGCCTACGGGGCCGCGGTCACGTCGCTCATGACGGGGCACGCCTACGAGGTGTCGGCCCGCACGGCCTCACGCATGGGCCCGTTCGCCGGATTCGCCGAGAACCGCGAGCACATGCTGCGGGTACTGCGCCAGCACCAGCAGGCGGCGTCGAAGATCGACGAGGAGCTCGTCGAGCCCAACCTGCTGTCGGCCGCCCAGGAGAGCTGGGACATGGCCTGCGAGCTCGGCGAGCGCTACGGCGTGCGAAACAGCCAGGCATCGGTCCTGGCGCCGACCGGCACCATCGGGCTGATGATGGACTGCGACACCACCGGGATCGAGCCCGACCTCGGCCTCGTGAAGACCAAGAAGCTGGTGGGCGGCGGCACGATGTCGATCGTCAACCAGACCGTGCCCCGTGCGCTCGAGCAGCTCGGTTACGGCCCTGGCGAGATCGACGACATCGTCGCCTACATCGACGAGCACAAGTCGATCCTGGGCGCCCCCCACCTGATGACCGAGCACCTGCCTGTGTTCGCCTGTTCCATGGGCGACAACGCCATCCACTACACGGGTCACGTGCGGATGATGGCGGCGGTCCAGCCGTTCATCTCCGGCGCCATCTCCAAGACGGTCAACATGCCCGAGGACGTGTCGGTCGAGGATGTCGAGCAGCTGCACGTCGACGCCTGGCGCATGGGCGTCAAGGCCATCGCGATCTACCGTGACAACTGCAAGGTGGGCCAGCCCCTCTCGACCACCAAGAGGGGGGCTGCGGTGTCGCCCGATGCGGGCGCTGCGACGCATGTGATCGAGAGGATCATCAAGCAACCGGTGCGCGAGAAGCTGCCTCGCAACCGCACGTCGAAGACGTTCGAGTTCCGGGTGGCCGACTGCAAGGGCTTCGTCACGGTGGGGGAGTACGCCGATGGGCGGCCCGGCGAGATGTTCCTCAAGGTGTCGAAGCAGGGCTCGACGCTGGCCGGCATCATGGACGCCTTCTCCGTCTCGGTCAGCTACGGCCTGCAGTACGGGGTGCCGCTACGCCACTTCGTCGAGGCGTTCACCAACACGCGCTTCGAGCCGGCCGGCATCACCGACGACCCCGACCTGCGCATCGCCACGTCGATCCTCGACTACATCTTCCGCCGCCTGGCGGTCGACTACCTCAGCCACGAGGAACGGGCCGAGCTCGGCATCCTCACCACCGGGGAGCGGACCCAGCCGACGCTGCCGGGCGTGGAGGAAACGGTCGTCGAGACCCGCCAGGGCCAGGACGTGCCGGCCGATCCGCCATCGATCGACTCGTCGTCGCCGACGCTGTTCGACCGCGACGGCGCCCCCAAGGAGCCGTCGCTGCTGGAGCGGGCGGGCGTCACCGACACCACCGGGCCGACCGGCACGCCCAGCCCCGTGATCCGCCCGGCGGCGGCCTCCAACGTCGACGCCCCCTACTGCATGCAGTGCGGCGTGCAGATGCAGCGGGCGGGCTCGTGCCACGCCTGCCCGTCCTGCGGCAGCACCAGCGGCTGCAGCTGAAACAGGCGGAATCGGATCTGCTGCGTGACGGCTGTCGGATAGAACGTGAACTCGGACTACTCGCTGCTCGCCGCCTTTGCACGCAGCATGTCAAGCACCTCGCGTGCATCGTCCGACTCGGGCGCAACCTCGACCCACCGCTCCGCATAGCGGATCGCTCTCGGATCGTGTGACCCGAGGCATGCCATGACCATCAGATCGAAGGCGTTGGGATCGTCCGGGTGGAGCGACACCACCAGCTCAGCGCCTCTGAGGGCGTCGTCGTAGCGTCGAAGGTCCAGAAGCGTTGCAGCCTTCGCGGCCCACGCAGGCGCGGACGGGTCAGACTTGATCCATCGCTCGGCTGCGTCGAGGGCTTCGTCGTGTCGCTTCGCGTCACGCAGTGCCCTGTGGAGGAGGAACAAGAAGTATGGATTCTCTGGTTCCTGGCGCAGAAGCTGCTGTGCCGCCGCCGCCGCGCCGTCGAACTGGCCAATGCGGTACATGCACCATGCCTGCACCTCCCATGCATCCATCAGTGGCTGGTTCTCAGAGGCACCGCCGCCGAAGAGCTCTTCAGATTTCGAAATCTCGAGCGCCGCCGCGGCGACGGCAACAGCCTCGGCGTCACGCTGTAGCACTCGCAGCGCCTTTGCCTTCATCTCCAGGACCGACGCGTCCGGATCGTTCTCAGCGCATCCTTTGTTCAGCTCGGCAACCACACGCTCCCATTGCTGGGTTTCGGCGAGCGCCGCGGCGTAGTGCTTGAGAGCGGCAATATCGCCCGGAACCAGCTCGACGCAGCGCTTCGCCGCGTCCACTTCCTCGTCGTGTCGGCCGAGTTCGTGCAATGACCTGGCCAGGGCACGCCATGCCTGGGGAACGGATGGATCGAGAACCGTCATGCGCGTGGCGATTTCGACAGCCTCTTCGTGGCGACCCAATCTACTCATTACCTGCGCTTTGACCGTCGTCACGAAGAGGCTGGGAGTATCTGGCCATTTGTCGATGATCGTGGCTACACGGTCCAAGCGGTTGGTTAAGGCCAACGCCGTTCCATAGTCGGCGAACACCCGTTGATCCCGATCCTCATCAGGGACCATGGCGAGATAATGCTCGGCCGCCATGACCGCCCCCTCGAATTTCTCGGCAATCACCGACTCCCGTGCGTTGGCAAGCCAGGCCAGCGGCTCGTCCGGCACAGCGGAGGTCCACCCCATGGTCGCTTCCAGCCCTGCGAGCCGGTCTGTGCAGCGAGTGGACGCGATCCACATATCCATCCAAGCGCGCCTGTTGCTCGGATCGTGTTGGACGCACTCACGGAAGGCAACAAGCGCTTCTGGCCACCGCTGTTGGGCAAATAGGAGGGCCGCCCGCTGACAAGGTTCCGGTGTCGAGGCGGATTGCTCGCCCTTGGAGGCACTGTGGAAGTACGCACCGAACAGCCCGGCGATCTCCACCGCTCGGTCGACCTCACGAGGAGCAAGCGCCTCATCGTGCGCCGCCTTGTTCGCCAGACCATTGAGTTCGCGAGCCAGTTCGCGCCACCGTTCATCGACCCACCTGTCCGTAGCCGGGTCATAGCCCAGCACGGCGAGGGTGAACCGATGATCATGCAAACCGCGACCGGGCGGGAGCCCGGCCGACCTGCGGCGGTTGTTGACGGCTTTCAGCCACGCAGCGCCGTAGACCTCACGAAGCCGTCCTTCGAGAGCAGGCGCAAACTGCACAGCGACACGTCGTGCAGCGCTGGTCACACCTTCGAACATGCACACCTCGCGACGTCGAGCCTCGACCACGGAGGGTCCCATCGAACGCGATGAGACAGAGAGCGGAACGTTAGTGTTCGACAGACGACCGGCGAAGCTCCTGTGCGCGGTGTAGAGGACGCTCCACCCGACGAAATGCCCGGCGTCGGCATGTTCGGTCGCTTCACGCCTCGGGCGAGGAAGGTCCTGTCGCTCGCTGACCGTGGCGACGATCTCCGGGTGTCACCGGCGGCACGCCGTCGGGGGCGCCCGACCCGCGGATCCCCGCTGCCTCCGGCAGGTCAGCCGGAGCCGTCGGTGCCGGAGTGGGTGACGTCGGCGTCGGCGGCGGCCTGGGCCGCTTCGCGGCCCCACGCCAGATCCGCCATGTAGACGGCCCGGCTGATCATGTTCGACGCGGGGGGCGACGTCAGGGTGTGGAGCAGGGCGGCGAGCGCCACCGACGTGACGTCGTTCGCGTCGCGCAGGTTGACGGCCGCACCGGCCAGCAGCAGGAGCACACCGAGGGTCGACGCCTTGGCCAGGGCGTGCATGCGGGTCAAGGCGTCGCCGAAGCGGACGACACCGATCGCGGCCAGCAGCACGAGCACCGAGCCCAGGAGTGCGAGCAGCTCTCCGATCACCGCGCGCCGGTCCCCGTTCGACCCCGCGTGCGGGGGGGTTGACGTCCGGCAGCCCGGCCCTCCGCGCGGCTCTCGATGAACCGGGCGATCATGCCGGTACCGATCGGCCCGACCAGCGCCGCCGCCACCAGCGCCGGCAGGAAGGCGCCCTGGCCGCTGTGGGCCGCCCCGGTGGCGAGGGCTCCCATGCCCACCAGGAGCAGCCCGTTGAGCGCGATCACCCTGTCGGCGAGCGTCGGGCCCACCCACAATCGGTAGTCGAACCCGGCGGCCGCGATCACGAGCATCACCATGGTGGCCTCGGTCATGATCGCCCTCCGTCCGTCACGAGCCCGAGGGTGGCGGCGACCAGGTGGTCGAGGCGGGCGATCGAAGCGCGCGCCTGCTCGACGTCGTGGAGGAGCAGGAAGTGCACCTGGAGCACGGGGGGATCGCGGGTGGCCTCGACGGTCATGGTCCCCGGCGTCAGTGCCACGATGTTCGAGATCAGCGTGATGGCCTCGTCCGACGGGTGCTGCACCTCGTACGCGAGCACGCCGGTGTTCACCCGCGAGCGACGGCTGACGATCTCACGCGCCACGAGGATGTTCGACGTCACCAACTGGACGAGGATGTACCCGGCCAGCCGCAGAGCCGCGAGCGGCCGCAGCCGCACCTGCCCTGCGCTGCGGCGACGCGACCGGAAGGCGGCGAACAGGACGCCGATCAGCAGCAGCCCGCTGAGCACGTTGGCGAGCGAGATCTCACCCCACGCCAGCAGCCACAGCGCCAGCAGCAGCGCCGCCTCCAGCACCGGGCTCATGGGTCGAGGACCTCGCCCACGTAGCCGACGGGGTCGAGGAGATCGTCGGCGGTGCGTTCGGCCAGCGCGTAGAGCGGGCCGGCGGCGGCCGCGATCGCGAGGCTCAACGCCACGAGCGCGGCGGTTGGCAGCACCATCAGGGCGGGCCCGCCCAGGCGGCCACCCACCGGTGCCGCAGCGTCGAAGGTGGCGGTGTCACCGGCGCGTTCGGGTGGGCGCCAGAACGCGCCGACCCAGATCTTGGCCATGGAGAACAGGGTCAGCAGGCTCACGAGCAGGCTCACCGTCACGATGGCGTACTGGCCCGAGGCGAAGCCGGCCTCGACCAAGGCGAACTTCGGGACGAACCCCGACAGCGGGGGGATCCCCGCGAGGCTCAGCGCCGGCAGCATGAACAACCCGGCGATGACCGGTGCCGAACGGACCAGGCCCCCGACCTTCGTCAGCTGCGCCGACCCCGCGGCGTGCTCGATCAGCCCGCCGGTCAGGAACAAGGCGGTCATCACCACGATGTGGTGGGCGATGTAGGACACGGTGCCCGCGAGGCCGGCGACGGTGAACAGGCCCAGGCCCATGACCATGTAGCCCCCGTGGCTCACGATCTGGAACGAGAGGATGCGCTTGATGTCGTCCTGGGCGATGGCGCCGAGCACGCCCACCAGCATCGTGGCCCCAGCGATGACCAACAGCAGCGTCCCCGGCCGGCTGCCATCCTGGAAGATCAGGGTCTGGGTCCTGATGATGGCGTAGATGCCCACCTTGGTCAGCAGGCCGGCGAACACGGCGGTGATCGGTGACGGCGCGATCGGGTAGCTGTCGGGCAACCAGAAGAACAGGGGGAACAGCGCCGCCTTGATGCCGAACACCACCACGAGCAGCACGGCGAACCCCCCGCTGGCGGCCGCGGGCAGGTCGTCGACGCGCAGTGCGAGCTCGGCCATCGTGACCGTGCCCGTGGCCGCGTACAGCAGCGCCAGCGCCATGACGAACAGCGTCGAGGCGAGCAGGCTGATGACCACGTAGGTCATGCCCGACCGCACCTGCTCGCGCCTGCCGCCGAGGGTGAGCAGCACATAGCTGGCGGTGAGCATCATCTCGAAGCCGACGAACAGCGTGAACAGGTCGCCGGTCAGGAGCGACGCCGACACCCCGGCCGCGAGGACGAGGTAGACGGACTGGAAGCCGACGTGGTTGCGCTCGGCACCCGGCTCGCCGATCGCGTAGGCGAGCACCGC
>JBOGHG010000118.1:0-11910 GCA_050744525.1 Acidimicrobiales bacterium | reverse complement strand
GCCCACCTACGCAGCTACCTGTCCACCACCCGCAAGCACGACATCGCCGCCATCGACGCCCTCATCCGCCTCTTCAGCGGTGACCCTTGGATGCCGCCGGCGCCCGTGACGACCTGAACACTTACATCAGCCCTGTGTCCGTCGCCCCCGCCAACCGAGGGTGCCTGTACACCAGCGGAGGCACGGCGCCGTGTGAACATCCTCTACGTCCTGCGCCACGCAAAGTCGAACGGGGACGACAGTGGGATGACCGACCATGACCGGCCACTGGCCCCGCGGGGCCGGCGGGCCACCACGCGGCTCGCCGATCACGTCCGTCGGTCGCGAATCCAGCCCGACCTCGTCCTGTGCTCGTCGGCCAGGCGGGCCTGCGAGACCCTCGAACGGATCCACGCTGCGCTGGGCGCCAAGCACGTCGTCGTCGAGAAGAAGCTTTACGGCGCCTCAGCGGCCGAACTGCTCGTCCGCCTCCGTCGAGTGGAAGACGACGTCCGCTCCGTTCTGGTGGTGGGCCACAACCCCGGGCTGCAGGACCTCGTTGTGACCATCGCCGGCGACGGCGACGATGACGCGCTCCTTCGCGTTCGGCGGACGTTCCCCACCGGCGCACTGGCGACGCTGTCGTTCCCCGCCCAGGGCTGGAACAGGCTCGGTCCCAGAAGCGCACATTTGGAGACGCTCGTCGTTCCCCGCGACCTCGAGTAGTGCTGTTCACTCGGTTGACATTCACCGGGGCGTCACCTGTGGTTCATGCCGGAGACGGGCCGTGGTCAACTTGCTGTTGCACACTGCTCACCGTGATCCGATGAACGGCGAGACGCGGACCTTTGTGCCGAACGGGCTGGCCGTCGAGCAGCTCGTCGCCGCCCTTGGCGCGGCTAGGTTCGAGCTGGGCCGGTTCCGGCCGGTCCAGCGGACCTTGCTGGACACCTTCGACGGCCGGCTCCATCGGGCCGGTGTGCGCGTCGAGGTACGCACCGGAGCCGGGACTGAGCTCGTCGTACGCGGCCCGGGGCCGGTCTCGGCCCGTGTACAGGTCGAGCGGGTGCCGTCCACGGCCGCCGATCTCCCCCGTGGTCCTCTGCGCAACCGTCTGGCGCCGCTCTTGGACGTGCGAGCGCTGTTGCCCAAAGTGGAGGTGAGTTCGGTGGAGGCCCGCGGCGCCCGGCGGAGCGCCGAAGGCAAGGCGGTGGTCGCCGTGGTACTTCACGACGAGCTGCAGCTACCCTCCGGCGGGAGCCCTCCGGTGCGGTGGGCCGTCGAGCTTCACCCGCTCGCGGGCTACCCGAAGGCGGCCCGTCAGACGGCCGCCCTGCTCGGCCGCCTCGGGATGACGGTTCACAACGGCTCGGCGCTCGAGCTGGCGGCAGAGCACGCGGACATCGACCTGGGGGGCTTCACCGGTTCAGCCAGCGTCCCGCTGGATCGCTCGGAGCCAGCGCTCGACGGCTTTCGGCGGGTGCTCGCCAATCTCGCGGGGACGATGGACGCCAACTGGCAGGGCACGGTCGACGACGTCGATCCGGAGTTCCTGCACGACCTGCGTGTCGCAGCGCGCCGGACGCGGTCGCTGCTCGCCCACGGTAAGCAGGTCCTTCCCCGGGACGGGCGGGACCACTTCCGAGCTGAGTTTCGCTGGCTGGGCGAGGTGACGGGGCCCGCCCGGGACCTCGACGTCTACGTCATCGAGTGGCCTGGGTACATCGCACCGCTCGATCCCCGGTCCGCGGCCGCGCTGGCGCCGGTGCTCGAGCTGATCGATCGGCGACAGCGGGCCGCCCACGTCACGCTGGCCGGCGACCTGCGGTCGGCCCGCTATCACGGGCTCATGACCGGCTGGCGGGCGTGGCTCGACGCCCCCGTCGCCCCGGCCGAGCTCGACAAGCGGTCGACGAAGCCGCTCGGCCAGGCGGTGTCGGCTCGGCTGGGCGACGCACAGAACCGGCTTCTGGCACGGGGACGGTCCATCGGGACGGACACGGCCTCCGAGGAGCTGCACGAGCTCCGCAAGGACGCCAAGCGGCTGCGGTACCTGCTCGAGTGCTTCGCAGGCGTGCTGCCGGCGGCCACCCGCAAGTCGTTCGTGCAGCGCCTGAAGTCGCTCCAGGACAACCTCGGCGAGCACCAGGACACCGAGGTCCACAGCTCGCAGCTGAGGAGCCTCTCCGAGGAGGTCCACGGCGCTCCCGGCGCCACGGCCGAGACGCTGCTGGCCATGGGCCGGCTGACCGAGCTGTTCGACCAGCGGCGCCAGGCCGCCCGCCAGGAGTTCGCAACCCGCTTCGCCTCCTACGACACCAAGGAGACGGCCCGCCTCTTCGACGACATGCGCAAACGCCTCAGCGCCGGGTGAGGTCCCCTCGGTGAAGATCCTGGCCACCTACAGCATCAAGGGAGGCGTGGGAAAGACCACTGCGGCGGTCAACCTGGCCTACGAGGCGGCCCGCACCGGGAGCCGGGTCCTGGTGTGGGATCTCGACCCTCAGGGGGCAGCCACGTACTTCTTCCGGGTCCGACCGAAGGTCAAGGGCGGCACCCGCCGTCTGGTGGGCAGCAAGGGTGACCTCAGCGAGCACATCAGAGCCAGTGACCTGCCGTCGGTCCACATCGTTCCCGCCGACTTCTCCCTCCGCCACCTCGACCTGCACCTGGATGGAAGCCGGCGCCCGCGCGATCGCCTGGCCGGCCTGCTGAGCGGCATCGAGGATCGCTACGACGTCGGCTTCCTCGACTGCCCGCCGAGCATCTCCCTCGCCAGTGAGAGCGTCTTCGGGGCGGCCGACGTGCTCCTCGTCCCGGTCATCCCCTCCACCCTGTCGATGCGCACGCTCGTCCAGCTCTCGGAGTTCCTGAGGCACCAGGAGCCGGCACCTCAGCTGCTGCCCTACCTCTCCATGGTCGACGGTCGCAAGCGCCTGCACCGCGAGGTGATGGAGGTCCTGCGGGCCGACTGGCCCGGTCTGCTCGCCGCGACCATCCCGGGGGCCAGCGCCGTCGAGCGTATGGGTCAGGAGCGCGCCGCCATCGGCGCCTTCGCGCCGTCCTCGCCCGCGGCCCGCTGCTTTGCCCTCTTGTGGGCCGAGATTTCGGCCCATCTATGGCCATGAACAGTTCCTGCACGCTTCACGCACTGGCCTCCTTCCGGCTGAGTTCCCGACACCTGCCGCCCATAGGGTTCGCACCGGCATGCTCAAGCGCGAGTTTCGTCACCGATCCACCTGCCCGGCCTGCGCGGTGCCGACACCGGCACCGGAACTCTGCGCCGACTGCTCGGAAGCGTTCGCCGTGGCGCGGGCCGTTCACCCCTCCTCTACGCCCGGGCATGGGCAGGCGGCCGGACGACGGCTCGCCGACGACCTGGACCTGTGGGACGCGTGGGCTCTGCTCGGCGACGCCGGCGACCGAGCCGGCCGCTTCCACCCCGACTGAGGCCCGGTGAACAAGCGCCGGCTGAAGCGACGGCTGGCGGAAGCGACCAGGAACGAGCGCCGCGCCATGGATGAGGTGGGTCGTCTTGCCCGGGAGCTCGCTCGGTTCCGGCTCGCCCTCGGCGCCATCCCACAACCGCTGGTCCTACGCGACGAGGAGGGGCAGCCGGTGCTGCGCAACGACCCGCGGCTCGATGGGAGCGCTGCGGGCACCGGCTCGCCCCTCCTCGATGCCGCCATCGACGAGCTGGTCGAGGCCACCGCCGGCTCCGATCCGGTGACCCGAAGCCTGGAGCTGCGGGGCCCGCCCTCACGCCAGCTCGTGCTCACGGCCACGCCGTTGCGCCAGGGCGACGAGTGCTTGGGGACCATCACCGTGGTCGACGATGTGTCGGAGCGCCGCCAGCTCGAGGCGGTGCGGCGCGACTTCGTCGCCAACGTGAGCCACGAGCTGCGCACACCGATAGGCGCGCTGGCCCTCCTCGGAGAGGCCCTATGCGGCGAGACCGATCCCGTCGTGGTGTCCAGGCTGGCCGAGCGGATCACCGCCGAGGCCGACCGCGCCTCGCGCATGATCGCCGATCTGCTCGACCTGTCCCGGATCGAGGCGGGCGGTCCCATGACGCTTCGTCATGCCTCCGTGGAAGCAGTCGTCGTGGCCGCCGTGGACCGGGTACGTCCGGTGGCCGGGCTGCGCAACGTGGCCCTGGTGACCGAGCCCAACCATCCCGCCGGGCTCGAGCTCAATGGCGACGACACTCAGCTCGTCTCTGCCGTCGCCAACCTGGTCGACAACGCGGTCAAGTACTCCGATTCGGGCTCGTCGGTGCACGTGACCACCGACCTGGTCGCCGGCTGCGTGGAGATCGCCGTCTGCGACAGCGGTATCGGGATCCCCGCCCGGGATTTGGAGCGGATCTTCGAGCGCTTCTACCGGGTCGACCGAGCCCGCAGCCGCGAGACCGGAGGAACGGGCCTCGGCCTGTCGATCGTCCGCCACGTGGCCAGCAACCACGACGGTGAGGTGTCCGTCCGCTCGACCGAGGGTGAGGGGTCGACGTTCATCCTGCGCCTGCCGGCGGCGGATACCGGCCGCGGCTGACCACGCGTCGATGACGATCGGCACGGCGCGGCGCAGAACGTCCGATGCCCGACCGGGCCAACCGGCAGGGCCCGCACATGAACGATTTCAAGCGCTGGCCCATCCGGCCGTCATTCCAGGATGGCCCGAAGTTGCACCAGGCGCTCCGGAACCGCCCGATACCAGGCCCAGCGACCTCGCTTCTCGCCGACGATGAGGCCCGCCTCGGCCAGCACCTTGAGATGATGGGATGGGCAGCAGGCGTCGGCGAGCAAGACGGCCGTCAGGATGCCCGGGTTCTTTGGCTCTCGCATTGACACCTGTCTATGGACCGGCTTGACTGATCGACGTAAATCTATCAGTCGTTGGCGAGGAACCGTTGTCGTGTCCCGTGTACTGCAACCGGCCGAGGTACGCCCCATGGCCCCATCCCTGATCCGCCGCGTCTTCGCCGAGGCCCTTGGTACCGCCTGGCTCGCAGTGGCGATCATCGGCTCCGGGATCGCAGCGACACGCCTGTCGCCGGGCGACGCGGGGCTCCAGCTCCTCCTGAACGCCCTCGCCACCGCAGCGGGGCTCGTGGCCGTCATTCTGGCCCTCGGGCCCGTGTCCGGAGCACACCTCAACCCGGTCGTCACCCTGGCCAAGAGGCTGCTCGGCGGTCTGACCACGACCGAGGCGGCGACCTACGCCGGTGCCCAGGTTGCCGGAGGCGCCATCGGCGCCGTCGTTGCCAACGTCATGTTCGCCCTGCCTGCCGTCGAACTGGCGTCGCAGGCCAGAAGCTCCGGGTCCCTCTGGACGAGCGAGGTCGTGGCCACCTTCGGCCTCGTCCTCGTGGTCTTCGCCCTCGCGGGCGGTGGGCGGTCGGCGGCGGCAGCGTTCGCGGTCGGTGCCTACATCGGAGGGGCGTACTTCTTCACGTCGTCGACGAGCTTCGCCAATCCGGCGGTGACTCTGGCCCGCATGCTCTCCGACACCTTCGCCGGCATCGCCCCCAGCTCCGTGCCGGCCTTCACGGTCGCTCAGGTCGTGGGCGCGTTGCTGGCCGTGGCCGCCGTGCGGGTGCTCTACCCGTCGGTCGCTCCGCGCGACGACGTCGACGCCATCGCCCCCGTGCTGTCACCCATCCAGTCCCGTCCGACCGCCCGGTCGGATGCCGGGGCCTGACCAAGGAGAGACCGTGCCTGACATCAGCGCCGTGCCCCTCGAGCATCGGCCGGTACTGAAGAGCGCCGCCCGGCGGCTGGCCGAAGAGTTCCACGGCACCTTCGGGGCGGAGACCGTCGAGCTGTTCCTCACCACGAGCTACGACCAGTTCGCCGGCGGCGCCACGGTTGCCAGCTTCTTACCGTTGATGGCGGAGCGCTTCGCCCGCCAGCGGCTGAAGGCTCTGGCCCGTGTCGAGGGCAAGGCAACCGAGGGTGTCCCCGTCGTCCTCTTCCTCTGCGTGCACAACGCCGGGAGATCGCAGATGGCGCTCGGGTGGTTCAATCATCTCGCCGGCGACCGCGCCGTGGCCTGGTCGGGTGGCTCGGAGCCCGGCGCGGCCGTCAACGCGTCGGCGGCGGCGGCCATGGCCGAGATCGGCATCGACATCAGCGAGGAGTTCCCGAAGCCGTGGACGGAGGAGATCGTCCGCGCCGCCGACGTGGTGGTCACCATGGGCTGCGGCGACGCCTGCCCGCTGTTCCCCGGCAAGCGCTACGAGGACTGGGAACTCACCGACCCGTTCGGCAAGGGTGTCGAAGATGTCCGGCCCATTCGCGACGAGATCGGACGGCGGGTCCGGAGGCTCCTGGACAGCTTGGGCGTTCCTGCTGCGGGCTGAATCGGCTCAGCGCACGGTGAAGCGGCGGGCGATCACCCGGGCGATGGCGGTGAGGACGAACACCAGGAGGATCAAGGTGAGGGCGGCGCCCCACGCCCGGTCGATGGCGGCGTCGAACGGCTGGCGGGCGTTGCCGAAGAAAGACGGCGGCCAGCACCCCGAGTGGGACGGCCAGTGCCGTCGCCGCCCCGGTGATGAGCAGCGTTCCCAGGACGGCGGGGCCCATTCCGGGTCCGGGCAGACGGGAGCTGATGGGGATGTCGTCGGTGAGGAAGTCCCAGTCGACGATGCTCGCACCCCGCTGGACCAGGTAGACCACCACGAAGGCCAGGGGCACGGCGGCGACGAGGACCGACATCCAGATCGAGGCGGTGGCGACGCGGTTGCGCAGGCGCCGCGCGCGGCTCACCGTCCCGAGAAGCATGCTGCTCATCCCTTGGCTCGGGCCACGATGATGCGGGCCACGATGTTGACCAGGATGGTCAGGGCGAACAGCTCGACGCCGAGCCCGATCAGCGCAGCTCGGTGGAGGCCACCCGACTCCCCGAACTCGTTGGCGATCACCGCCGCCATCGAGTCGCCGGACCCGAACAGCCGGGCCGAGATCTGGGGGCTGGAGCCGATGACCAGGGCGGCTGCGATCGTCTCGCCCATGGCCCGGCCCAGGCCGAGCATGACTGCTCCGATGATCCCTGCCCGGCTGTGGGGGAAGACCGCGGCCCGGATCATCTCCCACCTCGTCGAGCCGAGGGCGTAGGCCGCCTCCTTGGCCATGGTGGGCACCGTGTCGAACACCTCGCGGGTGATCGAGGTGATGATCGGCGTCACCATGAGGGCGAGGATGATGCCGGCGGTGAAGAGGCTGCGGCCGGTGGAGGGCCCGGCGAACAGGCCGGACACCACCGGGATGGGAGAGGTCAGATCGCCGATCGAGTCGTACACCCCGGAGATCCACGGCGCCAGCACGATCACCCCCCACAGGCCGTAGACCACCGACGGGACGGCGGCCAGGAGATCGATCAGCGAGCTGACCGGACGACCCAGCCGGCGAGGGGCCACGTCCGACAGGAAGAGAGCGATGCCCACGCTCACCGGCACGGCCAGGACCAGGGCGATCACCGCGGTGACGACCGTGCCGTAGACGAAGGGGAGGGAACCGAACACCTCCGCGCTCGGGGCCCAACGGTCCGACGTGAAGAACCGCAGGCCGTCGTGGGCGAAGGCCGGCCACGCCTCGAGGGTCGTCGAGACGGCGATGAGGCCCAGAATGACGAGCACCAGCAGCCCGCAGGCCAGGCTCAGGATCCGAAAGCCCCGATCGCCCAGCCCCGCCCGGCCCGGGCTGGCGAGTGGAGCCGGCGGGCGGGGCGGGCTGGGGGGAGCGGTGGTGATCGCCACAGGGAGGTCTGGCTAGGCCACGGGCACGGTGATGTTGTTCAGCTGGGCCACCGCCTTCTCCTGCAAGGAGGCCGGCAGCGGCGCGTAGTCGATGTCCTTGGCCAGCTTCTGGGCGTCGGTCAGCAGGTAGCGCAGGAACGACTTGACGGCGTCGCCCTTGGCCTTGTCCGACTGGGTCTTGTACACGAGGATCCAGGTGGGGGCGGTGATGGGGTAGGCGTCGGCGCCGTCGGCGTTCAGCGGGTTGTACGAGAGGTCGGCGTTGACTTGGGCGCCGGCCAGCGCCGCGGTGGCGCCCTCCACGCTGGCCACCACGGCCTGGCCCGACTTGTTCCTGACCTTGGCGAACTGGAGACCCGAGGCCTTGGCGTCGGACAGGTCGACGTAGCCGATGGCCCCACCGGTGCTCTTGACGATCTGGGCCACGCCCTGGTTGCCGTTCCCGGCCTGCGTGTCGCCCGGCCACTCGACGGTGGAGCCGGACCGGAGCGTCCAGGTGTTCGGGGCGGCGGCGACCAGGTACTTGGTGAAGTTCTCTGTCGTACCCGACCCGTCGGAGCGACGGGCCACGGTGATGTCCGTGGCCGGCAGGCGCACGCCCGGGTTGAGGGCGGCGATGGCCGGGTCGTCCCACTTCCTCACCTGGCGGGAGAAGATCTTGGCGATCGTGTCGGCGTCGAGGGTCAGGTCCCGGACGTCGCTCAGGTTGTAGGACACCGTGATCGGCGCGGCGACGGTCGGCACGTAGACGAACTCGCCCTTGTACTTCGCGATGTCGGCCTGGTTGACGAGCCCGTCGGACCCCGCAAAGTCGACGACGCCGTCCTGCAGGGCCTGGCGGCCGGCCCCCGAGCCGTTGGCGTTGTAGTTCACGGTCACCCCGGGCTGGGCCTGCTTGTAGCCGGCGATGACCACCTCGTAGAAGCTCTTGGGGAAGGTGGCGCCGGCGGCGTTGAGCGTGGCCGACAGGCGGGCTTCGGTGGTGGCCGTCCCGGCGTCGGAGGCCGGGGCGGTCGCGTCGTCGTCACCGCCACCGCAGGCGACGGTGAGCATGGCTAGCGCCACCAGCACGGCGAGGGGACCGGCGAAACGGGCGGAGCGTCGGCGCATCCTGGGTTGCCTCCTTCAGTGTCTGACGAGACCGACGGTAGAGAGCGATCCTTGCCGGGCAGTGGCGCATAGGTGGATTGCAGGTGAACGAGGTGTGAAAGGCAACCGCCCCCTCCGCGATGACGCCTGCCGTTTCCCCGGTGTTCACCTGGCGGAAGATTTGCCGTCACCCGGGGTCGGTACGGTCCAGGTGCATCCCATGACCGACCCCCGGCGCATTCAGGACAGAGGGCTCTTGATCGAGGAAACCGATCCCGACGCGCCGGCGAACGCCGCGCCCCGGCCGGCACCCGTCGTTCGCGAAACCGTCCCCCCCGAGGGCGACGTCGTCTTCGAGATGGACGAGCTCAGCGTGTTCTACGGGTCCTTCCGGGCTGTGCGCGGCGTGACCCTCGACATCCGCAGGGGCCAGATCACCGCGTTCATCGGCCCCTCGGGCTGCGGCAAGACCACCCTCCTGCGCAGCCTCAACCGCATGCACGACCTCACCCATGGCGTCCGCGTGGAAGGGTGCCTCCGCTACCACGGCAACGATCTGTACGGCCCCGAGGTCGACTCGGTGGTGGTACGCCGGCTCATCGGCATGGTGTTCCAGCGCCCCAACCCGTTCCCGAAGTCCATCTACGACAACGTGGCCTTCGGCCCGCGGATCGCCAAGCTATCGGTGAACGTCGACGACTGCGTCGAGGAGGCGCTGCGCAAGGCCGCGCTCTGGGACGAGGTCAAGGACCGTCTGAAGTCCTCGGCCACCCAGCTCTCCGGCGGCCAGCAGCAGCGCCTATGCATCGCCCGGGCTCTGGCCGCCCAGCCCGAGGTGATCCTCATGGACGAGCCGTGCTCCGCCCTCGACCCGGTGGCCACCCTGCGCATCGAGGATCTCTTGCAGGAGCTGAAGGCTGACTACACGATCGTCATCGTCACCCACAACATGCAGCAGGCCGCCCGGGTGAGCGACATGACCGCCTTCTTCACCGCCGAGGTCGACGCCGAGGCCGACCGGCGGGCCGGGACGCTGGTCGAGTTCGACCGCACCGAGAAGATTTTTACCAGCCCCTCCGAGGAACGCACCGAGGCGTACGTCAGCGGGCGCTTCGGGTAATGCCGGCCCGAGCGCAGTTCCGGGAGGCGCTGGAGGCCCTTCGGATCGATGTCGGTGCGCTCGCTCTCATGGCCGAGGACGCGGTGAGCGGATCGCTACGCGCCCTCCTGGGCGACGACGCGCTGGCCGCCCAGCAGGTGGTGGCCGGTGACGATCGCCTCGACGCCTTCTTTGTGGCCCTCGAGGAACGGGCCTACGCGCTCGTGGCCCGCCAGGCGCCAGTCGCCGCCGACCTGCGCTTCCTCCTGTCCTCGCTGCGGGTGATGGCCGACTTCGAGAAGACGGGCGACCGGGCGGTTGCCGTGGCCAAGACCGCGGTCGCCGACTGGCACCGGGAAGCCAACACCATCGCCCTCCTCGGCCGCATGGGCGACCTCGCCCTGAGCCTGCTCCGTGCCGCCCGCACGGCGTGGATGGAGCAGGACCTCTTCGTGGCGTTGGACCTCAAGCGCCAGGACGACGTGCTGGACGCGACCTACCGCCAGCTCGTCTCACACCTGCTGGCCCAGGAGTGCCCGTATGCCCCGAGCCTGGTCCTCCACGCGCACAGCGCGGGTCGCAACCTCGAGCGCATCGCCGACCACGCGGTCATCGTCGGGGAGCGGGTGAGCTATATCCTCACCGGCGATCCCAGCGCGCTCGCCGCCGAGATCGAATGAGCGCCGCTCCCCACGTGGCCACGACGCTGCTCGTCGTCGAGGACGAGGAGTCGTTCGTGGAGGCGCTGACCATCGGGCTGAAGCGCGAAGGCTTCCGGGTCGAGGTAGCACGCGACGGCGTCGAGGCCCTTAGCCGGTTCGACGCCGTCCATCCCGACCTCGTCCTGCTCGACGTCATGCTGCCGAGGATCTCGGGCATCGAGGTCTGCCGGCAGATCCGGACCCACTCCCGGGTGCCGATCATCATGGTGTCGGCCAAGACGTCGGAGATCGACGTGGTCGTCGGGCTGGAAGTAGGCGCCGACGACTACGTGTCCAAGCCGTATCGGATGCGCGAGCTCGTCGCCCGCATCCGGGCCACGCTCCGGCGGGCACCCGAGCCGCGCTCGTCCGCACGCGAGGCTGTCGTCGAGGTGGGTGACGTCCGCCTCGATGCTGAACGCCACGAGGTCTTCGTGCGCAACAACCGGGTGAAGCTTCCCCTCAAGGAGTTCGAGCTCCTCGAGGCCTTGTTGCGCAACGCCGGGAAGGTGCTCACCAGGGACGCGCTGATCGACCGCGTCTGGGGCCATGCGTACGTCGGCGACACCAAGACGCTCGACGTCCACATCAAGCGCCTGCGGGCCAAGGTGGAGGCTGATCCGGGCTGCCCTGTCGATCGTGACCATTCGCGGCCTCGGGTACAAGTTCGAACCGCCGGCCAGGTCGGCGGCGACTGCCTGACCCACGGCGCCCCCGGTTGCCGTTCAGGCGGTGCTCACTGCTTGTCCGCTCGCCGTCCCTCGTAACGTCTCGCCGGTGTTCGACGGCTCCACTGCCAAGCCCAGCGTCACGCCCGGCTCCTGTTCGCGTGCGCTGACCTCATCTACGGCCGCGCTCGTTTCGTTGGTGCGGTACCTGCTCAAGCCGGCGTGGAGCCAGCGGCTCAGTGCCGACTTCGAGGACCACGCCGAGCACGAGGACGCCCTGTTCGTGGAGGAGCAGCCGGAGTTCGAGGAGATGCCGTTCGAGAGCCATTTCGTCGAGGACTACGGGCGCTTCGACTCAGTGATCGATCTCTTCCGCCAGATCGCACGCGAGGAGCGCGAGCACAGGGAGGAGAGCCTTGCGGCCATGGCGCAGCCACGGCTGAGTTAGGTGATGGCGCCCGTGCTTCAACGCACGCATCGGCGCCGTGGCCGGGTTCCAGTGACTTGCAAGTCGGCTGCAAGCCGGTTGCCGCAACGTTCACCCTCGAAGGCAACTCGGAGGTACGAGGGGGAACGATGGAGAGGTTTCGCACATCGACGGCGCCCGAGCGGCGG
>JBOGHG010000117.1:0-11914 GCA_050744525.1 Acidimicrobiales bacterium | reverse complement strand
GGCGGACGGCGACCGCGTGGCCGCCGAGGTGCGCGACCAGGTGGCGGCGTACCTGGCCGGGGCCGTGGCGCTCATCGCCCAGACGGTGGATCCCCAGATCATCGTGCTGGGTGGCGGCGTGGCCGAGGCCGGGCCGCCGTTGCTCGACGCCGTGGTCGACGCGCTGCACGCCCGGGCCGAGCGGTCGCCGGTCCTGGCCGCGCTCGACCTGGCGGGCCGGGTTGCCTTGGTGCCTGAGGGCGTGCCGGCCGGGGCGTTGGGGGCCGCCCTGCTGGCCCGCGCCCATCTCGCTGCACACAGTGTTGGCAATGCTACTGATGGTGCCGGCGATGGCGTGGGTCGCCGGGTGATTGGGCGTCGTCGGGCGAGATTGTGAACATGCGATCGTCGGATTCGCTGCTCGTTTCGGGTGGAAAGGTCCTGACAGCCAGCGGATGGTCCGACTGTGACGTGTTCCTGGCCAATGGCCGCATCGTCAGCGCCGGTCGTGACGTTGGCATTACCGGGACAGGAGGCGGTGGACCAGGCGAACCGACGGAGGTTGGTACGGCCGGTGCCGGGGCCGAGCGTGCCGCCCTCAGGCTGTTCGCCTCGAACGAAACCGTTGAGGTCGCCGGGGGAGAGGCCCCGGCGACCCGCGGTGTCCCCCCAGCGGCCGCCGGGCCCCGCCTGGACGCCGCCGGCCTGCTCGTCGTCCCGGGCTTCGTCGATCTCCAGTGCAACGGCGCCGCGGGCGTGGACGTCACCACAGAACCGGAACGCCTGTGGGAGGTGGCGGCGGCGTTGCCGCGCTGGGGTGTCACCGCCTGGCTTCCCACCGTCGTGACCGCCCCGGCGGCCATTCGGGCCCGGGCCTTGACGGCGCTGCGGTCGGGTCCGCGCCGCGACCAGGCCGGCGAGCGACCGTTCGCCGTCCCTCTGGGGCTCCACTTCGAGGGGCCGTTCCTTGCCCCCGAACGGCGGGGCGCGCACCTGGCAGAGCACCTGAAGCCGCCGGATCCGGCGCTGGTCGCCGACGAGGGATGGAGCGGGCGAACCGGCGTGGCCTTGGTGACGCTCGCCCCCGAGCTGCCCCGGGCACTCGACGTCGTCGGCGATCTGGTCGCGGCCGGGGTGGTGGTGTCGGCGGGGCACTCGTCCGCCAGCGCCGAGCAGGCGACCGACGCCATCGACGCCGGCGTCACGGCGGTGACGCACCTGTTCAACGCCATGGGACCACTCCACCACCGCGACCCAGGCCTCGCCGGCGTGGCGCTGACGGACGAGCGCGTCCGGGTGGGCGCGATCGCCGACGGCGTGCACCTGCATCCCGCCGCGGTGGCGCTGGCGGCACGGGCGTTGGGGGATCGGCTGTGCCTGGTGACCGACGCGGTGGCGGCCCTCGGCATGCCGGCGGGTCGGGTGCCGCTCGGCATGCTGGAGGCGTTCGCCACCGACGACGGGGTGCGCCTGGCCGACGGCACGCTGGCCGGCAGCGACCTGTCCCTCGACCGGGCGGTGCGCAACCTGATGGCGTTCGCCGGTGTGGCGCTGCCCGCGGCGCTGTCGGCGGTGACCGCGTCACCGGCGGAGCTGTTGGGGCTCGGCGACCGCGGTGTGATCGGCCCCGGAGCGGTCGGCGACCTCGCGGTGTTGGACCCCGCCGGTGGGATCGTGGCCACCGTCATCGGCGGCCGGGTCGCGTTCGACCGCCGCACACTCTCGCCCGACGCGGGATGAGTGGCGGCCGGGAGGGCTCGTGGAGGTGGTGATCGTTCCCGGTCCCGACGCGGCCGGCGAGCTCGTGGGCGGCGCCGTCGCCGCGCTCGTGGCCCGCGGACCCGGGGCGGTGCTGGGCCTGGCGACCGGCAGCTCTCCGCTCGCGGTCTACCGAAACCTCGCCGGCCGCCACGCCGGCGGGGGGCTGAGCCTGGCCGCGGCGGGGGCCTTCCTGCTCGACGAATACGTGGGCCTGCCCGCCGGCCACCCCCAGTCGTACCGGTCGTTCATCGCCCGGGAGCTGGAGGCGCACGTCGATTTCGAGCCGGGCGCCATCCGCGGGCCCGACGTCGACGCCGACGATCTGCTGGCGGCCTGCGACGCCTACGAGGCGGCGATCCGCAACGGCGGCGGCGTCGACCTCCAACTGTTGGGGATCGGCACCGATGGGCACATCGGGTTCAACGAGCCGGGGTCGTCGCTCGCCTCGCGCACCCGCATCAAGACCCTCACCGACCAGACCCGCCAGGACAACGCGCGCTTCTTCGCGTCGCTCGACGAGGTCCCGCGCCACGTTGTCACGCAAGGCGTGGGCACGATCCTCGAGGCCCGCCATCTGGTGCTGCTGGCGTTCGGGCCCCGCAAGGCGGAGGCGGTTGCCGCGGCGGTCGAGGGCCCCGTCACAGCCATGGCCCCCGCCTCGGCGCTCCAGCTCCACCCCCACGCCACCGTGGTGGTCGACGAGCCCGTGGCGGTCCGGCTGCGGCTGGCCGACTACTACCGTGAGACGTGGGCCCACAAGCCGCCGTGGCAGGGACTGTGACCGGGTGCGGTAGCCCATCCTCGGTCGTGACCGCTCGGCACCGGGAACCGCTTCGGGGCACGGCGACGCCGGTCGGTACGATCCCCGACATGTTGCGTCCAGGACCGGAACCGACGCTGCGCATCGGGTTCCTCGGGCCCGAGGGCACGTTCACCGAGCAGGCCCTCGTGTCCCAGGCCGACCTTGCGGGACACCAGCTGGTGGCGCTGCCGTCGATCCCCGATGTGCTCAACGCCGTCGGGGACGGTCAGGTCGAACTCGGCTTCGTCGGCATCGAGAACTCGATCGAGGGCGCCGTCACGGTCACGGTCGACGCCCTGGCGTTCGAGACCGAGCTGCTCATCCAGCGCGAGGTCGTGATAGGCGTGCAGATGAACCTGCTGGCGCCGAGCGGGGTGGCGCTGATCGACGTGCGCCGGGTGCTGTCCATGCCGGTGGCCACCGCCCAGTGCCGGTCGTTCCTGCACCGCGAGCTGCCGGGAGCGGTCGCCATCGCCACCCCTTCGACCGCCGAGGCCGCCCAGCTCGTGGCCGGCCCCGAGCACGACGGGCACACGGCTGCCATCGCCCCGGCGGTGGCCGCCAAGGTCTACGGGCTCGACGTGCTGTCCGCCGACATCGAGGACCATGCCGACAACGCCACCCGCTTCGTGGTCGTGGCGCGGGCCGGCATCCCGGTGCCGTCCGGCCACGACAAGACGTCGATCGTGGTGTTCCAACGCCATGACCGCCCAGGCTCGCTGCTCACGATCCTCCAGGAGTTCGCCGCCCGTTCGATCAACCTGACCAAGCTCGAGTCGCGTCCCACGAAGAAGGGCCTGGGCAACTACTGCTTCCTCATCGATCTCGAGGGCCACGTCGGCGACGAACTGGTAGCGGACTGCCTGCGCGACCTGCGCTCAAAGGTCGAGGACGTCAAGTTCCTCGGCTCGTACCCCGCCGCCGGCGAGCACGGCCCGGCCCGGCGCCGCGATGCCGAGGCCCGCTGGCGGGCCGCCAGCGAGTGGGTCGACAGCCTGCGACGCGCGATCGGGTAGCAGCGTCTTCGGAGCGGGGTCCCGGCGGCCCGGGGCTACCCTGCCGTGACTGGAGCGGTGGCCGAGCGGACGAAGGCAACGGCCTTGAAAGTCGTCGACCCGTGAGGGTCCGTGGGTTCGAATCCCACCCGCTCCGCCCACACAGGGGTTCCGCAGGGTCCGTGATCGTGCTGTGCGACCGCCTACCGGCCACCCGCGGCTCGATGGTCGACGCCGCACTGGTCGCCGCCCGGTTCCGGCTCGACGACACCGTCGCCAGGAAGACGACGAAGCGCCGACAGGCCGACCTCAGCCGGCCGTCGTCGTCAGGAGCTCCTCGAGACGCGCGACGTTGGCCTCGAATGGTGCGACCGCCTCGAGACGAAGATCCGCCTCGGCGGGCGGGTCCCAGCGCCCCAGCACGCCGGCGACGTGGTCCCAGTCCAGCTCGTACCAGCCAGGAATGCCCCGCGAGCGTCCCGCGACGCGCTGGCGATGCACGGCCTCGTCGCTGCACGAGGTGACCACCACCAGGCATCGTGCGCCCTCGCCCTGCGCGACCGCGCGGGTGCCGGCTATCTCCACGTCCCGGGCGACGCCGTCGAGCACCACGGCGCAGCCGCGCCGCAGCTGCGCCGTGGTGAGGTTCCACAGGATCGACCAGCCCACGCGCCGGTGCTCCACGAAGGACAGCTCACGGAGGGCGGCCTGGATCGGGTCGAAGTCCGTCAGCGCCGCCATCACCCAGTCCCAGCCGAGTACGGGCGCCCCCAGTCGCTTCGCAGCCCGCGCCGCGAGCGACGACTTCCCGGTGGCGGGCGGACCCGTCAGCAGCAGCACCGTGGGCGCAGCGGGCATCGACAGATCTTCGCCGATGCAATGCTGGACTGGGCACCGGCAGGACGATCCCGAGCGCCTCCGATCCGCCGTTGAATACCTCGAACACCCTCCGATGTGCGGCGTCGACGTTGGCCTCAGGGGCAACCGCTAGGATCCGTGGCTCACCACCGGGAGAGGTGACCGAGTGGCCGAAGGTGCCTCCCTGCTAAGGAGGTGAGGGCGCAAGTCCTCCGTGGGTTCAAATCCCACCCTCTCCGCCCCGCCGCCTGGCTCCGTGCCGGGCGGTCGCGTGTCTGCCTGCGACCAACTCTGGGTACTCCGCGCGGTGGATCCGAGACGCAGGAGGTGGTGGCGATGTCCCGTGGTCGCAGCCCTGGTCCGAGCGTCAAGAACCCCAGCCAGTACGAGAAGATGCGTTCGTCCGGCATGAGCAAGGGCAAGGCTGCCCGGATCTCCAACGCCGGAGAGGGTGCCCTGCGCAAGGGCGCGAGGCGGCCGTCCTACGATGACTGGTCCGAGGACGACCTCATGAAGCGAGCCCGCGACCTCGACATCTCGAGCCGTTCCACGATGAACAAGAGCCAACTGATCAAGGCGCTGCGCTCGACTCGCTGACACGACACGAACGCAGGCCGAGCGCCGTAGCGTGCTTGGCGATGGACGACAACGCGAGCGCCCTCGAGCGGGCCGAGGCGGAGCTGCGGGACTGGCTCGTCGCGCACGGCGCCACGGTCGAGCAGGTGGCGATGCTCGGACGCAGGCCACGCCGAGGGCCTCGCGTCCGACCTGGTGCTCAGCCGTGACGCCACCCTCTCGGCGCGCGACCTGGCGAACCGCGCGGGCGTCGATGTGGGCGTGGTCGTCGCCATCTACCGGGACTTCGGGATCAGCGTCCCTGACGCGAACGCGCCCCAGTTCACCGACGACGACGTCACGCTCGTGACCCACCTCGCCCGGGCCGCCGAAAGCGGCATCGCCACCGGGCAGGAGCTGCTGAGAGTGGTCGCGGGTGCCATGGAGCGCATCGCCGAGGCCGCCGTCGCCGTCTACGTCCAGGGCCCCGAGGAGGAGCTGATCCGGCGCGGCGCTACCCGGCTGGAGCACGCCGTGAAGAACGCCAAGGCCACTGAGCTGGTCATGCAGCTCGGCGTGGGGCTGGCACCGGTGTTCCGCCAGCACATGCGGCAGGCGATCGCACGGCATCGGGTGACGCAGAGCGGGGTGAGACGGCGCGAGCTGGCGCGGCTCGCCATCGGGTTCGTCGACCTGGTGGGATCCACCACCCTGCAGGCAAGCCTCGATCCGGCGGACCTCGGAGCGCTGGTCACCCGCTTCGAGACCCGGGCATTCGAGGTCATCGCGGCCGGGGGTGGCCGGCTGGTGAAGTTCATCGGTGACGAGATCATGGTGGCCGCCATCGACCCGGTCGCCGGCTGCCACATCGTCCTGGATCTGGTCGACGCCTTCACCGACGACGGCACACAGCCCCGCGGAGGCCTGGTCTTCGGCGAGGTGCTGTTCCGCCATGGCGACTACTACGGGCCGGTCGTCAACCTCGCCGCCCGGCTGGTCGACACCGCCATCCCGGGCGAGGTGCTGGTCGACGCATCGGTGGCCGACGAGGCCAAGGACGAGGGATTGTCCTTCGATCCCGCCGGCCGGCGGCAGGTGAAAGGTTTGGACGCGCCGGTGGCGGTCTGGAGCCTGGCGTCGGCCTGACATCGCCCCATCGCCAGGGCCGTGAACGGTGGCGGCCCGCGCTGTGAACAGCATGCGAACGGATGTCGAATCGGGGCGAAACTCGTTTCTCACCGGGCAGAAACGGTTGCATCCTGGTGGCCATGGACCAGGACCTCTTGGAACTGGCCATCCGAGCCCGTGGCGGAGAGCTCGAGCTTGCGGCGGCCATGCACCACGATGTGCCCGCCATCGACTGGTGGCGGCGCAAGGGCCTGCCCGCCGAGATGCGACCCCTCGTGGGCGCCTTGGCGGGCGCGCCCGCCGATTCCGCCGCGTAGCTCCGCGGACGGCGGCGATCAGGCCGCGGGCGGTTCTAGCGCCGAGCCCATCAGGTCGGCGAAGTTGTCGCTGTAGAAGCGGTGGCGGGCGTGGTCGTCGATCGCGGCCGCCGCCAGCGATCCCTCGAACCGCTCGATCGGCCGCCGGCCGCCCTCCACGTGGGGATAGTCCGACGAGAACAGGCACACCTCGGGGCCGGACTGCTTGATGATCCAGCCCACGTCGTCTGTGGGATACGGCGTGAAGCGGACCTGGCGGCGCACGTACTCGCTCGGCCGGAGCGACAGTCTCTGGAGGCGGTCCTCGTGGCGGGCGAACGCGTCGAAGGCGGACTCCATCTGCCGAGTCCACGACGGCACCCAGATCGCTCCCTGCTCGATGACGCCGATGCGCAGGTCGGGGAACCGCTCGAGCACGCCGTCGAAGATCATGGTCGCCAACGTCTGGGCCGGCGGGCCGGGGATGCCCATGTAGTCGACGGAGCGGAAGTTCTCCTCGCCGCCATGGAAGTCGGGGGGAGTCGGCAGCCCGTTGCGGAAGTAGTTGTGGTCGATGAGGTCGCCGGTGCCGCCGACGTGGAACACGACGGGGATCCGCGCTTCCTCAGCCCGAGCCCACACGGGGTCGAGCCCGATGTGGCTCGGCGAATGGGTGCGTGGGCACCCGGAGGCGACGAGCAGGGCCGCGGCCCCGGCGGCAATGGCCTCGTCGGCCAGAGCTGGCGCCCGCTCGACGTCGACGAGCGGTACGTAGCAGGTGGGGAGCAGCCGGGCGTCGACGCCGCAGAACTCGACCATGCCACGGTTGTGGGCTCGGGCCACCCCGATAGTGAGCTCGAGATCGTCGCCGTGCTCCCAGTCGTGGAGGCGGCGGTTGTAGAAGGTGTTGAAGACGAGCTGGCTGGCGAAGCCGAGGAGATCGAGGGCGCGGGGCCGGTCCTCGGCCAGGAAGCTCCCGGTGGCGGCGAAGTTCTTGCGGGCCATGATGTCTTCGGCCTCGCTGCTGCGGTACTCATCGGACCGGTGCCTGTCCCGCAGCCGCTCGAACGCCGCGACGAGGTCGCGCCGTTGCTCGCTGGGGTCGCCGGTCTGGCGCAGCTCGTTGCCGGACGGGTAGCGCAGCGGCCGGATGCGCTCGCGAATGCCCGGGTCGGCGTGGTCGCGCAGCCAGGTCGGCGTCTCCATGATGTGGGCGTCGGCGTCGTGTACCAGCAACCCGGTCTGGTTGTAGGGCACCCCCACCACCCCCTCTGAATGCGCGTGCCGGGGCACAAGAGGGTAGCTGCGCAGACGGTTGGGGGCCGCCCCGGCGCCGCGGTAGCCTTGCTTCTCCGCAACCGGCGCTCGTAGCTCAATTGGAGAGAGCATCTGACTACGGATCAGAAGGTTGGGGGTTCGAGTCCCTCCGAGCGCGCAGGATAAGTCCAGGTCAGAGCCGGTGCGAGTGCGCCGGCTCTTTCTGTGTCCGGCCTATGTGAGCCTTCTTGTGAGCCAAACGGTAGCGTTGTGACCCGTGACGAGCCGTCGGGGGAGAGGCGAGGGGTCGGTGTATCAGCGCGCGGACGGCCGCTGGGTCGCCCAGGTCGAGGCCGGGCTCGGCCGTGACGGCCATCGCCGGCGCCCTCGGGCGGTGCGCCGAACCAAGCGCGACGCGCTCGCCGCGCTGGACGAGCTGCGCCGCCAAGCTGAACAGGGCGTGACCCCCGAGCGCACGCAGACCGTCGGCGAGTTCCTCGAGTGGTGGCTCACGACCGTGCTGCCCGGCACCGTGAAGGCCTCCACCGCCGAGGGCTACGGCTACATGGCCCGCCGGTACGTCATCCCCCACGTCGGGCGGGTGAGGCTGGCGAAGCTGACTCCGCTGCACGTGAAGTCGATGCTGCGTGCGCTGGAGGACGACGGGTTGTCGCCGCGGACCCGCCAGTACGCCCGGGCTGTGTTGCGGCGGGCGCTGCGCTGGGCCGAGCAGCACGGGCTCGTCGTCCGCAACGTCGCGGCCCTCGTCGACGGCCCCCGCAAGACGGCGACCAAGCTCGACGACACGTTGGACGCCGCGGGCGCCCACGCGGTCATCGCCGCCGCTGCGGGCGATCGGCTGGAGGCGCTCGCCGTGGTGGTTCTGCGTCTCGGTCTGCGCAAGGGCGAGGCCTTGGCGCTCCGCTGGGACGACATCGACCTCGACGCCGGCACCCTCGCGGTCCGCGGGACGCTCAAGCGCCGACGCGATGGTGGGGGCCTGTACGTCGACACGACCAAGACGAGCGCGGGCACACGCGAGCTCCCGCTCGTGGCCGGGACCGCCGAGGCGCTGCGCGAGCACCGGCGCCGCCAGGCCGCGGAGCGGCTCGCCCTCGGACCACTGTGGGTCGACAGCGGCCACGTCTTCACGACGGCGACCGGCACCCCGGTCGACCCGCGCAACGCGAACCGCTGGTGGTCGGCGCTGTGCGAGCGGGCCGGGGTCGGTCACCGGCGGTTCCACGCCGCCCGCCACACCGCCGCCACGCTCCTGCTCGACCAGGGCGTGCCGCTCGAGGTCGTCTCCGCCGTGCTCGGCCACGCCGGCCTCGCCATCACCGCGGATGTGTACGCCAAGGTGGGCATGGACGCGAAGCGGCGGGCGCTCGCAACCCTCGCCGACAACATGTGACGTCACTCCCGCTTCGTGTGGCGTCGCAACACCTGCACGAACGGTACGATTCGTACATGACTGATGTCGCCGTGAGTGAGGTGCGCGAGCACCTAGCAAAGCTGATCGATGACACGCGCCGCTCGGGTGAGCCCGTGTACGTCACCCGACGGGGTAGCCGCATCGCGGTGATCGTTGACGCCGATGTGTACGAGCAGCTCGTCGAACGTGTCGAGGATGCGACTGATCGAGCCGAGCTGCGAGCCGCGCGTGACGAGGACGACTATGTCCCGTGGGATGAGGTGAAGGCCGACCTCGGGCTCGTATGAGCGGCTCGTACAAGGTCGAGATCGCCCGTCGAGCCATCCGCTCACTCAGGGATCTGCCTCGTCGCGAGCAGCAGCGGGTCAGGGCAGCGATCGATCTCCTGGCCGATGATCCCCGCCCGCCTGGGTGCCGCAAGCTCACCGGCGAGGAGAACGCCTACCGGGTGAGGGTGGGCGACTATCGGATCGTGTATGAGGTCCTGGACGACCGCCTCTTGATCCACGTCGTGCGGGTCGGACACCGACGCGACGTGTACCGACCCTGAGGGCAGCGCTCCTGGTTTCGTGAGCGGTCAACTCCCGGTCCGGCAACTCGCGAACCACCTGTCGTCGTGGTCGGCATCGGCATGGGCGCCGGGTAACCCGGGTAGTGGCCGGGCTACCCGTGTGAGGGCGGAGGAGTGGGCGGTCAGAGTTCAGGCACCGCGAGCTCGCCACGTTCATCGAGATGTGACGCATTTCACAGGCGGTCGACGGCAGCGTAGCGCGGGTCATTCAGCGGCAATCAACGGTACGGACTGGCACGAGCCCGGTGTGCGAGGTCGCGTGAGACGGTCTGATACCGGCTGAGGGTTGGTCCGCCCGCGGCTGACCGGGCGCCCCGTACAAACGGCCCATGAGCAGTACGAACGTCCGGCCGCTGGCCTACAGCGTGCGCGAGGCCACCGAGATGGCCGGAGTAAGCCGAGCCCACCTGTACCGGGCCATGCATGTCGGCGACCTTCCGTCGGTCAAGACCGGGAGCCGCCGGGTCATCCTGCACGACGACCTCGTCTCGTGGCTGCATGCTCAGCGCGAGATCGCTCTTGGCGTCGACGAGGGGGCGACGGACGAGGACGATGCCGCCTGAGGCGTGCATCGAGCACCGCTTCGCGGCCGCCCTGGCGTTCGCGTGTCGACGCGGTCCCCAGGCGATGGTGGACCTCCGCGACATGCCGGCGCCGGCTGAGTCCCGTGGTGGGGGGTGCTGGTTGCCCGGACCGGCGTCGTCGAGCCGCTCGACAGCCGATCGGGCTAGCCGTTCGCCCCGGCCGTCGAGGTTGCCGACCTCGTTGACCCCGATGCGGCCGACAGCGACGGCGAGGTCCGAGATCCCGCTCGCGTTCCCGCTCGAGGCGACGAGCCGATCGCTCGCAGGTCTCACTGCTCTCCGAGGGCTGACGATGCGGATCCGGCTCCACGACACTCGCCGAACCGATCAGCACGCCAGACAAGTGCCCGCCGGCGGCCGGGAGTCCCGGTGCTGCGGGTGACGACCGTCTACGCCAACACCGCGGGGCCTCGGCGCGCTACTACACCCGCTACCTGGCCGACGACGACGGTCCTGACGATGAGGGCCGGTGGCTGGGCCGCCAGGCGGCGGGGCTCGGTCTGTCGGGGACGGTGGCGACCGAGGATCTGGAGTCGCTGTTGTCGGGCCATGACCCCGTGTCGGGGACACGGCTGGGCCGGGCGCTGGTTGACCGCTACGACACCAAGGGCCGGCTGATTCCGGCGGTGGCGGGGTTCGACGCGACGTTCTCGGCACCCAAGTCGGTGTCGGTGTGGTGGGCCCTCACCGGCAACCCCGGCCTGGTCGAGGCGCACGATGTCGCCGTGCGGGTGGTGCTCGAGCACCTGGAGCGCTACGGCGCCACCACACGGGTGCGAGTGAACGGCACCCGCCAGCACCCCGACACGGGAGGGTTGGTGATGGCCGCGTTCGGGCAGGCGACTTCCCGAGAGGATGACCCGCAGCTCCACACCCACGTCGTCATCTCCGCCAAGGTCCAAACGCCGGATGGGCGCTGGATGGCGTTGGATGCCCGCTACCTCAAGCGCCACCAGCGGTCACTCGGCGGGCTGTACCAGTCGGTGCTGCGCGCCGAGCTCACCCACCGCTACGGCATCGCGTGGGGACCGATCGAGAACGGCCAAGCCGAGATCGCCGGCATACCCCGGGAGCTGCTCGCCGGCTTCTCGAAGCGCACCGTCCAAGTCGAGGCGGCGCTCGCCGGCAAGGTGCGCAACTTCCGGGATCGGCAGGGGCGGGACCCGTCGCGGTGGGAAGGCGCCGCGCTGACCCGGGAGGCGGCGGCGGCGCTCGGCTGGACCCCCGATCGAGTCGTCGCGGCGATGCGCGCCGCCGCCGGCGCGCCGGGCGTCGCCAATCGCGTCACTGTCCCGGACGTGGTCGAGCTGTGCTCGACGAAAGGGTCGTCGTGGACACGGGCCGACGTGCTGCAGGCGATCTGCGACCTCGCCCAGCCCGTGTCACGGTTCTCGGGACGCGAGTGGGCGACAGCGATCGAGCGCGCCTGCGACCGTGCGATGGCCGCCTGTGTGAGCCTCGACCCACCCGATAGCGGCGGGCCGGTGCGTGGGTCGGATGGCCGGCCGGTCTGGCTGGCACCCACCGAACCGCACCTCACCCACGAGCGTGTGCTCGCCCAGGAGGAGCGCATCGTGCTGTTCGCCGCCGAGGTGCACGAGGCACCGCCCCGCCCATCACGGTCCGTCGACCGCGACGGGCTTGATGTCCTCCAGGCCGACGCCGCCGCAGCCGTCGCCGGTGCGGATCGGGT
>JBOGHG010000116.1:0-11921 GCA_050744525.1 Acidimicrobiales bacterium | reverse complement strand
CGGGCCTGGGAGGAGGCCCAGCGGCTGTGGTCGAGGCTGTGACCCGAAGACTCCCGACACCGAACTTGCGGTGGAAAGAGCCCTCATGGGGGCGGTAACCGCCGCAAGTTCGGTTCTGGGTGGGGTGCCGATGGCGCTGTACGTCCAGGACGCCCACCCCATCCGGGAGGCGATGGGCCTCGTGCGGCGGGCCGAGGAGCTGGGGTTCGCGGCCGTGTGGCAGGCCGACAGCCGGCTGGTGCGGGAGGCGACGGTGCCGATGGCCGCGTTCGCAGCCACGACCGAGCGGATCGCCGTCGGATCGGGCGTCATCGACATCTGGACCCGCAACCCGGCGCGGCTGGCGTCGCTGTTCTCGACCCTCGACGACCTGGCGCCCGGGCGGATCCTGGCCGGGCTGGGCGCCTGGTGGGACCCCCTGGCCGCCAAGGTCGGCGTCGCCCGCACGCGCCCCCTCGGGGTCATGCGCGAGGTGGTGGAGTCGCTGCGGGCACTGCTGCGCTGCGACGGTCCCGTCAGCTACGACGGCGCCCACGTCCACCTCGACGGCGTGGAGCTCGACTACGTCCACCAGGAGCCGCGGGCCAAGCAGGTGCCCATCTACGTCGGCGCCACCGGCATGCGGATGATGGAGCTGGCCGGCGAGATCGCCGACGGCGCCGTGCTGAACTACCTGGTCTCGCCGACGTACAACCGGCGGGCCCTGGAGGCGCTGGGCGCCGGCGCCGACCGGGGCGGACGCGCGCTGGCCGACGTCGACCGACCCCAGCTCGTGGTGTGCTCGCTCGACGCCGACCGCGACGCTGCGCTCGACGCCGCCCGCCTGCTCGTCACCCAGTACCTGGGCCAGCAGCCGCACATCATGGCGGCGTCCGGCGTGCCGGCCGAGCTGCTCGACGACATCGGCAAGGTGCTCACGTGGCCCGCCGGCCACGACGAGGTGGTCGCCGCCAGCAAGCTGGTCCCCGACGAGGTGGTCCAGATGCTGTGCGCCGCAGGATCGGCCGACGAGTGCCGGGCCAAGGTGGCCGAGTACGTGGCCACCGGGTGCACGACGCCGATCCTGTACCCGCTCGGGGACGTGGCCGCCACGCTCGACGCCTTCGCGCCGCGCTGACGCTGCGGCAAGCTGGCGGCGATGAGCATCCGGCTGGCCGAGGGATCGCTGGTGGTGCTGGTCGGCCCGCCGGCGTCGGGCAAGTCGACGTGGGCGGCCGAGCAGTTCCGGCCCGACCAGGTCGTGTCGTCGGACCGGGTGCGGGCCCTGGTCGGCGAGGGCGAGCACGACCAGCGGGCGGGCAAGGACGCGTTCGACGTGCTCGACCTGGTCGTCGAGCGGCGGCTCCGGCGGGGCCTGACCACGGTGGTCGACTCGCTGGGAACCGATGCCAGACGCCGACGGGGCTGGCTGGCGGCGGCCGGACGGGCGGGAGTGCCGTCCGTGGCCGTGGTGTTCGACGTCGACGCCGCCGTGTGCCGGGCCCGCAACCGGGAGCGCGACCGCCCGGTCCCCGCCAAGGTCCTGTCGTCGATGCTGGCGGCGTGGCCGGGGGTGCGGGACGGGCTGTCCGACGACGGGTTCGCCGCCGTTCATCCCGCCGGCCCGGTCCGCGTCGTCGCCCCGGACCTGGTCACCGCCCCGGCCGCCGCCGCCCGCCAGGAGGAGGACCCGATGACGCTCGAGTTCGGTCTGCAACTCCCCCGCTTCGGTTGGCCCGGCGGTCCGGCGGAGACCCGCGACCGGCTCGCCGAGGTGGCGGACGCCGCCGAGGACAACGGGTTCGCCAGCCTGTGGGTGATGGACCACATGATGCAGATCCCGTCGGTCGGTCCCCACTGGGAGGACATGCTCGAGAGCTACACGACCCTGTCGTTCCTCGCCGGCCGCACCACCTCGGCGCGGCTGGGCACGATGGTCACGGGGGTGACATACCGCAACATCGCCCACCTGGCGAAGATCGTGGCCACGCTCGACGTGCTCTCCGGCGGACGGGCCATCTGCGGGATCGGGGCCGCGTGGTTCGGGCGCGAGCACGCCGCGTACGGCTGGCGCTTCCCACCGCTTTCGGAGCGCTACGCCCTGCTCGAGGATGCCCTCGAGCTGTTGCCGCTCATGTGGGGAAAGGGCGCCCCTGCGTTCTCCGGGCGCACGATCGAGGTGGCGGAGGCGATGTGCTACCCGCGGCCGTTGCAGGAGCGGATCCCGATCCTCGTCGGCGGTTCCGGCGAGAAGCGCACGTTGCGGCTCGTCGCCCGCCACGCCGACATGTGCAACCTCTTCGGCGACGCCGACACCGTCCGCCACAAGCTCGAGGTGCTGCACGCGCACTGCGCGGCCGAGGGCCGCGACCCCGCCGACATCACCGTGACCCACCTGGGCACCGCCGACGCCTCCAGCGTCGAGGACCACGTCGGCCGCTACCGCCAGCTGGCCGAGGCCGGGGTGCAGTCGGCGATCGTGAGCTTCCCCGACCCACCGACGCCGGACACGGTGGCCGCCTTCACCGACGTGATCGCCGCGTTCCGATCTGCTCAGAGGCGGCGCCGATAGGCACGTCCTCGTGCCTTACGGTGGTCAGTGCTCCCCGTGAGGCCCAGCTGTTGGGCTGCTACCCGGCAGCAAATGCCCACGCGGGGGTGCCCTTCGTGCACGCGAATCCGCTGGGCTTCTTCAGGACAGGTCGCCGACCGCGTCGGCGTAGTAGCGCGACTCGGCGACGTGGAAGGCGATCTCTCGGATCGTCCATGCGTCGGCCTCACGCCGGTCGAGCCGTGCGTCGTCGAGCGACCGCAGGCGGACGCGCCAAACCTGGGCCAAGCGCTCCAGCCGGCTGTGCGCCTCGTCGCGGTCCTCGGTGGTGTACGGCGCCCGATCGGCAGCGGTGGTGATGGCCGACGCGTGCCAGCGGTCCGGGATCGGCGGATCGCCCGCGAGGCGGGCCTCGACCTCGGCGAGGTGATCGACCATGTGGTCCGCGACCCGCCGAACGGCCTTGTGGGGTGTGTAGACCCGGTCGTCGGCCGGACGCAGTTCGCCGTCCCACGCCGACCAGGTGTCCACCAGGCGGAGAACGTGATCGACCATGCCGGTCACCACGTCCGCGGGGTCGCGGTCATCGGTGCGCGGTCGCTCGTCTGTCATCACGCCAGTGTGGCGGCGTCGGTGATCGAAGCCCGCGACAAAACGACGCCGGTTCGCCTGATCGGAGGCGGTACGGTGCGCGGCCATGGCCGCCTCCGTGATGGTGCGTCGTGCCCGCCTCCGGGCAGGCGCGGTGGGGATGGCACCGCCTGTCCCCCCGATGGGCCGACCGGATCGTCGCTGACGCCCAGGTCTCACCCGGCGATCTCGTCGTCGACATCGGTGCCGGCAGCGGTGCCCTCACCGCCTCGCTCGTCGCGGCCGGCGCGCAGGTCATCGCCGTCGAGCTGCATCCCCAGCGGCTCGCAGTGTTGCGCGAGCGCTTCGCCCACGACCCGGTGACGGTCGTGCGCGCCGACGCGGCCGATCTCAGGCTGCCCCGCCGCGACTTCCGGGTCGTGGCCAACCCGCCGTTCGCCGCCACCACCGCCATCCTGCGGCGCCTGCTGGCTCCCGGCTCGCGCCTGGTCGCCGCCGACCTCGTGCTCCCTCAGTGGGTGGGACGGCGGTGGGCGTCGGGCAAGGCCCCGGGTGCCGGCCGCTGGGGCCGCGCCCACACGCTCGGGCTGGGCGCGCGCATCCCCCGCGCCGCGTTCACGCCCCACGCGACGGCTGACTGCACGACGCTGGTGATCCGCCGTTGCCGGTGACTCAGCCGAGGCGACCGAGAACGGTGCGCGCCGTGTCGGCGTGGCTGCTGTCCACCGTCACTTCGTACGCGTCGGCGCGGAGCTGCTGGTGGGAGATGAAGTCTCGGCGGCCGCGGGTCGCCGCGTACATCGCCACGCCGAAGGCGACGCCGGCGGCGAGGCCCCAGAGCGCACCCGACAGCAGGATCACCCACCACGAGCTGCCGTCGCTGAAGACGGCCACGAACCAGCCCACGAGCAGGCCGATCCACAGGCCGGACATCGCTCCCGACAGGGCCGCTCGGCCCCAACTGAGCCGCCCGGTGACGGTTTCCACCAGCTTGAGGCCGGACCCGACGATCGCCACGTGCTCGACCGGGAACCGTTCGTCGGAGAGGAAGTCGACGGCCCGTTGGGCCTCGCGGTAGTCGCCGTAGGACGCCACCACGGTCCGCTCAACGGGTTCGCGCGCGTTGGTTGCCATGGGAGCAGCTTGCCGCGGCGATCGCCGTTCGGCCAGGACCCCGGTCCGTTCAGTTCGATCCGAGCGACAGGCCGGCGGCCACCGCGGCGCCCAGCTCCCAGCAGGCGTCGAGGTCGGACTGAGCCGGGGGCCCGATCACCGACACCGGCGCCTGTGCGGCCCGCCAGCGCAGACCGGTCACGATCTTCTCGATGCCGGCGAGCGCGCCGTCCGTGTCGTTGTTGCCGTGGATGTAGACGCCGTACGCCCGTCCGACCGTGGCTTCCAGACACGGGTAGTAGACGGTGTCGAAGAAGTGTTTGAGGGCACCGGACATGTAGCCGAGGTTGGCCGGGGTCCCCAGCAGGTAGCCGTCGGCCTCGAGCACGTCGACGGCGGTGGCCCCCAGCGCCGGGCGCACCTCGATCTCGACCCCCTCGATCTGCGGATCGGTCGCCCCCGACCGCGCCGCCTCGAACATTGAATGCAGCGCCGGCGACGGTGTGTGGTGGACGATCAGCAGCCGGGGCATGCGTCCCGGACGCTACCGGGGTGGGAACGGACCGCCCGAGCTCACAACCACTGGTTGACGGAGTTGAGCAGGGCCTCGTTGGGTTTGTCGGGCATCTGGGTGAGCGGGACGGCGATCTCTTCGACGGTGGGGCCGTACTCCGCTGCCAGCGGCGCCAGGGCGCCTAGGTCGAACTCGTACAGCTCGGCGACGTTGCCCGCCAGCAGCCGCTGCAGCTCGGCCGGATCGGTGTCGTGGAACACCGCCCGCAGGTGCTCGCGGGTGAACGGGTGTGTGCCCTCGTCGTGGGGATAGTCGCTGCCCCACATGAACCGCTCGAGCCCGATCTTGTCGCGGACGGCGGCGTCGGCCGGTCCCGGCATGCTCACGCCCATCCACACGTTCTGGTGGAAGTACTCGGTGGCCGAGCGCGGCAGGACGTGCTCGTCGCCGTAGCGGATCTCCCCGGTGGCACCCGTCCTGCGGATGCGCGCCAGCACCTTGTCGAGCCGATCCAGGAGACCCGGTACCCACGCGCAGCCGCTCTCGGTGACCACGAACCGCAGCCGAGGGAACCGCTCGAAGATGCCGGAGAGGATGAACTGCACCAGCGGCCGCTGCGAGTAGAACGGCACCTCGTTGATGTAGAGCAGCATCGACACCGGGTAGGGCCCGTAGTCGGGCACGCCGGTGCCGCCGTGGACGTTGACCGGCACCTCGAGCTCCTCGATCACCGCCCACACCGGGTCGTAGATCGGGTCGTAGAGCGGCTTCACCCAACCCACGTCGGGCGAGATGTTCGGCAGCAGGATCCCGCCGCGCAGGTTGTGCTCCTTGATCCAGCGCACGTCGGCGATGGCGTCGTCGACGTCGTTGAGGAAGATCTGCCCGATGCCGGCACGGCGCTCCGGGAACTCACCGCACCAGTCCACCAGCCAGCGATTGTGGGCGCGGATGCCGGCCAGCCGGTGCTCGTAGTCCTCGGGCCTGGGCGGCTGGGCGAACAGCACGAAGCTGGGGAAGAACGGCGGCACCGTGTTGGGGAAGATGACCTCGCCGACGATGCCGTCGGACAGCTGCTGGCCGTTGCGCATCTCGTTGTCCCAGTTGCGGAAGCGGCGCGTGTCGCCGAGGTCGCGGAAGGGGTTCTTGTACTTCTCGCGCCAGGCGTCGAACTCGTCGACGAACCGGGGGTCGAGGTACTCGCGGTACTGCTTGTGGCTGCCGCCGGCATGGCAGTCGGCCGAGATGATCGTGTACCGCTCGTTGGCGACAGCCATCGATCGCACTCCCTTTTCACGGGCTCGGGATCACCCCAGTTTGATGTAGAACGCGTTCTCACGCCAACCCCTCGAGACCGTGGCACGATGGCGGCATGCGCTGTGACGTCGTCGAGGGCGAGCCCGGCATCTTCCCGGAGCCGATCACCCGCTTCATGCGGAAGGTCGGCGGGCTGTTCGGTGGCGGTAAGCCCCGGCAGACCGCTGAGGGCCAGCCCTCCTCCAGCGAACCCGTCGCCGGCACCGAGCCGACTGACGCGGATGCGCCGGGCGCCGAAGACGACAAGCCCTGACCAGCCTGATCGGGGCCGGCACCGGCTCCTACCTCGTTGTTGGCGCGACGAGAATGTGTTCTACTTCGACCTCAGCGCACCCGAGCCGGAGGGAACCGCGGTGGACATCGACGAGATCGACCTGCTCGATCGCGACCGCTTCACGCAGGGGATCCCGCACGAGTGGTTCACGTGGCTGCGCGCCCACGCACCGGTCTTCCACCACGACGAGCCCGACGGAGACGGCTTCTGGGTCATCAGCCGCTACGACGACATCGTGACCTGCAGCCGCGACGCCGCCACGTTCTCCTCGGCTCAGGAGCTTGGCGGCGTGGTGATGCTCGAGGGGCCCATGGCGCCGCTGCCCGGCACCGAGATGGCCGGCAACATGATGCTGTTCATGGACCCGCCGGGCCACACCCGGTACCGCAAGCTGGTGAACCGCGGGTTCACGCCGCGGATGATCGCCGCCCTCGAGCCCCACGTGCGCGACCTGACCGGCCGCATCATCGAGGACGTCCTGGCCAAGCACGGCGGCGACTGCGACTTCGTCGTCGACGTCGCCGCGGAGCTGCCGTTGGAGGTGATCGCCGAGCTGCTGGGCGTGCCGCGCGAGGACCGGTTCAAGCTGTTCGACTGGTCCAACCGGATGGTGGGCTCCGAGGATCCCGAGTACCAGGTCAGTGACGAGCACGTCACCGAGGCTCAAGTCGAGATGTTCATGTATGCCCAGGAGCTGGCCGAGCAGCGCCGGGCGGAACCGCGCGACGACATCGTGACGACCTTGCTCAACGCCGAGGTCGAAGGCGACACCCTCACCGAGATGGACTTCAACCTGTTCTTCATGCTGCTGTCGGTGGCCGGCAACGAGACCACCCGCAACGCCATCGCCCACGGCATGAACGCGTTCCTCGAGAACCCTGACCAGTGGGACCTGCTGGTGTCCGACCCGGCGGCCCGCATCCCGGGCGCCACCGAGGAGATCCTCCGCTGGGCTTCGCCGGTCTTGTTCTTCCGCCGCAACGCCCGCCAGGACTTCGAGCTGCGAGGTCAGACCATCGGGGCGGGCGAGAAGATCAGCCTCTGGTACATCTCCGCGAACCGCGACGAGGACGTGTTCGACGAACCCTTCACGTTCGACATCACCCGCGACCCCAACCCCCACATCGCCTTCGGCGGCGGCGGCCCCCACTTCTGCCTGGGCGCCCAGCTCGCCCGCCTGGAGATCCGGCTGCTGTTCGAGGAGCTGGCGGCTCGGGTCCCGCACCTGGAGGCCCAAGGCGAACCCGAACGGCTGCGTTCCAACTTCATCGGCGGCATCAAGCACCTACCCCTGCGCCTGCGGCCGGCTGCCAGCCCCTCGAACTTGCGGTAGTCAGAGCGGCCATGGCCTCCGTTTCCGCCGCAAGTTCGGGAGTGACCGCCGCGACCCTCACGGCCGAGCAGCGGGACCGGCGGCGGCGGGTGATCGACGCCGCCTTCGAACTGGGCGCCGAGCACGGCTACGACGCGGTGCAGATGCGCGACGTGTCGGCCATCGCCAACGTGTCGCTGGCCACGATCTACCGCTACTTCTCCTCGAAGGACCACCTCCTGGCCGCCGCCATGACCGAGTGGACCGCACGCCTCCAGGTCCGCGTGGCCCAGTCACCGCCGCGGGGCGACACCGCCGCCGAGCGGCTCATCGACGTGCTCGATCGCGCCTGCCGGGCCATGGCCCGTCAGCCCAAGCTCAGCGCGGCGTTGGTGCGGGCCCTGTCGTCGTCGGACGAGGGGGTGCGCGAGAGCGCCGAGGCGGTGCAGCAGCAGATCGAGGCCATGGCCAGCGGCATCCTGGTCGACCTCGCCCCGGCGGTTCGGTCCGACATCCTGGCCGTGCTCGGCCACGTCTGGTACTCGACGCTGGTGGCGTGGGCCAACGGCCGCGTCGACTTCGACCAGGTGACGGCCGAGCTCAACCGGGCCGTCCATGTGCTGGTAGACCCGTACGACGGTCGCCCGGCCCGCTGATCCCGGGGATCCGGCCCCCAAGAAGATCTAGCCGTGGGGCTCCTGCTGCGGCCCCCGCACCAGCCGCCCGGGACGCTCGCCCGTGGCCTCGTCGTGGTCACGCACGACCACGCCCCGCTTGATCGTGGCGACGTACCCCCTGGCCCGCTGCACCAGCCGGCGCCCGCCCGCCGGCAGGTCGTAGACCATCTCGGGCGCGGCGCTCGCCACGTTGTCGGCATCGATCACGTTGAGGTCGGCCAGGTACCCGGGCGCCACCAGGCCGCGGTCCTCGAAGCCGAACAACGATGCGGTCCGCTGCGTCTGCAGGTTGACGGCCAGCTCCAGCGGCAGCCGCTCCCCCCGGCTGCGCTCACGGGCCCAGTGGCTGAGCATGTAGGTCGGCACGCTGGCGTCGCACAGCAGGCCGCAGTGGGCACCCCCGTCGCCGAGCCCCAGCACCACGTCCGGCTGGGTGAGCAGCTCGGCCAGCGCGCGGAAGTCCCCGTCGGCGTAGCCGCCGAGCGGCATGTAGAGCAGTGCCCGACCGTCGCGCTCGAGCAGCAGGTCGTAGGCGACCTCGGCCGGTGACCGTCCCTGCCGCTCCGCCAGCGCGGCGACGCTGCGGTCGGGGGCCGGCTCGTAGTCCGGTGGGTCGCCCAGGGGGAACATGTGGCGCCAGGCGTCGGCGATGAACGCCGCCGCGCCGGCATCATCGAGCCTCTCGCCGAGGATCGCGGCCCGCACCTCGGGCCGTCGCAGGCGCTCCACCCGCTCGGCCAGCACCAGGTCGGCCAGGCCCGCGTACGCGGCGTGGAGCATGAAGGGGTGGGCGCTGGCCTCCAGCGCAAAGAGCACCGACGTCGGTCGCCCGCCGACCTGGGGAACGATGTGGGCGCCGGCGGCGTTGGCCCGGCGGACCAGGTCGAGGATGGTGCGCCACTGATCGGGACGCATGTGCTCCTGCCCGGTGCCGAAGGTGATCCGGCAGCCCGTGGCCCGCGACAGCTCGGTCATCCAGGCGAGCTCCGCCTCGGGATCCACCATGTCGCTGGCGAGCTCGAACACACCAGCGGGCCCCGCGGGTCCATTGGTGCCCGCCGGTGCCAGGGACCGGCCGATGCCGATCAGCTCCTCGGGTGACGCCGTCGTGCCGGCCGCCAGCTCCCCGTCCTTGGCCCGGTGGATGATCGTGCGGGTGGTGGAGAAGCCCACCGCTCCCGCCGCCATCGCCTCCCGCACAAGGGCGGCCATGGCCGCGATGTCGTCGGACGTGGCCTCGGCGTTGGCGCCACCCCGCTCGCCCATCACGTACGCCCGCACCGCGCCGTGGGGCACCAGCGCGCTCACGTCCAGCACCCGGGGCACGCGGTCCAGCTCGTCGAGGTATTCGGGGAACGTCTCCCAGTTCCACGTGATGCCCTCGGCGAGCGCAGTGCCGGGGATGTCCTCGACACCCTCCATGAGCTGGATCAACCAGTCGTGACGGTCCGGGTGGGCCGGGGCGAACCCCACGCCGCAGTTGCCCATCACCACGCTGGTGACGCCGTGCCAGCTGGACGGCGACACCTCCGGGTCCCAGGTCGCCTGGCCGTCGTAGTGGGTGTGGATGTCGACGAAGCCCGGCGTGACCACCAGGCCGTCGGCGTCGATCTCCCGCCGGCCGCCTCCGTCCACCGATCCCACCGTGACGATCCGGTCGCCGTCGATCGCTACGTCTGCCGGACGGCCGGGGGTGCCCGAGCCGTCCACCACCTGCCCGTTGCGGATGACCAGGTCGTGCATGAGCGCCAAGCCAACCACCGCCCTACGGCGGCGGCAACGTGACCGCCGCACCGTCGTTGGCGGGCTCCGGCCGGGGCCGCCGCCTGCTGCCGGTCCGCAACGACCATGGCGGCAGCGGCATGCGCGGCGCCAGGACCGCCAACACCACCGCGGTGAGCATCGCGACGGGCACCGCCACGGGCCCGGGAACCGATCCGGCGACGCCGGTGCGGTCGACCAGGACGTAGTAGACGACGTAGTGGGCCAGGAAGATCCCGAGGGTGTGGGTGGCGGCGGCCCGGACCAGTCGGTCCACCGGACGGAGCCAGCCGGGCCAACCGCATTGGGCCAGCGCGTAGACCAGGGCGGTGCCGGCCAGGCCGGGCACCACGAACGCCAGCCCGCCCGGATAGCGGTCGGGTGTCACCCCGACCGCGAGCAGCAGGACGACCACAGCCACGGCCAAGGCGGCGGCGTTCATGCCCCAGCGGCGATCGGCGAACCTCCCGGTGCGGACCGCCGCCATCCCCAGCAGCACGAATCCCAGGTAGGTGACCGCCGGGAACTTCCCGGCGACGATCTCCTCCGCCCACCACCCGCCGTTCCCGATGACGGCCCGCTCGGCGAGCATGCCCGCAGCCAGGGTGCCGGCCGCCAGAACCGGTAGCCGGCGGGACCCCACGGCCACGGCGAGGGCGGCGCCGACCACCACGGTGACGCCCAGGGCCTCGATGACCCCGAACATCGTCGGGTCCCGCCACAGCACCCAGTCGAAGGCCACGCCGATCGGCACGAGCAGCCCGTAGCGGCGCAACACCTCCGCCGCCACCCGTGGCCGGCTCATTCCGCGGCGTCGCCGGGCCGCCATGAACAGGGACGCCGAGGCCCCGGCGGCCAGGAAGAAGGCCGGTGCCGCCACGTCGCTCACCGCGAACGACGGCCACCCGGGCAGCACCGCCCGAGCATCTCCGGTCAGCCAGTCGGTCAGGTGGTGCACCACCATCGCCACCAGGGCCAGGCCCCGCAGCCGGTCGAGGGCCGAGATCCGGGGGACGGCCGGCGGGGTCGGCACCCCCGAGGCGGAGGCGCGCAGGGTCGGGATCGTCGTCGGGGAGGAGGACATCGGGCTGTAGATCGCGTACCCCGCCAGCCGCCTCCCAGTCCTAACCGATGTGAGCGGTCAGGTCACGTCAGGCGCCGTGCGCGTGGTCGCACAGCCGCTCCTCGCCCGCCTTGATCTGGCCGCCGCCGACCCCCTCGAGGGCCGCAAAGGGGCCGCAACGGTGCGGCACGATCCAGACATGGATCATTGGAACGGGATCGAGCTTGGTGAGGCCCGGAGGACACCCCTGACCCACGCCCGTGACGCCCCGCACCTTGGGTGCCTCACCGGGGGTGAAGCACAGGTCGTCGTGGATGTGCCACTGCGTGAGCTTGCCGCCCAGCTCGGGCACGGTGTCGAGCGTCTCGCCCTGCGGCAGCATGAACATCGCCGCCTCCAGGGTGCGGCTGCCGTTGCCGTCGACCCGGTAGACGAGCGATTCCGGGCGCTCGGGGTCGAGGATGTGGTCGTCGTTGATCCAGTCCCACTGGATGAAGTGCTCGTAGCCGGTGAAGCCGTCGCCGATCGAACGGAAGCCGGCGGCCTCGGCGACCTCGGGGTCCGACCACTGGGGCAGGCGCCAGAGCGTGATGGCGATCAGGTTCTCGGCCGCCGCCTGCTGCTCCGGTGTCACGCCCTCGACGCCGCCCAGGTCGATCGGCTTGGTGGGGTCGTAGGGCACCGGCGCCACGGCCGCCGCCTCGTGGCCGGCGTGCTCGTCGGCGGCGGCCGTATCGGCGCCGTCGCCCGCGGCGCCGTGGTCGTGCCC
>JBOGHG010000115.1:0-12003 GCA_050744525.1 Acidimicrobiales bacterium | reverse complement strand
ATCGGGAGTGGAGCGAGGTCGGCGGGGCAGCCCTGCAACTTGGCCTCAACGTGGCTTCGCTGGTCGGGGCCGGGGTCGCGACCCTCGCAATCCAGGCCCGCGTCACGACACGGTCACAACAAGCACCCGTCGGCGGAGGGCCCGCGTAGCCCTGTCGACCGTCGGACGATCACGGTCGCTGGTAGCGGAGCAGTGCCATGCCGAGTTGGTCGGCGAGGGCGACGGCGGCGTGTTTGATGTCGGTGGGGGTCCCGATGCCGAACGACGGTGTCGGGAAGACCAGGAGGAAGTGGCCGATGTCTCTGCCGTGTGCGCGCACGGGCAGCGCGACGGCAGCGGGTGGCACGTCATCATTGGTGATGCCGGGGACACGGATGGCCGTGTGGGTGAAGACCGGCAGGCTCTCGGGTGCCGGTGTGGGGACGTAGCGGCATTCGGCCAGGCCGAGCATGTCGGTGAGCTCTTGGGCGCTGATCTCGATGAGGCGGCCGGGACGTTCGCCCCCGGCCGCAAGCTCGGCGCGTCGTTGGAGGCGATCGAGCTCGCGCCGGCGGGCGATGGCGGCGGCTTCGTTGCGGCGGGCCCCTTCGACGAGCTCGCCGGCGATGAGGCCGATCAGGGCCAGCAGCAGGGTTGTCTCGATGTCGTCGCCCCGTTCCATTGTGAACGAGCCGTAGGGCATGGTGAGGAAGAAGTCGTAGGACAGGGCGGCCGAGATCGCGCTCGGCACGCCGGCGGTGCGGCCGCCGGCCACCGACGCGCCGAGGACCACGACGACGAGCACGAGGGCGAGGTTGGTGTTCAGGACGTGAGCGCGCAGAGGCACCAGTGCCAACGCGACGCCCACGGGTACGAGCAGGGCCACCGTCATGCGACCAAGCAGCCGGGCCCGGTCATCGTGCATGGGCTCGTTCTACGTCGACGCGGGCCGGGTGGGGGTTAACGCGTCGCAGAGGTTGGGGCCCGTGTCATCAAGATGACGTTAAGGCTCTTTGGGGCTGGTCGAGGGCGCCGTTAGACCCCTCGGGTGGCTGTCGATCCGGATGCTCAGCGGAGGATGTGATGGGTGATGTGATCTTCGTGGCGGTGATGGTGGCGTTCTTTGCCGTCGCCGCGGTGTACGTGCGTGCGTGTGAGCGCATCGTCGGTCGCGACGGGGCGACCGAGAGCGCGCTCGGCGCCGATACCGACCGTGGCGTCGACGGCGCCGGTCGGCGTCCCGAGCCGGCGCCGACGCTCGGGAGCCGGCGGTGACCGCCGACAACGTTGCCGGGCTGATCCTCGCGGTGATCCTCACGGGCTACCTGGTGGCGGCGCTCGTGTTTCCCGAGAGGTTCTGATGTCCTCTGCCGGCTGGCTCCAGTTCGCCGCGCTTGTCGCGCTGGTGTTCATCACTGCTCCCTTGCTGGGGCGCTACATGGCCCGTGTGTACGGCATCGACGGCGACGACGGTCCGGCGCCTGGCGAGAGGGTCTTTGGCGCCATCGAGCGCCCGGTCTGTCGGCTGTGCGGGATCGATCCGCGGCGGGAGCAGCGGTGGACCGCCTACGCGTTGTCGTTCCTCGCGTTCAGCGTGGTCTCGTTCCTGCTGTTGTACGCCATCCAGCGGCTGCAGGGGTCGTTGCCGTTCAATCCCGCTGGCTTGCCGGGCGTGGGCGAGCACCTGTCGTTCAACACTGCGGTCAGCTTCATGACCAACACGAACTGGCAGTCCTACGGCGGTGAGACGACCCTGAGCCACCTGTCCCAAATGGTGGGCCTGACGGTGCAGAACTTCGTGTCGGCTGCCGCCGGCATGGCGGTCATGGCGGCGTTCATCCGCGGCCTGGCCCGGCGGCGGGCGTCGTCGATTGGCAACTTCTGGGTGGACCTCACCCGGACAACAGTGCGGATCCTGCTGCCGCTGTCGTTCGTGTTCGCCCTGGTCTTCGTGAGCCAGGGCGTCGTCCAGAACTTCACCGGCCACACCGAGGTGACCACGGTCGAGGGTGCCACCCAGTTGATCCCCGGCGGCCCTGCGGCGAGCCAGATCGCCATCAAGCAGCTGGGCACCAACGGCGGGGGGTTCTTCAACGTCAACTCGAGCCACCCGTTCGAGAACAGCACGCCGTTCAACAACTTCGTCGAGACGTACGCGATCTTGCTGATCCCGTTCGCCCTGGCGTTCACCTATGGCCACATGGTGCGGGACCGGCGCCAGGGCCGAGCCGTGTTCGCCGTCATGGCGATCATCTGGCTGGTCATGTCGCTGGGGGCGATGGCCCTGGAGACGAACGGCAATCCCCGCCTCGACGACCTCGCCGTCAGCCAGGAGGTGTCGTCGGAGCAGGCGGGTGGGAACCTGGAGGGCAAGGAGGTCCGCTTCGGACCTTCGGCCTCGGCCCTATGGGCGGCGTCGACGACCGGCACGTCGAATGGCTCGGTCAACTCGATGCACGACAGCTACACGCCGCTGGGCGGCGGCATCGCGCTCACCCACATCATGCTGGGCGAGGTCAGCCCCGGCGGCGTGGGGGTGGGCCTCAACGGGATACTGGTCATGGTCATCCTGGCGGTGTTCATCGCCGGGTTGATGGTGGGGCGAACACCGGAGTACCTGGGCAAGAAGATCCAGGCCGCCGAGATGAAGCTCGTCGTCCTGTACGTGCTGGCGATGCCGCTGGTGCTGCTGGGCTTCGCCGCCGCGTCGGTGCTGCTCGACTCGGCGCTGAGGTCTCGCACCAACCCGGGGCCCCATGGGTTGTCGGAGATCCTGTACGCCTTCGCGTCGGGGTCCAACAACAACGGCTCGGCGTTCGCCGGCCTGACCACCAACACCCAGTGGTACGACACGACCATGGGGCTGGCCATGCTGGTCGGCCGCTTCTTCCTCATCATCCCGGTGCTGGCCATCGCCGGCTCGATGGCCCGCAAGCAGCCGGCGCCGGCGACGGCCGGCACGTTTCCCACCCACACGCCGCTGTTCGGCGGCCTGGTCGTGGGCGTGGTCGCCATCGTCGCCGGCCTGACGTTCTTCCCCGCGCTGGCGCTGGGCCCCATCGTCGAACAGCTCTCCCTGTGAGCTTCTCGTGTCCGAGATGAGCTCTGTCACCACGAACCCGGAAGACGCCGGGGGCCATCCGGCAGCGCCACCCCGCCGGCAGCGGGCCGCCAAGCGCTCGCTGTTCGACCCCGCCATCGTGCGGGTGGCGGTAGTGGACAGCTTCCGCAAGCTGCACCCGCGCACCCAGGCCCGCAACCCGGTGATGTTCGTCGTGCTGGTCGGCAGCGTGCTGACCACGGTCCTGTTCGTTCGCGACCTCGGCGACTCGACCGCTCAGGAGAACGTCTTCAGCGGGCTGGTGGCGCTGTTCCTGTGGTTCACGGTCCTGTTCGCCAACTTCGCCGAGGCGATGGCGGAGGGACGCGGCAAGGCACAGGCCGACACGCTGCGCCGGGCCCGGGCCGAGACCATGGCCAACCGCCAGCTGACCGACGGAACCCTGGAGTCGGTGCCGTCGACACGGTTGGACGTCGACGACGTGGTGGTGGTGAGCGCCGGCGAGATGATCCCGTCGGACGGCGAGATCATCGCGGGCATCGCCTCGGTGGACGAGTCGGCCATCACCGGTGAGTCGGCCCCGGTCATCCGCGAGTCGGGCGGCGACCGCTCGGCGGTCACGGGCGGCACCCGGGTGCTGTCCGACCAGATCGTCGTGCGCATCACCGCCCGGCCCGGCGAGACCTTCCTCGACCGGATGATCTCGCTGGTCGAGGGCGCCGAGCGCCAGAAGACCCCCAACGAGATCGCGCTCAACATCCTGTTGGCAGGGCTGACCATCGTGTTCCTGATGGCGGTGGTCACCCTCCAGCCGTTCGCCATCTACTCCGACGCCGAGCAACAAGTCATCGTGCTCGTGGCCCTGCTGGTGGCCCTGATCCCGACCACGATCGGGGCGCTGCTGTCGGCCATCGGCATCGCCGGAATGGACCGGCTGGTGCAGCACAACGTGCTGGCGCTGTCGGGCCGGGCCGTCGAGGCGGCCGGCGACTGCTCCACCCTGCTGCTGGACAAGACCGGCACGATCACGCTGGGCAACCGACAGGCGGCCGAGTTCCTGCCCCTCACCGGCGTGCCCGAGGAGCGCCTGGCGGCGGCGGCGCAGCTCGCCAGCCTGGCCGACGAGACACCGGAAGGCCGCTCGATCGTCGTGCTCGCCAAGCAGCGCTTCGGCCTGCGGGAGCGCGACGTCGGCCACGCCACGCTGGTGCCGTTCACGGCCCAGACCCGCATGAGCGGGCTGGACGTCGACGGCGAGTCGGTGCGCAAAGGCGCCGCCGATGCCATCCGGCGGTGGGTCGCCGAGCAGGGCAGCGCAGCGCCCGATCAGCTCACGCCGGTGGTCGAGGGCATCGCCCACGCCGGGGGGACACCGCTCGCCGTGGCGGAGTCCAACTCGAACGGGGTCGAGGTGCTGGGGGTGGTGCACCTCAAGGATGTCGTCAAGGAGTGCATCCGCAAGCGCTTCGAGCAGTTACGGGCCATGGGTTTGCGCACGGTGATGATCACCGGCGACAACCCGCTGACCGCCCAGGCCATCGCCACCGAGGCCGGTGTCGACGACTTCCTGGCCGAAGCCACGCCCGAGGACAAGATGGCCCTCATCCGCAAGGAGCAGGAGGGCGGCCGGCTGGTAGCGATGACCGGTGACGGCACCAACGACGCCCCGGCGCTGGCGCAGGCCGACGTGGGCGTGGCCATGAACACCGGCACACAGGCAGCGAAGGAGGCCGGGAACATGGTCGACCTGGACTCCAACCCGACGAAGCTCATCGAGGTCGTCGAGATCGGCAAGCAGCTGCTCATCACGCGGGGCTCGCTCACGACGTTCTCGATCGCCAATGACGTCGCGAAGTACTTCGCCATGATCCCGGCGATGTTCTCGGGTGTGCTGCCGGCGCTCGATGAGCTGAACGTCATGGCGCTGGACACGCCCCGCTCGGCGATCCTGTCCGCGGTCATCTTCAACGCGCTGATCATCGTCGGGTTGATTCCGCTGGCGTTACGCGGCGTGAAGTTCCGGGCCGAGAGCGCGGCCGTGATGTTGCGCCGCAACCTCCTGATCTACGGCCTGGGCGGCCTGGTCGCGCCGTTTGCCGGCATCAAGCTCATCGACCTGCTGATCTCTGCGATGGGGGTGTCGTGATGCGCCGCCAGTTCTTCCCTGCCGTGCTCATGCTGCTGGTGTTCACCGTGGTCACGGGGCTCGTGTACCCGCTGGCGGTGACGGGCGTCGCCCAGGGCCTGTTCGGCGACAAGGCCGACGGCTCGCTGGTCACCGACGCCTCCGGCGAGGCGGTGGGTTCGAGCCGCATCGGCCAGTCGTTCACCCAGCCGCAGTACTTCCATCCCCGGCCGTCGGCGGCTGGCGACGGGTACGACGCCGCCGCCAGCTCCGGTTCCAACCTGGGCCCCACCAACGAGGACTTCCTCGCCACCGTCGAGGAGCGGGCCGACGCCTACCGCCGAGAGAACGGCCTCGCCGCCGATGCCGAGGTGCCGGTCGACGGCGTCACCGCGTCGGCGTCGGGGCTCGACCCCGACATCTCGGTGGCCAATGCCCGCCTCCAGGCCCCCCGGGTGGCCGAGGAGCGCGGCATGGAGGTCGATGACCTGCTGGCCTTCGTCGACGACCACACGTCGGGCCGCGACCTGGGCTTCCTGGGCGAGACCCGGGTCAACGTCCTCGAGCTCAACCTCGCCCTCGACGAGGCGAGCGTTGACCGGGAGGGGTGACGTGGCGTGATGACCTCCGAGCCCGTGTCCCGGAGCGATGCGCCGCCCACCGGCGCGGCGCGCCGGCAGCCGCGGCGGGGCACGCTGCGCATCTACCTGGGTGCGGCGCCAGGCGTGGGCAAGACCTTCGCCATGCTCAACGAGGGCCGGCGCCGGGCCGAGCGCGGCACCGACGTTGTCGTCGGCTTCGTGGAGACGCACGGCCGGGCACGGACCGCCGAGCAGGTCGGCGACCTGGAGGTCGTCCCCCGTCGCATCATCGAGTACCGGGACGCGGCGCTCCAGGAGATGGACCTGGATGCCGTGTTCGCCCGGCGGCCCGAGGTGGCGCTGGTCGACGAGCTGGCCCACACGAACGTCCCCGGCGCCCGGCACACCAAGCGCTGGCAGGACATCCATGTGCTGCTCGACGCCGGCATCCACGTGATCACGACGCTCAACATCCAGCACCTCGAGTCGATCAACGACGTGGTCGAGCGCATCACCGGCGTGAAGCAGCGGGAGACGGTCCCGGACGAGGTCGTGCGGGCTGCGGATCAGATCGAGCTGGTGGACATGACCCCGGAGGCGCTACGGCGGCGCATGGCCCACGGCAACATCTACGCCCCGGACAAGATCGACGCCGCCCTGGCCCACTATTTTCGCCCCGGCAACCTGGCGGCGTTGCGGGAGCTGGCGTTGCTGTGGGTGGCCGACCGAGTCGACGACGCTCTGGAGGACTACCGCGAGCGCCACGGCATCACCGAACCGTGGGAGACCCGGGAGCGGGTGGTCGTGGCCATCACCGGCGCCCCAAGCGCCGACGTGCTGATCCGCCGGGGCGCCCGCATCGCGCATCGGACCCACGGCGAGCTGCTCGGTGTGCACGTCCGCTCCGACGAGGGCCTGGTGGGCCGCGACGACGACCTCGACCGCCAGCACAGGCTGGTCGATGACCTCGGGGGCACCTACCACGAGGTGGCCGGTGCCGACATCGGCGCCGCGTTGGTCGAGTTCGCCCGGGCCGAGAACGCCACCCAGCTCATCCTCGGGGCCAGCCAGCGCTCCCGGTGGGCCGAGCTGGTCCGGGGCTCGGTCATCAACCGCGCGGTGCGTTTGTCGGGGCCCATCGACGTCCACGTCATCTCTCACGAGCCGTCCAAAGGCGACGATCGCACGATGCCCCGGGTGCGGCGGCGCGGCGCCGCACTGTCACCCCGCCGTCGGCTCATCGCCTGGCTGACCGCGGTCGCCGGGTTGCCGGCGCTCACCGCCGTGCTGGTCCCGATGCGCAACGACGTCGGGCTGCCCACGATCCTCCTCCTGTACTTGACCTTCGTCGTGGTCGTGGCCGCGCTCGGCGGCGTCGTGCCGGCGATCGCCGCTGCCCTGGCCGGATTCCTGCTCGCCAACCGGCTGTTCACACCGCCCATCCACACCTGGACCATCGCCGAGGCCGAGAACCTCGTGGCCCTGATCATGTTCGTGGTGGTGGCGGTGGTGGTCAGCTCGTTCGTGGCCGCCGCCGCCCGCCGCGCGGCCGAGGCCGCCCGCGCTGCCGCCGAGGCGGAGACCATGGCGCGGCTGGCCGGCACCGTGGCCGAAGCCGACCCGTTGCCTGTGCTGGTCGACCACCTGCGCCGAGCGTTCGGTCTCGGGGGCGTGGCCCTGCTGCGCCAGGTCGACGGCCAGTGGCAGGTGGAGGCCGCGGCGGGGACGTCGGCACCGGACACGCCCGGAGGGGCCGACAAGGTGCGTCCGCTCGGCGAGGGCCTCCTGCTCGCCGTGCGCGGGAGCGACCTAGCCGCCGAGGACCAGCGGATCCTCGACGTCTTCGCCGCCCAGCTGGCCTCGGCCGTGGAGCGGCGGCACATGGCCGCGCAGGCCGCCCAGGCGACCGCCCTCGCGGAGGCCAACGAGCTGCGCAGCGCGTTGCTCCAGGCGGTCTCCCACGACCTGCGCACCCCGCTGGCGGGCATCAAGGCCTCGGCCAGCAGCCTGCGCCAGTCGGACATCGACTGGTCCGAGACCGACCGGGACCAGTTCCTGCGCACCATCGAGGACGAGACCGACCGGCTCACGACCCTGGTCGGCAACCTCCTCGACATGAGCCGGATCCAGACAGGCGCGGTGGCGCCCATCGAACGTGCCGTGGGCCTCGAGGAGGTGGTCCCCGCGGCGCTGGCCGGGCTCGGCGAGCGCGGGCACAAGGTCGACGTCGATGTGCCCGAGTCCTTGCCGCCGGTGCGGGCCGACCCGGCGCTCCTCGAACGGGTGGTGGCCAACCTCGTGGACAACGCCCTCACCCACACGCCACCGGGCACGCCCGTGCGGATCGAGGCGGGCGAGGTCGCCGATCGCGTGCACGTGCGGATCGTGGACCACGGCCCTGGCATCCCCGTCGCCGAACGGGACCGGATCTTCCAACCCTTCCAACGGTTGGGCGACAGCACCGCGCTGGGAGCGGTCGGCGGCGACAGGAGCCGTGTGGCGGGGGTGGGACTGGGCTTGGCCGTGGCCCGGGGCTTCACCCGCGTCATTCGCGGGGAACTGATCGTGGATGACACCCCCGGCGGTGGGACCACTGTCGTCGTCGAGCTCGAGGCGGCACGATGAGGCCGCCAGCGGCTGGCGACGAGCATCCCGGGGACAGCGTGATGCCACCGGCTCCTGACGTGGGCGTCCCCTCGAGCGACGCTGCCGCCGCCAGCCGGGTCCTGGTAGTCGACGACGAGCTGCCCCTGCTGCGGGCCCTGGGCACCAACCTGCGCGCTCGCGGCTACATCGTGGATCCTGCCCCGACGGGCGAGGAGGCGCTGCAGTTGGCCGCCCGCCATCGACCCGACGCCGCGATCGTGGACCTCGGCCTGCCAGGCATCTCCGGCATCGAGGTCATCGCCGGGCTGCGGGGCTGGACAGAGCTGCCGATCATCGTCCTGTCCGCCCGCGGCGCCGAGCACGACAAGGTCGTGGCCCTCGACGCCGGTGCCGACGACTACGTCACCAAGCCCTTCGGGATGGACGAGCTGCTGGCCCGCCTGCGGGCCGCGTTGCGCCGCAGCGGCCCCGCACCACCCAACGCGGTCGTCCAGACCGCCGACTTCGCCGTCGATCTGGCCGCCAAGCGGGTCACCGGTCCCGAAGGCGAGCTACGCCTCACGCCCACCGAGTGGGGGCTGGTCGAGGTGCTGGTGCGCAACCCCGGCAAGCTCGTCTCTCAGCGTCAGCTTCTCCAGGACGTGTGGGGTCCGGACTACGGCGAGGAGACCAACTACCTCCGGGTATACATGGCACACATCCGCCGCAAGCTCGAACCCGACCCGTCCCGCCCCCGCTACTTCGTCACCGAACCCGGCATGGGCTACCGCTTCGCGGGACCGATGGCTGACGTGCGCCGTCAACGCTGGAGCTCGTAGGCGGGGTTGAGCACCGCCAGGCGGTTGTGATGCAGGCCGACGGCACCCTCGACCACCATGCGGGTCCCCACCTCGACACCGGCCAACCCCCGCCGGCCAAAGAACACGACAGACAGGGCGGCGGTGCCGTCGTCCAGCACCAGCTCCAGTAGCGGGACGTCGTGCTGAGGCGCGACGCGTAACGACCGCACCCGCCCACCGATCCGTACCCGATCGCGGTAGCGCACCTCGGCGATCGGCGTGCCACCGTCCACCACGTGACGGGCCCCATCGGCGCCGACCGAGTGCACCGGGCCCGGGGCCTCCCACGCCATGCCACCACCTTCGGGTCGCGGACCGGCCGCCCCGCCATTGCCCGCGCCGACCCCGGCGCCGACGATCGCCGACAGCGGGACCCGGGCGTCGTCGATGACGTCGAAGTGGAACGGCACGGTGGTCACGTTCGCGTGCGGCAACCGGGACACCTCCTCGGCGATGGCGTCCGCGGTTCGGTCGTGGAGAACGCGATGCCACAGGCCGTTGAACTTGCGGTCGGGCAGCAGGACCGTGACCTCGGTGTCGCCGTTGGCCAGCTCGAGCGCCACGGTCTCCACCGCGCTGCGGGTCAGGCGCCGATCCGGGCAAGCGACGAGCTCGAGCGGCACCCGGTGCAAACCCAGCCGCCCCCACTCGTCTCCCAGCCGGCGTGCGGCGTCGTCGTCGATCACGAAATGCACCGCCCGCAGCTCGTCCGGCGTGAGCGTGCGGGCGTACTGGATGGCCCGGGCCGCCGCGAGGTCGAGCCGGTCGACGAACACCAGGACCACGTGGCGTCGCAAGATGGGCGCGGTCGCCGCGGCCGGGACGTCGACCTCGAGGTGGGTGGCCTCGCTGCGGTACTGCCGGTTGAGCCGCAGGAAGACCACGACCAGCAGCGGCAGGATGATCAGGATTGCCCACGCCCCGTCGGCGAACTTCGTGGTGGCGATGATCACGGCTACGACGGCCGATATCACTGCGCCCAGCCCGTTGATGGCGATGCCTTTGCGCCACCCCGGCTCGCGCAAGCGCCAGTGGTGCTTGGTCATGCCCGACTGCGACAGCGTGAAGCTGGTGAACACGCCGATGGCGTAGAGCGGGATCAGGCGGTTGACCGTCGCCCCCGTGACGACCACCAGGAATATGGCGGCACCGGCCAACGCGATGATGCCGTTGGAGTACACGAGCTTGTGGCCGCGCTTGGTCAGCTGGCGGGGCAGGAAGCTGTCACCGGCCTGGAAGCTCGCCAACCGGGGGAAGTCGGCAAACCCGGTGTTCGCCGCCACGATCAAGATCAGCATGGTGCCGGCCTGCAGCGCGTAGAACAGGAGCTGGCCCGCCGGGCTGTCCCCGAACACCGCCTCGCCGATCTGCGAGTTGACCGTCGGGGAGCCTTCCTCGTAGGGCGTGACCTTGATCTCCGCCGCGAGCAGCGACAGGCCGAGGAACATGATCCCCAGACCGGTGCCCATCAACACCAGGGTCTGCCGGGCGTTGCGCCACTCCGGCTTGCGAAACGCAGGCACCCCGTTCGAGATCGCCTCCACGCCCGTGACCGCAGCGCCGCCGGACGCGAAGGCGTGGAACACGTCGAACACCCGCACCCCCATGAACAGACCCACACCCGCGGCCGCGCCCCAATGCAGCTGACCCCCGCCCTCGGGCGGACGCCCGAACTCGGGAAGATCGCCACCCAGGTACCTCCACGCGCCGATGCCGAGCAGGAACGCCATCGTGGTGATGAAGAAATAGGTGGGGATCGCGAAGACGCGCCCCGACTCTCGGACTCCCCGCAGGTTGCCGTAGGCGATGAGGGCGATGAACAAGGCCGCGATCGGTACCCGATACGGTTCAAGGGCGTCGAAGGCCGATGTGAGCGCCGCCGCTCCAGCCGCCGTCGACACCGCCACCGTGAGGATGTAGTCGGTGAGCAGCGCCGCACCCGCAACCTGCGCGGCGTTGATGCCGAAGTTGTCCCGCGTCACCAGGTACGCACCACCCGCCGAGGGGTACGCCTTGATCGTCTCGCGGTACGACAAGATCAAGAACGCCAGCACCACCAGCATCGAGATCGTGATCGGTACCACCAGCGAGAACGCCACCAACCCAGCGATGGGCACAAGGACGTGCAAGATCTCCTCCGTGGCGTACGCGGAGGACGACAGGTTGTCCGACGCGAACACCGCCAGCGCCGTCGGCTTGCCCAGGCGCTGATGCTCCAGCTCCTCGCTGTGCATCGGCCGGCCCAGCAACCGCCGCTTCAGCCGGTACGAGAACGAATCCGGCGGCAACGGAACCGCGGGACGCGAACGGGATTCCGGCGGTGTCGCGGGGGATTGGGCGGGCGCGATCGACTCGACTGTCACGCACCAAGGATCCGTCGCTCACGCCGGTCCTGCGCGCTAACGATCCGTTAAGAGGCCACCATTCGCGTTAACGCCACGACAAAAGGCGAACCCCCCGGGCGCGTGATGCACCTTAGGGGTCGACGGGTCGGCGGGGCTTCACCTGCGGCCGTTACGTCACGCTCAGATCCGTTTGTTCTGAACCGCCTCCGACGCGAGGCGCACGCATGTCAGGCCCCACGAGTTGAGCCTGTCGCCTTGGCGGCATCGTGGCGATCCGTCAGGCCGCCGGGGGCCTGCCATGCGGCGATTCAGAATGGGGCCACCCTCGCTGGTGGACCTTCCTAGTAAGTCCCGGTAGAGGTTGAGTCGGGGTCCACCACGTGCAGCATCTCCCTCGCGAGGGTTCGGGTTCTGGTCCAACCCACATCGAGGAGGATGCTGTGTCCAACCGTAGGTCGCTCACTCG
>JBOGHG010000114.1:0-12115 GCA_050744525.1 Acidimicrobiales bacterium | reverse complement strand
TAGGTGGCTGGTGTCAAACGGATGGGCGCACGTCTCGTCGGCCAGATTCGCCGCTGGTCGTCGTCCTCGGCCCTCGAATTCGCTGGTGGAGTCCTTCGGGCCTGCGTCCTCGCCAGCGACGGATCTGACTCGACGATCCGCACACCCCGTTCGACACCAGCCACCTAGTGCCCCAGCCCGGCGCCTCACGCGACCTTGGGCTGGGAGCGCTCGATGATCGTGCCGAGATCGAGTCCCGGCGGCAGGGTCCCCAGCGCCAGCCCCTCCTCGCCCGTCAGGCGCGAGGCGCAGAATGCGTCGGCCACCGCCGGATGCCCGTAACGCACCAGCAGGCTGCCCTGCAGGGCCAGGGCCATGGCCTCGACGACCCGCCGGGCGCGGGACTCGATGCCCACCAGATCCCCGAACTCGTGGCGCACGCGGGCGACGGCGTCGTCGAGCCGCCGGTCGGCACCACGGGCGGCGTCGATCTCGGACAGGAACGCCTCGAGCGCCGCCGGCTCCCGGGCCATCGCCCGCAGCACGTCCAGGCAGATCACGTTGCCCGAGCCCTCCCAGATGCCGTTGAGCGGGCTCTCCCGGAACAACCGGGGCATGATCGATTCCTCGACGTAGCCGTTCCCGCCCAGGCACTCGAGCGCCTCGCCGACGTGTGTGGGCTGGCGCTTGCAGGTCCAGTACTTGCCGACCGCGGTGGCGATGCGCTTCAGCGCGTCGGCGTCTGCGTCACCCCGGGCGGCCTCGTCGAAGGCACGCGCCAGTCGCATCGCCGTCACCGTCGCCGCCTCGGACTCCACCGCCAGGTCGGCCAGCACCACCCGCATGAGCGGCTGATCGACCAGTGTCGAGCCGAAGGCCGACCGGTGGGCCGCGTGGTGGAGTGCCTGGGCCGTGGCCTGGCGCATCGTGGCGGTCGCCCCGAGCACGCAGTCCAGCCGGGTGTGGGCGACCATGTCGATGATGGTGCGGACGCCTCGGCCCTCCTCGCCGACCATCCAGGCGAGCGCCCCGTCCAGCTCGATCTCGCTGGACGCGTTCGACCGGTTGCCGAGCTTGTCCTTCAGGCGGATGATCTGAAAGCCCGAGTTGCGCTCGCCGTCAGGGAGCCAGCGGGGCACGAGAAAGCAGGTCAGCCCGCCCGGAGCCTGCGCCAGCATCAGGAACACGTCGGACATCGGCGCCGAGCAGAACCACTTGTGCCCGGTCAGCCGCCAGATGCCGTCGTCGCCGCCCCCGGCGACCCGCTCGGCGCGGGTGGTGTTGGCCCGGACGTCGGAGCCCCCCTGCTTCTCGGTCATCGCCATGCCGGCCAGGACGCCGGGCTTCTCACGGGCGGCCACGTCGCGCCCGTCGTAGGCCCGTGCCACCAGGCGGGGCTCCCACTCGCCAGCGAGGTCGGGCTGGGTCCGCAGGGCGGGAACGATCGAATAGGTCATCGAGATCGGACAGCCGTGCCCGGTCTCGACCTGCGACCAGGCTACGAAGCCGGCGGCCCGCGCCACGTGGGCACCCGGTTGGTCGACCGCCCACGGGGCGCCGTGAAGGCCGTGGGACACCGCGACCTGCATGAGCTCGTGGTAGGCGGGGTGGTAGGCGACCTCGTCGACGCGATGCCCGTAGCGGTCGTGGGTGCGCAGCTCGGGCGGGTAGCGATTGGCGTCGAAGCCCCAGCCGATGGCCTCCGGCGACCCCGCCAGGCGGCCGAGCGCGTGCAGGTCGTTGGCGGCCCAGCCGGCTCCCTCCCGCTCGACCGCGTCGACCAGGGCGACGTCGGCGCCGAACACGTCGTAGCCCTCGAGCGGGGGCGGCTGGTTGGTGACCTCGTGGGTGGGGGGCATGTCCCCATGGTGCCCGCCCGCAGCGGGAAAAACCTCAGGGCATCAGTCGGATCCGGTGAGCCGATGGAAGGCCACCGCAGCCGCCGTGGCCACGTTCAGGGAGTCGACCCCCGCGGCCATGGGGATGCGTACCTGCCGGTCGCATGTCGCCACGGCGACGGTGCTGAGCCCGGAGCCCTCGGCCCCGACCAGCAGGGCGACCTTGGCGCCGCGGACGATGACGTCGCGCGCGACGGCGTCGATGGGTTCGGCCCGCGGCGCCGGGGTCAGGGCCAGGAGCTCGAACCCGCGCTGCCTCAAATCGCCGAGTCCGTCCGGCCAGGTGGGAAGCCGTGTCCACGGCAGCCGCAGCACGTGGCCCAGGGACACCCGCACGCTGCGCCGGTAGAGCGGATCGGCGGTGGCCGGATCGAGCAACACCGCGTCGACGCCGAAGGCCGCGGCGTTGCGGAACAACGCACCGACGTTCTCATGGTCGGTCAGTCCCTCGGCCAGGACGACCAGCTCGGCGCTCTCCAGCACGTCGGCGACCCCGGGCAGCGGTCGCCGCTCGGCGGCCGCCAACACGCCCCGATGGAAGGGGAAGCCGGCGATCGCTGCGACCTCGTCGTCCGACCGCACCACCACCGGCGCCCGGCCACCGACGAGGGCACGCACCCGCTCCGCCTTGCGCTCCGCTGCCAGCACCGAACGGACGGGGAACTCCGAACCGAGCAGCGCCTCCAGCGCCAGCACGCCCTCCACCACGAAGAACCCACCTCGTCGCTCCACCTCCCGGCGCCGCTCGGGGTGGTTGAGCGCCCGGTAGTCCTCGAGCAAGGTGTCGTCGGCTGCGGGCACCACGCCAGTCTGGGGCGAGACGTAGTGTCCGGGCATGCCGAGCGACCTGTTCTTGAAGGGGATGAACACCGTCCACCGGACCGTGCTGAGGATCAGCGGTGGACGGCTGGGGTGGACAACGGCCAGCATGCCGGTGGTCGAGCTCACCACGACGGGACGGAAGAGCGGCCGGCCGCACACGGTGATGTTGACCTCGCCGGTGCGCGACGGCGACGCCATGGTGGTGGTCGCCTCGCGTGGCGGCGCCGACCACCACCCCGCCTGGTTCCTCAACCTGCGCGACGACCCCGACGTCGAGGTGGCGGTCGGGGGTGAGCCGAAACGGCCCATGCGGGCGCGCGTCGCCGAGCCCGACGAGCGGGCCCGGCTGTGGCCCCAGGTCGTCGCCAAGTACAAGGGCTACGGCAACTACCAGGCCAAGACCGACCGCGAGATCCCGCTGGTGCTGCTCGAGCCGGTGTCCTGACGCCCGGAGAGGGTTTCTGACAGACCGTCAGGGCGGACAGCCAGCTCACGAGGGGCTTCGGCCCGCTGAGACACCAACCGTGTGACCAACGGAGGCGCCGGGGCTGGACCAGCACCCCGGGAGGCGCCCACGATGCTCGAACGCCGGACTGGCCCATGCGAACACCAGCGCCGCCAGACCTATGTAGCCCCAGTACTGCCGTAGGGCCCTCACACGACGGATCGTAGTAGCCCTACTTCAAACGGTGCTTGGGTCCTGCCATCCGCGCCCCGCAGCGGGGGAGGCTCCACGTCTCCGACCGGTCCACCAGCCCGTCGACATGCCGAGGGTGACGCTGTAGGCGCTCAGCACCCCGCCCCGCCAGGGGCTACCTCGGTCGGGCCGGGGCGCTGGTCCGTCGCGGTCAGATCGCCGGCTCTGTCCTCAGGTACTGCCGCAGGGCCAGCCGGATCGTCTGCGCGATGGTCCGTTCCTCACGCTGCGCCCGTTCCTTCACTTCGGCGTGCAGCTCCTCGGGGAGCCGCACGACTAGCTCCTTGGTCGCCGTGTCGGCCATGGTCCCTCCCAGGTGATCGCTCGACGATGGCAAATTACACGTGATGTAATATGCCAGGGGTGGATGACCGGTATCACTTGCTGGGTCCGCCGGACTGTCAGGAGGGTTGCCGATGGCGAAACGGGCCGTCGCCTACATCGACGGCTTCAACTTCTACTACGGGGCCGTCAGGGGCGAGCCCGGGCTCAAGTGGCTCGACGTCCAGACGATGTGCGAGGCGATGCTGCGGGGCTGCGAACTCCGGGCGGTCCGCTACTACACGGCCCGGGTCACGGATCGGCCCGACGACGCGGGCCAGAGCCAGCGCCAGGACGTCTACCTGCGCGCCCTCGCCACGCTGCCCAAGGTGGAGATCATCTACGGCCAGTTCAAGGAGCGCGAGCGCTGGGTGCCGCTCGCCAAGCCGGGGCGTCGCGGCCGGGTGCGCTTCGTCGAGGTGCGGGTGACCGAGGAGAAGGGGTCCGACGTGAACCTGGCGACCGATCTTCTGTGGGATGCGCTCACCGGCGGCGGCCGCCAGGCCCACGTCTCGGCCAGGGTGCTCGTCAGATCGTGTGACACCATGCGCGCATGACGGGGATCTGCGACGGTCGGGTGGTCATCGTCACTGGTGCAGCGCGCGGGATCGGCCGGGCGCACGCGCTCGAGTTCGCCCGCCAGGGGGCCCGGCTCGTGGTCAACGACATCGGCGCCGAGCTCGACGGCACCGCCGGTTCGCCGGCCGCGGTCCGCGCGGTGGCCGAGGAGGTCGTCGCCGGTGGCGGCGAGGCCACGGTCAACGGCGACGACGTGGCCGATTGGGAGGGCGCCCGTCGCCTCGTCCGCGCCGCGCTCGAGGCGTTCGGCCGGCTCGACGTCGTGGTGAACAATGCCGGGTTCGTGCGCGACCGCATGTTCGTGTCCTGCGGCGAGGAAGAGTGGGACGCGGTCGTCCGGGTCCACCTCAAGGGCCACTTCGCCGTCTCCCGCTTCGCGGCGGAGCACTGGCGGGAGCGGTCCAAGGCGGGGGAGCCGGTCGACGCCCGCATCGTCAACACGTCATCGGGCGCCGGCCTGCACGGCTCGGTGGGCCAGGCCGCGTACAGCGCCGCCAAGGCCGGGATCGCCGCGCTCACGCTCGTCCAGGCCGCCGAGCTGGGGCGCTACGGCGTGACCGCCAACGCCATCGCGCCCTCGGCCCGCACGCGCATGACGGAGACGATCTTCGCCGACACGATGGCGGCGCCCGACGACCCCGCGGCGTTCGACGCCATGGCCCCCGAGAACGTCGCGCCGCTGGTGGTGTGGCTCGGTTCCGCGGAGTCGGCGCACGTGACGGGCCGGGTGTTCGAGGTCGAGGCCGGCAAGGTCGCGGTGGCCGACGGATGGCAGCACGGCACCCCCACCGACAAGGGCGCGCGCTGGGACCCGGCCGAACTCGGGCCGGTCGTCGACGACCTGCTGGCCAAGGCCCCGCCGGCGGTCCCCGTCTACGGGGCCGGGTGACGAGAACGGAACTACGGTCCCGCAACATGAGCGAGCGCTCGTTCGCAACCCTGGCAGAGGGCGGCGGGTTCTTCGAGGGACCGCGCTGGCACGGCGGCCGCTGGTGGGTGTCCGACTTCTACCGGCACACGGTGTTCGCCATCGACCCTGGCGGAACCCACGAGGAGATCCTCACGGTCGACGCCCAACCGTCGGGCCTGGGCTGGATGCCCGATGGCTCGCTGCTGGTGGTGTCGATGAAGGACCGGCGCGTGCTTCGCCTATGGCCTGACCGCGGCTCCGTCACCACCCACGCCGACATCGACGACCACTGCGGCGGGCACGCCAACGACATCGTGGTCGACGCACGCGGCCATGCCTACGTCGGCAACTTCGGGTTCGACATCATGGCCGGCGCCGCGCCCTGCGGTGCGACGCTCGTGCACGTCGCCCCCGACGGTGCCGTGAACGTGGCGGCCGACGACCTCGCATTCCCCAACGGCGCGGTCGTCACGCCCGACGGGTCGACGCTCATCGTCGGCGAAACCACGGGCGGGCGCTACACCGCCTTCACGATCGGAGAGGACGGCTCGCTGACGGACCGGCGGGTGTGGGCCACGATCGAGCGCGTTGCGCCGGACGGGTGCGCCCTCGACGCCGAGGGCCTCATCTGGGCGGCCGATGCCCTCGGGAACCGGTTGGTGCGGGTGGCGGAGGGTGAGGGTGTCGTGGACGAGATCCGGGGCCCCGAGGGCCTCGGCATCTACGCCTGCATGCTCGGCGGGGACGACGGCCGCACCCTGCTGGCCTGTGCCGCCCCGGACTTCTTCGAGAGCAACCGTGCGACCGCCCGGGAGGCGGTGCTCCTCACCACCACGGTCGACGTCCCCCATGCGGGGTTGCCCTAGCGCGGTCGACGGTTCCTGGCGCCGTTTTGGTTATGCAGCAACCAGGACGGCGCCAGGAAACGAACCAGTGGGCGCTGGCGCCCTCTAACTCAGCCGCTCGACGATCATGGCCATGCCCTGACCGCCGCCGACGCACATGGTCTCGAGGCCGAAGGTCTTGTCCTCGTCCTGGAGGGCGTGGATGAGGGTGGTCATGATGCGGGCGCCGGTCATGCCGAAGGGGTGGCCGAGGGCGATCGCGCCGCCCTTGACGTTGAGCTTGTCCCACGGGATGCCGAGGTGCCTGGCGGACGGGATCACCTGGGCGGCGAACGCCTCGTTGATCTCCACCAGGTCGATGTCGTCGATCGCCATCCCGGCCCGGGACAGCGCCTGGCGGGACGCCTCGATGGGGCCGAGCCCCATGATCTCGGGGTTGAGGGCGCTCACGCCCGACGAGACGATCCGGGCCAAGGGCTCGATCCCCAGCTCCGCAGCCTTGGCGTCGCTCATGACGATGACGGCGGCGGCGCCGTCGTTGAGCGGACAGGCGTTGCCTGCGGTCACCTCGCCGTCGGGGCGGAACACCGGCTTCAGCTCCGCCAGCTTCTCGACCGTCGTGCCGGCTCGGGGACCGTCGTCCTTGCCGACCACGGCGCCCGACGGCGTGGTGACGGGCGTGATCTCGCCGTCCCAGTAGCCGTTCTCCTGGTTGGCCACGGCGCGCTGCTGCGACAGCGCGGCGAACTCGTCCATCTCCCGGCGGCCCACGTTCTCGGCCAGCCGCACGTTCTCGGCCGTCTGGCCCATGGCGATGTAGATGTCCGGCAGGCCCTCGGGCGGTTGCCACGAGTCGGCGCCGTTGGCGCGCTCGGCCGTGCGGGCCTGGGCATCGGCAAACGCCGGGTTGGTCGGCCCGACGTCGGCCATGCCGTTGCCGTACCGGCTGACGGTCTCGACCCCGGCGCTGACGAACACGTCGCCCTCGCCGGCCTTGATGGCGTGCGCCGCCATGCGGATGGTCTGGAGCGACGACGAGCAGTAGCGGTTGACCGTCACGCCGGGCACGTCCGGCATGCCGGCCAGGATGCCCGCGACGCGGGCCACGTTGTGACCCGACTCGCCACCGGGCTGGCCGCAGCCCATCATCAGGTCGTCGACCGACTGCGGATCGAGCTGGGGCACCTTCTCGAGCGCCGCCCTGACGATGGTGGCGGCGAGGTCGTCGGGTCGGCACTCCACCAACGAACCCTTCATGGCGCGGCCGACCGGGCTGCGGGCCGTCGAGACGATCACGGCTTCAGGCATGGGAGCTCCTTCATTGGACGATGGGTCGGTCGAAGACCGAGGCCATCAAGGGGTGGCGGGTCGGGGTCGGGCCGGACTGGGGGGCGCTGCTTGACGGTGTGCTGCCGGGACCGCCGGCCTCGGCCCGCTTCTCGAGCCAGCGGTGGAAGCCGGCGGCGTTGGAGTGGATCCCGTTGAGGGTCTCGAGCTTCTCGCGCTCGGCGGGGTCGGTGCCCTCGAGCTCGGCACCGAACGCCTCGGCCAGCGCCTCGGCGATGTCGCGGCCCTGGCGCCACGCTCCCTCGGCGACCTCGGCCCAGCGGCGCAGCGTGCCCTGCGCCTCGTCGAGGATCTCGACCGGGTCGGGAACCAGCCCGAAGTGGGCGAGGGCGATGCCGGCGGGCCGGCGTTTCGAGAACCGCCGCAGCGAGGTGAGGGCCTGGTCGAGGTCGAAGTCGGGCGGCGGCGTGGCCGGGCGGAGGATGCCGACGTCCGGCAGCCGCACGCCCACGGCGTCGCCCGCGAACAGGATCCCCGAGCCGGAGTCGTGCAGAGCCAGGTGGTGCTTGGCGTGGCCCGGCGAGTCGACCGTGGTGAGCGTGCGGTTGGAAGAGACGCCGATCTGCTCGCCGTCGGCCAGGACGTGCACCCGTTCGGCCGGCGTGGGTGTCAGGCGGCCGTAGAGCGAGTCGAGCAGCTCGCCGTAGACCAGGGCGGCGCTGTTGACCAGCTTGGTGGGATCGACGAGGTGCCGGGCACCCTTCTCGTGGACGTAGACCGTGGCGCTGGGGAAGGCGGCGGCGACGTCGCCGACGCCGCCGGCATGGTCGAGGTGGATGTGCGTCACGGCCACACCGGCCAGCTCGCCGCCGTCGACCCCGAGCTCGCCGAGGCCAGCGAGCAGGGCGGGCACCGACGTCTGGCTCCCGGTCTCCACCAGCACCGGGGAGTCGCCGGTGATCAGGTAGCCGGCCGTGACCTGCCGCCACCCGCCGAGAAGCGTGTCGATCTGCAGGACCCCGGGGGCGATCTCCCTGTGCACCAACTCGACCCTAACCCCGGGTCGGCCGAGACCGTCATACCCGGTCGCTAACGTCGGCGCCGTGCCGAAGGCCCGCCCGACACCCCAAACCCTGTGGGACGACCCCGACGAGCCCACCTGGTCGGTCACCGAGGTGGGCGAGGCTGTCGCGGTGGCTCTGCGACGAGCGTTCCCCGACGAGGTGTGGGTCCGGGGCGTGATCCGCAACCTCAGCCGGGGCCGCGGCGGGATCGTGTGGTTCGACCTGATCGAGCCGGCGCCGGGCGGCGACCTGTCCAAGCCGCCACTGGCCACGCTGCCGGTCGTGCTGTTCGACGACGCCCGGCGGCAGGTCAACGCCCGCCTGGCTGCCGGCGGCAACGCCGTGCGCATGGTCGACGGCACCGAGGTCCGGGTCCGGGGACGGCCCGGGTATTGGCCGCGGGGCGGGCGGCTCCAGCTCCAGATGTCCGACATCGACCCGGATTTCACGCTCGGGCGCCTGGCCGCCGATCGCGAGCGCCTGCTCCGGCGACTCGACGCCGAGGGGCTGCTCGGCCGGCAAGCCGAGCTGCAGCCCCCGCTGCTGCCCCTGCGCCTGGGACTGGTCACCAGCGCCGGCAGCGCCGCCGAGCACGACGTGCTCGACGAACTGCGGCGCTCCGGCATCGGGTTCCGCGTGATCCGGGCCGACGTGCGGGTGCAGGGCTACGACGCGGCCCGGTCGGTGGCGTGGGGGCTCGGGGCCGTCGCCACCCGCGGCATCGACGCGGTGCTGCTGGTCCGGGGTGGGGGTGCCACCACCGACCTGGCGGCGTTCGACAGCGAGCTCATCGCCAGGACCATCGCCGGCCTCGATGTGCCGGTGCTGACCGGCATCGGCCACGACATCGACCGCACGATCGCCGACGAGGTGGCCCACGGCGCCTACAAGACGCCGACCGCGTGCGCCCAGGCGGTCGTCGACGACGTCAGGGCGTTCGAACGGCGCGTGGTCGGGGTGTGGCAGGACATCGCGGTCGCGGTGCGGCGCCGGCTGCGGGGCGAGGCGGTGCGGCTGAGCACGTGTGGGCGCCACGTGGCGGTGGCGACCCGCCAGGGGTTGGCCGCCGCCGACCGCGACCTCGCCGCCCGCCCGCCGCGGGTGCGGCGGGGTGCGACCGGCGCGCTCGACCGCTCCGCTCGGCTGCTCGAGCGCTCGGCCGGCCGGACGTCCTCGAGCGCGCGGGGCCACCTGCGGGGCCGGGAGCTGGCGCTCGCGGTCGTCGGCCAGCGCGTGGCCCATCGTCCACCGCGGCTGGTCGCGGCCGCCGCCCACGACCTCGACCGGCTCGAGGCGCAGGTTCGGGCGCTCGATCCGGCCCGCACCCTGGCCCGGGGCTGGTCGATCACGCACCACGCCGGGGGTCGCGTGCTGCGCTCGGTAGCCGACGTGGCCCAGGGCGACTCATTGACGACGACGTTGGCCGACGGCGTCGTCCGCAGCACCGTGACCGAGGCGCAAGGAGCAGACGATGAGTGAGCGGGAGATCGGCTACGCCGAGGCGCTGGCGGAGCTCGAGGGCATACTCGACGAGCTCGACGGTGACGAGGTCGATGTCGACGTGCTGGGCAGCCGTGTGCGGCGGGCGGCGGAGCTGCTGCGCCTGTGCCGGGATCGGATCGCCAGCGCCCGGTTCGACGTCGAGCAGGTCGTGGCCGAGCTCGAGGCCGAGACCGAGGAGGTGCCCGCCGCCGGCCGCGACGAAGCCGGGCCCGGCGCCGACGAGGGGGCCACAACCCCGAGGCAATGACGAACGGTTCCCGTTGGCGCCCGGGGCAATGACGAACGGTCAGAGGGCCGGGCGTTCGCTATTGCCACGGGGTGGCCACGAACCTCCGGGCCGCGGTGTCCCCGCCTCCGTCGTTGTCGGCGGGGCAACGCGCGCGTAGCTCGCCCTCGACACCTCCGGCGGACGGTGCCGCGGTCGGTTCGAGCTCGGCGTCGAGCGGCACCCAGGTGCCCTCGACGATCAGTCGATCGCCATCGATCCGCACATCGCTGATCTCGCCGGCCGGGCCCTGGTCCAGCTCGGCGCCGAACGCGCCGACGATGCCCGCGTCGCCGAGATCGGCTGTGACCCCGGTGCGGTCGAACCCCTCGTCTCCCAGGTCGGCGGCCGCCTGGACGACGACCGCCCCCCGCCGTCCCGCGAGGAGCACGACGTCCTCTTCCTCGTCGCGCCCGCACGACGTCAGCGGCACCTCGACCTGGCGGTCGCCGTAGGTGAAGCGGGCGGTGTCGGGCGCGAGCCCGTCCTCAGGCTCGTCGTCCTGGCCCCCCCACGCACAGCCGGTCGAGGCCGTCAGAGCGACGGCGGCGATCCCGGCCGCCGCCCACAGCCCGCGACGACGACCCCGACCAACCACCGTCCGGCACGGTATCCACCGTGGGCGCGATGTCCCCAGCGCCCAGGAGAGGGCCGTAACGTGGGGGTGGCCATGCGCTCTCGCTCATCCGCCCCCTCGCCGCCGAGCCTGCGCGACGTAGCGGTCCGCGTGGACGAGCGACTCGCTCGGCTGTTCGACGCCGAGATCACCCGCTGGCAGGCCATCGACCCGGCGATCGCCGCGCCGCTGCGGGCCCTCCGTCATCTGGTCGACGCCGGCGGGAAGCGCCTGCGGCCGGCGTTCTGCTACTGGGCCTTCGTGGGCGCCGGCGGTGATCCGGACGATCCCCACATCATCGACGCCGGCGCCGCCTTCGAGCTGCTCCACGCCTTCGCCCTCGTGCACGACGACGTGATGGACGGATCCGACACGCGCCGCGGCGCCCGGACGACCCACATCGAGTTCGCCCGCGAGCACCGGGCCGGCGATTGGCGGGGCGAGGCCCGACGCTACGGCGAGGGCGTCGCCATCCTCATCGGCGACCTGTCTCACGTCTACGCCGACATGCTGCTGGGTGATGCCAACGCCGAAGCCAACGCCGTGTGGCACGAGCTCCGCCTCGAGCTCAATGTGGGCCAGTACCTCGACCTGCTGGCCACCGCCCGCGCCGACCGCGATCGGCTCGTCGCCCACCGCATCGCCCGCTACAAGTCGGGCAAGTACACGATCGAGCGACCACTCCACGTGGGTGCAGCGCTCGCCGGCCGCCTCGGTAACCTGCGGGGCCCGCTGTCGGCCTACGGCGGGCCGTTGGGTGAGGCCTTCCAGCTCCGCGACGACGTGCTGGGCGCGTTCGGTGATCCGGCGATGACGGGCAAGCCGGTGGGACAGGACCTGCGCGAGGGCAAGCCGACGCCGCTCCTGGCGGCGGCGGTCGAACGAGCCAGCGACGGGCGCATCAGCCTCCTGGATCGGGTCGGCCAGCCGGGCCTGTCCGAGGGCGAGGTGGTGGCGATCCAGCAGCTGCTGGTGGACGGGGGCGCCCTCGACGAGATCGAGCGGCTCATCGAGCGGCTCACCGCCCGGGCGATCGACGCCATCGACGCCGCCGACATCACGTCGCGGGCCCGCGACGAGCTGGTCGACCTCGCCCGCTTCGTCGCCGCTCGCGACGCCTGAACGGGTCGGAACGTGCCCCGTCCTCGACGCGCCCGAGCGGCACTAGTGCCGTGACCGGCAACATTGGCGACCCGCCACGGCGGCCACATTCGCCGCTGGCTGCGTCCTCGTCCTCGACGTAGCTACGGCTATGCCTTCGTCCTGCGTCCTTGCCAGCGACGAATCTGACTCGGCGTGGACGGGGCAAACGTTACCGGTCACGGCACT
>JBOGHG010000113.1:0-12143 GCA_050744525.1 Acidimicrobiales bacterium | reverse complement strand
TCGACATGCGTGCGCACGGCGACCCGGGCCACCTCGACTTCGTCGCGCTGTCGGGGCACAAGATGTACGCACCATTCGGGACGGGCGCCCTGATCGGCCGGCGGGACGCGTTCCGTAGCGCACCCGATCACGGTGGCGGGGGGACGGTTCGCGCGGTCACGTCGGACGACGTGGCGTGGGCCGACCTGCCCGACCGCGAGGAGCCGGGGAGCCCCAACGTCGTCGGCGCCGTCGCCCTCGCCGCCGCCGTCAAGGTGCTGGATCGGATCGGCTTGGACCGCATCGCGGCCCGCGAGGCCGAGCTCGCCGGCTACGCGGTGGCCCGCTTGGCGGACGTGCCCGGCGTCCGGCTGCACGGGCCGGTCGAACCCGAGGCATCGGGCGCCGGCGGCCCGAAGATCGGCGTCATCCCGTTCACCGTCGACGGCCTCGACCACGGCCTGGTGGCCGCGGTGCTCGGCTACGAGCACGGCGTGGGCGTGCGCCACGGGTGCTTCTGCGCGCACCCCTACATGCACCACCTGCTGCGGCTGGACCGCGTCGAGGTCGGCCGGTGGCTGGGCTTGGCGCGCGGGGGCGAGCACCGGGGCGCGCCGGGCATGGTGCGCATCAGCCTCGGCGCATACAACCACACGGCCGACATCGACCGGGCGGTCTGCGCCCTCCGATGGCTCGTCGCCGGCGAGGTCCAGGGCACCTACCGGGAGGATTGTGACGGGTTGTTCGTCCCCGACGGCTACAGCGAGCCGCTGCTGTTCGACCTCGGTCCTCCGGGGGGTCAGTGACTGACCATCACGTGCTTGAGCTCGGTGTAGTGCTCCACGGCGTAGATCGACATGTCCTTGCCGTAGCCGCTCTGCTCGAACCCGCCGTGGGGGAGCTCCGACACGATCGGGATGTGGTCGTTGACCCACACGGTGCCGAACCGCAGCGCCCGTGACATGCGCATGGCACGGCCGACGTCGCGGGTCCACACGCTGGCGGCGAGGCCGTAGTCCACACCGTTGGCCCAGGCCAATGCGTGGTCCTCGTCGCTGAAGCGCTGGACGCTCACCACCGGGCCGAATACCTCCCGCTGGACCAGCTCGGAATCCTGCGACGGGTTCGCCACCACCGTTGCCTGGTAGAAGAAGCCGGGACCGTCGATCACCTCGCCGCCCGTCACCACCTCGGCGCCCGCGTCCACCGACCGGCTCACCATGCCCGCCACCCGCTCCCGCTGGGCCGCCGACACCAGCGGTCCCACGGCGGTGCCCTCGAGCGTGGGATCACCGACGGCCAGCGCGTCGACGGCGTTGCCGAGGTCGTCCAGCAGCCGGTCGTAGACCCCGGGACCCGCGACCACCCGGCAGGGGGCGGTGCAGTCCTGGCCGGTGTTGTAGTAGGCGTTCTCGGCCAGGCAGCCGACCAGGGCCTCGACGTCGGCGTCGTCGAACACCACCACCGGGGCCTTGCCGCCCAGCTCGAGGTGGACCCGCTTGAGCGAGTCGGCGGCGTTGCGGGCGATGAGCTTGCCGGTCTCGACGTCGCCGGTGAGCGACACCATCGCCACGCCCGGGTGGCGCACGAGGGCGTCGCCCGCCTGCTCGCCCTGGCCGCACACCACGTTGAAGACACCGGGTGGGAAGATGTCCGCCGAGATCTCCGCCAGCCTCAGGGCGCTCAACGGGGTCAGCTCGGACGGCTTGAGGATGAACGTGTTGCCGGCCGCCAGCGCCGGGGCCAGCTTCCATGTCGCCATGTTGAGCGGGTAGTTCCACGGCGCGATGCCGACGCAGACGCCGAGCGGGTCGCGCCGCAGCATCGACGTGTGGCCCTTGAGGTACTCGCCCGTGGCCTGGGCCTGCAGGGTGCGGGCGGCGCCGGCGAAGAACCTCAGGTTGTCGACGGTGAGATCGAACTCGAAGTCGATGATCGAGACGGGCTTGCCGACGTTGCTCATCTCGATCTGCTTGAGGTCGTCGAGGTTGGCCTCGATGGCGTCGGCCAGGGCGAGCAGCTTCTCGCTACGCTCCCGCGGGGTGGTCGTACCCCAGCTGGTGAAGGCCTCCGCGGCGACGGCGACGGCGGCATCCGCGTCGGTGGCGTCGCTGGACGGTACCTGGGCGATCGTCTCGCCCGTGGCCGGGTTCAGCACATCGTCGGTGGCACCGGTCGCCGCGGGCTTCCACGCCCCGCCGATGAAGTTCTCGTGCGGCACGATCGGTCTCCCCCTCTGCTTTCGCTGCGTCCGCCAGAGCATCCACCGATGAGCCGCAGTCCCGCAAGGGATTCCGTTGCAGGACGATGAAATGGCAATGGGATCAGTTGCACAGCGGCCCAGAGTCCGCGAATCTTCGAGTCGGACCGCGGGGTGCGAACAGGAGGGGTCCGTCCTGGGTGACGACACCACGCTGAGCAGCGAGGCCCACTCGCCCGAGGCCACGACGGTTGGCGCGGCCGGGGCGGTGGCGGGAGCGATCCCGGCCGCGACGGTCGTCGAGCTCGACCACGTGACCAAGCGCTTCGGCGACTTCGTGGCCGTCGACGACGCGTGCTTCGACGTCGCCGGGGGCGAGTTCTTCTCGCTGCTCGGACCGTCCGGCTGCGGCAAGACGACGACCTTGCGGATGATCGCCGGGTTCGAGGAGACGACCGGAGGGGCGATCCGGCTCGAGGGCACCGACGTCTCCCGCACCCCGCCCTACAAGCGCAACGTCAACACCGTCTTCCAGCACTACGCGCTGTTCCCGCACATGACGGTGTGGGAGAACGTGGCCTTCGGACCGCGCAGCCGCAAGCTGTCGAGGGCCGAGACCTCACGGCGGGTCGACGAGATGCTCGGGGTGGTGCGCCTGGACGACTTCGCCCGACGCAAGCCGGCGCAGCTGTCCGGCGGCCAGCAGCAGCGGGTGGCGCTGGCCCGCGCCCTGGTCAACTATCCGAGCGCTCTGCTGCTCGACGAACCACTGGGTGCGCTCGACCTCAAGCTGCGCCAGGTCATGCAGTTCGAGCTGAAGCGGATCCAGCGCGAGGTGGGCATCACGTTCATCTACGTGACGCACGACCAGGAAGAGGCGCTCACCATGAGCGACCGCATCGCGGTCATGAACGCCGGGCGCGTCGAACAGATCGGCACCCCGGTCGACATCTACGCTCGCCCGGCGAGCGTGTTCGTCGCGGGGTTCATCGGCCAAGCCAACATGTGGCCATGCCGGGTCGTCGGCGTCGCGGCCGCCACCGCGGACGGGTCGGCGGCGTTCGACGTCGACGTCCTCGGCACCACGATGGCCTCGGCCTGCGGTGACGTCCGCATCGAGATCGGGGGCAGCGCGACGCTGATGGTCAGGCCCGAGCGCGTGCGCATCACGACCGAGGAACCGAGCGGTGTCGGCGCCGTGCGGGGGACGGTGACCGACCTCACCTTCCAGGGACCGCTGGTGCGCCTGTTGCTGGCGGCGGGCGACGGCTCCGCGATCGTCGCCCAGATCGGCCACGAGGTCGATCTACCGTTGCTCCGCCCCGGCGACGAGGTGTGGGCGAGCTGGCCCCCCGACGCATCGCTGGTGTTACCCGCAGCCGAGATCCCCACCGCCGAGGATCTCGAGGAACTGTTGGACGGCACCTGACCCCGCCCGTCCGCGATCGTATACAAGCCCGCCAAGGAACCGCCGCACGACAAGGAGTCGCCATGGCTGGGAACAGGACACCCAGGTCGGACCCGGACGATCAGTTCGCGCACTTCGCCGCGCTGCGCGCGAGCCGCCGCCGCTTCCTCGGACGCGGCGCGGTCACCGTCGCCGGCGTCGCGCTCGTGCCGCCATGGCTCGCGGCGGCCTGCGGTGGCGACGACGACACCGGCACCGCGGCCGGCGGGGGTTCGAGCCAGAGCTCCAGCGACACGCTGCGCATCTCCAACTGGCCCCTGTACATCGCCGAGGGGTTCGTCGACCAGTTCGCCGACGCCTCCGGACTGTCCGTGGACTACAAGGAGGACTTCAACGACAACGAGCAGTGGTTCGCGAAGGTCAAGGACCCGCTCGCCGAGGGCCAGGACATCGGCGCCGACCTGGTGATCCCGACCGACTTCATGGCCGGCCGGCTGATCCGCCTCGAATGGCTGAACCCGCTGAACGACGAGAACATCCCCAACAAGTCCAACCTGCGCCCCGACCTGCTCGAGGCGTCGATCGACCCCGAGCGGGTGTACACGCTGCCGTACATGTCGGGCCTGGTGGGCCTCGGCTACAACCGGCGGCTCGCCGGGCGCGAGATCACGAGCATCGACGACCTGTGGGACCCGGCCTTCAAGGGCCGGGTGTCGCTGTTCTCGGACGCGCAGGACGCGCTCGGCATGGTCATGCTCGGCCAGGGCGACGACCCGACCGACCCCTCCACCGAGACGGTGCAGCGGGCGGCCGACAAGGTCGCGGAGGAGAACGACAAGGGCCAGATCCGGCGCTTCACCGGCAACGACTACATCGACGACCTGGCGGCCGGGAACCTGGTGATCGCCCAGGCGTACTCGGGCGACGTGGTGCAGCTCCAAGCCGACGACCCCGACCTCGACTTCGTGGTCCCCGAGGCCGGCGGCACCACCTTCGTCGACGTGATGGTGATCCCGATCACCACCCGCAACCAGCTCGGCGCCGAGGAGTGGATGAACTACGTGTACGACCGGGCCAACTACGCACAGCTCGTCAACGAGGTGCAGTACGTGCCCGTCCTGAGCGACATGACCGACGAGCTGTCCAAGCTCGACCCCGAGGTGGCCGACAACCCCCTCATCAATCCGCCGGAGGAGACCTTCGCCCTGCTCCACTCGTGGCCGGCGCTCAGCGACGAGGAGGACGCCGAGTACGCAACCATCTACGCAGAAGTGACGGGGGAATAGATGGCGGGGGTGGCCACCAGCGGGCGCCCCTGGGCCGGAGCGGCCCGCCGCCGCAGGCGGCAAGAGCGGGAAGCAAGACGTCGAAGCAGCCGCGTCGGGCCGTACCTGCTGGTGGCTCCCGCCGTCGTCTACCTCGTCATCTTCTTCGTCGTGCCGATCTGGTCGTTGCTCCGCACCTCGTTGTCGAGCAACGCCGGCTCGGTGTTCCTGCCCGAGCTCCGTTTCAGCTGGGACTGGTCCAACTACGGCGACGCGCTCACCGACTTCCGCGACCAGATCGTCCGCTCGTTCTGGTACGCGGCCGTGGCCACCCTGGCATGCCTGGTGATGGCCTACCCGCTCGCCTACGTGATCGCGTTCAAGTCCGGCCGCTACAGGAACGTGCTGCTGGGGTTGGTCATCCTGCCCTTCTTCGTCACCTTCCTCGTGCGCACCTTGGCGTGGAAGACGATCCTCGCCGACGACGGCTGGGTGGTGGACGCGCTCGACACCATCGGCCTGCTGCCCCGGGAAGGTCGCCTGCTCAGCACGAGCTGGGCCGTGATCGGCGGGCTCATCTACAACTTCGTGCCCTTCATGGTGCTGCCCCTGTACGTGAGCCTCGAGAAGATCGATCCCCACCTGCTCGAGGCCGCCCGCGACCTCTACTCGGGGAGCTGCCGGGCCTTCCGCAGGGTGGTCCTGCCGCTCTCGATGCCCGGCCTGCTGGCGGGCAGCCTGCTCGTGTTCATCCCCGCCAGCGGCGACTTCATCAACGCCGATTACCTCGGCAGCACGCAGACGCGGATGATCGGCAACGTCGTCCAGCAGCAGTTCCTGGTGGTCAAGGACTATCCCGCGGCGGCGGCGCTGAGCTTCCTGCTGATGGCGATCATCCTGGTGGCGGTCCTCGCCTACACCTGGGCGCTGGGCACCGAGGAACTTGCCTGATGGCCGCGCCCACCATCGAGGCCCGTCCCGCGGGCGACGTCGCCGGCGTGCCGCCGGCGGCGGGACGTCGCCGGCGCCGACCGGGCCGGCTCGGCGACTTCGTGCTGCGGCTGGTCGCCGGGCTCGTGCTCGTCTACCTGTTCATCCCGATCGCGGTGATCATCGCCTTCTCGTTCAACGACCCGTCGGGCAAGTTCAACCTCACCTGGCAGGGCTTCACGTTCGACAACTGGGCCGACCCGTTCCGCTACCCCCAGCTCACCGACGCCCTGTGGACCAGCCTGCAGGTGGCGGCGCTGTCGACCGCGGTCTCGATCGTCCTGGGCACCCTGGTGGCGGTCGCGCTGGTGCGGCAGCGCTTCACCGGCGACAAGCTCGTCGAGAGCTTCCTGGTGCTGCCGCTCACCGCGCCCGAGATCGTCATGGGCGCGTCGCTGCTCACGCTGTTCCTCGATCTCGGCTGGAACCGTGGCTTCGGCACGATCGTGATCGCCCACATCGCCTTCGAGGTCAGCTTCGTGGCGCTCACGGTGCGGGCCCGGGTGCGTGGGCTCGACTGGACGCTGGAGGATGCGGCGATGGACCTGGGGGCGCCGCCGCTGCGCACCTTCGTGCGCGTCACGCTGCCGCTGATCGTGCCCGGGATCGTCGCCGCCGCCATGTTGTCGCTCGCGCTGTCGCTCGACGACTTCATCATCACCTACTTCAACAGCGGCTCGACCGTGACCTACCCGCTCTACGTCAACGCCGCCACCAAGGCCTCGCTGCCACCACAGATCAACGTGCTGGCCACGTCGATCCTGCTCGTGAGCCTGCTGCTGATCGGCGTGCTCACGCTCTGGCAGCGCCGGCGCCTCACCGCCTGACCTGCGACCATGCACCCCCCGCCACCGAGGAGCACCTTGCTGTGACCCACTCCCCCGATGACCTCCAACGGCTCGCCCGCGATCACCTGTGGGGTCACTTCTCGCGGCTGACGCCCGGCGTCGACGGCGTGACCGTCATCGAGCGGGGCGAGGGATGCTACGTGTGGGACCACCGGGGCAAGCGCTACCTGGATGGGCTGGCCGGGCTGTTCACCGTCCAGGCCGGGCACGGACGCACCGAACTCGCCCAGGCGGCGTCGAAGCAGGGCAGCGAGCTGGCCTACTTCCCCATCTGGACGTACGCACACCCGGCCGCCATCGAGCTGGCGGCCCGGCTGGCGCAGCTCGCTCCGGGCAACCTCAACCGGGCGTTCTTCACCACCGGCGGCAGCGAGGCCGTGGAGTCGGCCTGGAAGCTGGCGCGCCAGTACTTCAAGGCCATCGGCCAGCCGCAGCGCACGAAGGTGATCGCCCGCGACCTCGCGTATCACGGCACGACCATGGGCGCGCTGTCGATCACGGGGCTGGCGGTGTACCGCACACCGTTCGAGCCGCTGGTGCCGGGCGCGTTCCACGTCGCCAACACCAACCGCTACCGCTGCCGCTTCTGCGTGTCGGCGCCCGCTTGCACGCTGGCCTGTGCCGACGACATCGAGGTCGCCATCGAACGCGAGGATCCCGCGACGGTGGCCGCGGTGTACCTCGAGCCGGTCCAGAATGCCGGCGGCTGCCTCACGCCCGATCCGGGTTACTTCGCGCGGGTGCGGGAGATCTGCGACCGGCACGGCGTGCTGCTGGTGTCCGACGAGGTGATCTGCGCCTTCGGTCGGCTCGGTGCCATGTTCGGAGCCGAGCGCCTGGGCTACCAGCCCGACATGATCACGATGGCCAAGGGACTCACCTCGGGCTACTCGCCGCTCGGCGGGGTCATGGTGGGTGACCACATCGCCGAACCGTTCCTCGAGCCCGGCGCCTCGTTCCTCCACGGCATCACCTTCGGGGGCCATCCCGTGAGCTGTGCGGTGGCGCTTGCCAATCTCGACGTGTTCGAGTCCGAGGACCTCGTGGGCCGGGTGCGTGGCTACGAGCCCGAGTTCCGCTCCGCGCTGGAATCGCTCGCCGACCTACCGATCGTTGGCGAGATCCGCGGAATGGGGTACTTCTACGGTATCGAACTCGTGAAGGACCAGGGCACCAAGGAGTCGTTCGACGACGACGAGTCGGAGCGGCTGCTGCGCGGTGTGCTCACGCCCAAGCTCCTGGAGCTGGGCCTCATCTGCCGCGCCGACGACAGGGGCGACCCGGTGATCCAGCTGTCGCCGCCGCTGGTGGCCGGCCCCGACCAGTTCGACGAGATCGTGTCGGCCATCCGCACCGCCCTGGTGGAGGGCATGACCGTGTTGGTGCGGCGCTCGTGAGGTGAGCCGGTGACCCTGGCAGTTGGCGTTCCCACCGAGATCAAGGAGGACGAGGCGCGGATCGCCATAACTCCCGATGGGGTCCGCGAGCTGAACGCGCACGGTATCGACGTCCTCGTCCAGTCCGGTGCCGGCGCCGGATCGAGCCTCGACGACGACACCTTCCGCCGGGCCGGGGCCGAGATTGTGGACGAAGCCGCGGAGCTGTGGGGGCGCGCCGAGCTGATCTGCAAGGTGAAGGAACCGCAGCCCAGCGAGTTCGCCTACCTCCGCAAGGAACAGGCGGTCTTCACCTATCTGCATCTCGCCGCCTACCCGGCCGTGGCGGACGCCCTGGTGGAGCACGGCGTCACGGGCATCGCGTACGAGACCGTGCAGCTGCCCTCCGGCGACCTGCCGCTCCTGGCCCCGATGAGCGAGGTGGCAGGGCGGATGTCGGTGCAGGTCGGCGCCCACTTCCTCGAGCGCCCCCACGGGGGGCGGGGGGTGCTGATGGGCGGGGCACCGGGGGTCCGCCCGGCCCGGGTTGTGGTGCTGGGGGCGGGGAACGTCGGATGGAACGCGGCGTGGATGGCAGCGGGCCTCGAGGCCGAGGTCGACCTGCTGGACAAGAACATCGATCGCCTGCGGCACGTCGACCAGATCCAGATGGGAAGGATCACCACGCTGGCGTCGAACCGCGGCCAGGTCGAGCGGGTGGTCGGCGACGCCGACCTGGTGATCGGCGCCGTGCTCGTCGCCGGCAGCCGAGCTCCCGTGGTGGTGACCGAGGACATGGTGCGGTCGATGAAGCCGGGCTCTGTCGTGGTCGACATCGCCATCGACCAGGGCGGCTGCGTCGAGACCTCGCACGAGACCACGCACTCCGAGCCCACCTTCGAGCGTCACGGCGTGGTCCACTACGCGGTCGGCAACATGCCCGGCGCCGTTCCCCACACGTCGACCTACGCGCTCACCAACGTCACGCTGCCCTACGTGGTCGAGCTGGCTCGCCTGGGGATCGCGGCGGCAGTGCAGCAGGACGAACCGCTCGCCCTCGGCGTCAACACCGCGCTGGGGCACGTGGTCAACCCCGCAGTGGCCAAGGCGCTGGGTCGGCCGGCCGCCGACCTCGAGTCGGTGCTGGCGGAGTCGTGAGCGACCAGCCGCCCGTCGTGCTCGACGACATCGACAAGGCGATCATCCGCGAACTGCAGCTCGACGGGCGCACGCCCTACGCCAAGCTCGGCCCGGCCGTGGGCCTGTCGCAGGCGGCGGTGCGTCAGCGGGTCCAACGCCTGATCGAGAACGGCGTGATGCAGGTGGTGGCCGTGACCGATCCGCTCATGCTCGGCTTCAAGCTCGAGGCGATGATCGGCGTCGAGGTCGACGGCGACCTCCGGGCCGTGGCATCCAAGCTGGCCAAGGTCGACAACGTCGACTACGTCGTGGTCACGACCGGCCGTTTCGACCTGGTGATCGAGGTCGTGTGCCGCGACCACGAGGAGCTGCTGCACATCATCAACGACGTGATCCGGGCCATCCCCGGCGTCCGCGCCACCGAGACCTTCACCTACCTGCACCTCGAGAAGCAGACCTATTCGTGGGGGACCGGCTAGGCGACGGCTAGCCGCCCGATTGGCGTCAACCGGTGAACCGCGGAACCGCGGCGACCGGAACGGCAGGCGGGGCGACGCTCGCAGCTTCGTCCGGCGGCTGCGTGGTGGGGAGCCCGCCGCCCGCAGACCCCGACCATGCGAACGTCACCGCCAGCGCGTCGTGGTCGGACAGGGGGGCGCCGTCCTGTCGCCGGAACCTGTCGCGTTCGAAGCGGTGTTCCAGCGGCTGGATCGTCACCCCGCCACCGCTGCGGAACACGAACTTGTCTATCCGGTCGGCGTCGTCACCGCAGTCGACGACGGCGCACACGTCGGTGAGGCCGGTCGCCGCGAGGAACGTGTCGAACACCCCACCGTCGGGGGCGCGGTCGGTGTTGAGGTTGAAGTCGCCGCCGACGATCACCGGCCGTCCGGCCGACTCGACGGCGATGAACTCGGCGAGCTGCTCGAAGCCGGCGGCGCGGTGCCCCTGGTCATCCGGCGTGTTGCCGGCCTCGCCGTGCAGGTTGTACACGTCGATCTCGACGCCGCGCGCGACCGTCGTGCGCGCCACCGAGAATCCCTTCTGCGCCAGGCAGTCGCCCGCGCCGCCGTCGCTCGTGTTGGCACCGCCGAAGCAGTCGTTCCACATGACCCGGGTCAGCGCGCCGAACGGGAACCGGGACATGCGGTTGAGCCCGTCGGACACCAGCGCGTCGGGGCGGCGAGGATCGGGCTCCCGCGGTGGTGGGGCGGGCTGGGACAGGTACGGGTGGGTGACCTGGGAGACCAGCACCTCGTGGAAGAACTCGAGGCCCGGGATCGGTGGATCCGGGTTGATCCAGCTCTCCTGCACGAGCACGAGGTCGTAGTCGTTCAGCAGCGGGCTGATGAGCTCGGTGTTGACGTCGGGTTCCGAGCCTGACAGCACCGCAGGCAGGCCCGCCACGTTGTAGGTCAGGGCGCGGAACTGCCCGGCAGGAGGGCCAGGCTCCTCCACCCGAGCGGCTGTGGCGGTGGTCGCCGGGGACAGCACGATCGCCATCGTGCTCATCGTGGCAACGAGCACGGCCGTCCGCGCCGACCGGCGCGTTGATCTCGATGGACCCATGGATGCCCCCAACCCCAGCATTTGCCCACGAGGGTAACCCGGCAGCATCGGGTCAGCCTGGCCCGGCGTCGGCTGCGAGCAACAGCTCCATCACCACCACGTCCAGCCAGCGGCCGAACTTGCGGCCGACCTCGCGCTCGGTACCCACCACCTCGAACCCGAACGATTCGTGCAGCCGGATCGAGCCCTCGTGCCCACCGACGATGCGGGCGAAGACGGCGTGGAAGCCGTGGGCCGTGGCCACGTCGAGCAGCTCGCCGAGCAGCAGCTTGCCGATGCCGCGGCCGCGGTGGCGACGGTGGACGTAGACGGAGTCCTCGACGCTGGTGTTGTAGGCGGGCCTCTTGCCCCAACGCGACAGCGAGGCGAAGCCCACGACGCCGTCTCCTTCGCGCTCGGCGACCACGACGGCGTGGGCGCCGCTGCGGGCGGTCAGCCAGTCGCGCTGCTCCCCGAGCGACCGCGGCACGAGGTCGAACGTGACGCTGGTGCTCCGCACCTCGGTGTTGTAGATCTGTCGCGTCGCCTCGGCGTCGTCGAGTCGCGCCAGCCGCACCATAACAGCAGAACCCATGGAGGCACGCTAGTGGGGCGCTCGAACTGCCCGCGAGGGAGGCGGGGCAGCGGGTCCCGCACCGGAGGCGACAGGACCCGCAGCTCCGCCGGAAGGGCTAGTCGGCGGCGAGCGCGGGCTCGACGAGGGCCAGCTCGCCCGCCAAGGCCTCGAGCCGCGCCCAGCTGGCGATGGCCTCGTCGTCGGTGAGGAGCATGACCTGCAGGTCGCCCACCAGCCCGGGGAGCAGCTCGAGCAGCAGGGGCACGACAGCCGGCTCGAGCTGGTCGAACGTCTCGTCGAGCAGCACCGGGGGCCTGGTGCCCTTGGCGTTGGTGGCGGCGGTGAGCTGCGAGACGATGCTCTGCGCCAAGGCCACGGCGTCGTCGTCGGACAGGTCCGGAGCGCTGGACGACAGCGATCGCAGCGCCCCGATGTGCTGACGCAGACGCGCGGCGGCCTGGATCTCCGTGCGATGGTCGGTGGCCCAGTTGACGTCGGTGTCGCCTGCCAGCGACCGCCACGTGCCGGCAGCGTCGCCCCGGCCCGAGCCCAGGCCGAGCAGATCGTCGGCAGCGCCCCACAGCGCCACCTGGTCGACCGCCGACAGGGCCCGCACGGCGTCGTTGCGGGGGGTCCGGTGGCGCAGGTCGTCGGCCGAGATGCGCGTGATGGTGGCGCGGCCGAACTGCCCGCTCAGCAGGTCGACGCGGCCGTCGAACCCCCGATGCTGCGCGGTGACGTCGGTCGCGGTGGCGACGTCGATCACCCGGTGCGGGCCGGAGGCCGGGCGCAGCACCACGAGCCGCCTCCCG
>JBOGHG010000112.1:0-12595 GCA_050744525.1 Acidimicrobiales bacterium | reverse complement strand
CGGCAACGAGTGGGGCGGCTGGATCGACCCGCTCGGTCTGCTCGCCCGCGCCCTGGGGGCCTGGGCCGCCGAGCGGGTCGCGGTCGCCTCCTCTGTCGATTGTGTCGATCCATCGACGGGGCTGGTCACAGCCCGGTTCCTGGAACGACGACTTCACGAGCTGCACGCGCAGTGCGAGGCGTTGGCCATCACTCCCCCGATGACCTTCGGGTCGGTGCTGGTGCAGCTCGGGCTGGGCGCCGTCACGGCATCGGAGCGCATGGCGGTCAGGATCGCGGCGGGCCGCATCCTGGCCGAGCGCTTCCGGGCGGGCGAGACCGTGGCGGCGCTCAGCTCTTCTCGCACGACCAGCCGCATGGTGGCGGTCATGCCGGCCTACGGCATGGGCCGGGCCATGGTGGACGTGCGCAACGACCTCGCCGACCTGGCGCAGGGCGAAGGCGTGGATCTGGCCGTCGGGCGGGTGCCCTTCGGGGACGACGCCGGCTCCACGTTCACGGCACTGGTGCACGCGACGGTCGGACAGGACCTGAGCGGATAGGCACGTCCTCTTGGCTCACGGTGGCCAGCGCTGCCGGGGCGGACGCAGCGCCCCGCTTCGCGTGCCACCGCCGAGTTCGCAATCGGTGAGGGGTCAGTCGCCGAGTGTCTCGAGGCGCCGGGCGTCCCGCTCGTCGAGCGCCTCGAGCAGGTGCATGGAGATGTCCGCCACCCGCACCTCGTCCTCTTCCTTGCCGGCGGCCTTGGTGCCGTCGTCGATCATGATGTAGCAGAAGGGGCAGGCCACCGCGATGCGGCTCGCGCCGGTCGCGATGAGCTCCTGGCTGCGCTCGTCGTTGACCTTCTTGCCGATCGTCTCCTCCATCCACATGCGGGCGCCGCCCGCGCCACAGCACATGCCCTTGGTCCCGTTGCGGCCCGCCTCGACGATCTCGACGCCACCCAGGCTGCCGATGACCCGGCGCGGGGCCACGTACACGTCGTTGTGCCGGCCGAGGTAGCACGAGTCGTGGTAGACGACGCGTTCGTCGAGCCGGGCGTCGCTCAGGTCCAGGCGCCCCTCGGCGATGAGCCACTCGAGCAGCTGGCTGTGGTGGACGACCTCGTAGTTGCCGCCGAGCTGCGGGTACTCGTTGCCCAGAGTGTTGAAGCAGTGCGGGCACTGGGTGACGATCTTGCGCACGCCCATGCCGTTGAGCGTCTCGATGTTCTGCGTGGCGAGCATCTGGTAGATGTACTCGTTGCCCGACCGCCGGGCGGGGTCGCCGTTGCACATCTCCGACGGGCCGAGGATGGCGAAGTCGAGGCCGGCTCGCTGCATGAGCTTGGCCATGGCCAACGTCACCTTCTGGTTCTTGTCGTCGAAGCTGCCGGCACAGCCGACCCAGTACAGGTACTCGTGGTCGAAGGCGTCGCCGGGGTCGACGATGGCGACGCCCTCCACCTTGGAGGCCCAGGCGCCGCGGTCGGCCTGCGCCATGCCCCAGGGGTTGGCCGAGTTCTCCATGGACCGGTAGGCGGTGCCCAGCTCCGTGGGGAAGTTCGACTCCATGAGTGACAGGTAGCGCCGCATGTCGAGGATCTTGTCGAGGATCTCGATGTTGACCGGGCAGATCTCGTCGCACGCCTTGCACGCCGTGCACGCCCAGATCTCGTCCGGTGTGATGCGCTCGAAGAGCGAGTCGGCGGACACCGTGATCTCGGCGTCCATGCCGATGGGCGGCGACACCGGCGGGCTGCCGGTTCGGGCCATGACCTCACCGGCCTTGAGCACGATCTCGCGGGGATCGAGCGGCTTGCCGGTGGCATGGGCCGGGCATACCGAGGTGCACCGACCGCACATCGTGCAGGCATCGGTGTCGAGCAGCTGCTTCCAGGTGAAGTCCTCGACGGTGGCGGCGCCGAACGATTCGAGCTCGGTCTCCATGAGGTTGGGCAGCGGCTTCATGGCGCCCTTGGGCCGCTCGCGATCGCGCAGGTACATGTTGAGGGGCGAGGTGAACATGTGGCGCAGCATCGTGACGGGCAGGATCACCAGGAACACCAGGAAGCTGACGACGTGGGCCACCCACCACCCCTGGTGCCAGCCGGCGAGGCTGCCGCTGTCGTCGATCAGGCCCGACAGCGTGTAGCCGACGACCGACCACTCCTCGAAGTCGGGCCGCCCGTCGAGGGCGATGCGGTACGCCTCGGCACCGAAGCCGGTGACGCCGATGGCCAGCAGGGTCCCGAGGATGACGGCGTGCTCGGGCTTGGACTTGATGCGGATCCGGTACGGCCGCAGCACGTAGCGGCGCACGATCGCCCACCCGACCCCGAGCACGAACACCACCCCGGCCACGTCGCCGACCAGGGAATAGCCCCGGTACACGTCGCCGTGGAGGAACTTGGCGCTCTCTGGGAGCTGGTGGTTGATCTCGAGGACCGTGGTGACGGCGAGCAGCACGAGGAAGCCGAAGTAGATGAGCGAGTGCATGACGCCCGCCACCGGGTCGCGCAGCAGCGTCTGCATGTAGACGCCGGCACGGAAGTCGGCTAGGCGACGCCCGACGTTGGCCCGCGTGGTGCGGCGATCGTCGGGAGCGCCCCGCTCCCAGTTGCGGACCCGCCACGAGAACACCACGGCGCCATAGACGATGAGCACCGGCAGCGCGGTGTAGAAGACGGCCTTCCAGGCCGACGGGATGTTGCCGAACACTTCGCGCTGCACACCGGAGTCGTCGTGCCACTGGAGCACGGTCGCGACGACACCCGACGCCACCGTGAGGAGCGCGAAGGCGATGCCGACGCCGACCGCGACGTGGGCCGGGCGGATCCGCCGCGCAAGTGCGGGCGTGCCGGTGCGCTGGCCGGCGTCGTCGGCGGTCGTCGCGGTGCTCACGCCGCGGAAACCTATCCAACCTGACCGGAGGGGTCGGAATCCGACCCGGCACGGGCAGCCGGACACCGATAGCGGGGCCCGGGGTCAGCCGAAGGTCTGGCTGTCGAGATCGCGCACCTTGCCGGCGAGGGCGGCGAGCATCTTGTGATTGAGGGCGGGCAGCTCGTCGAGCAGGCCTGAGAACTCCCGCGGCCCGAGCACCAGAACCGTGAGCGGTGTCGCCGCGGTGACGGACGCGGTGCGGGGACCGTGGTCCAGCAGGGCCAACTCGCCCACGCAATCGCCCGGTCCCAGCGTGGCGATCGTGCTCCCACCCCGTGAGACATCGGCGCGGCCCTCGACGATGATGAACGCCTCACGGCCGATCTCGCCCTGCGTGACGAACTGCTTGCCCTCGTCGATGGTCATCTCCACCGATGCTTTGGCGACCGCCCGCAGCTCCTTGGTCGTTGCGCCGGAGAACAGCGGGACGGTTGCGAGGTGGTCGAGGTACTTCTCCCGTGCCATGGCGCGGGAGCTTACGGATCCGTCGGGCGGCAGGCGAGGTCCATCCGACCGAAACGACTGGGAAGCCCTCGGTACGTACCCTCCGGCTCGTGGAGGTCGCACTCGTGCACCGGCCCGTCGCCACCGGCCGAAGACCGATCCCCTATCGACGCGACGCCGTTGCTCGACGACGCCGCCACGGGGAGCGGCCTTCGAGTCGCTCCCAGCGCGCGCCGTCCTGCGGTCGCATTTTGACGCACGGCCCGCGCGGTTCGACTGCCGCTGGCGGGGTACTTATCGAGCCAACGGTCGTTCCGGCACGTCGGCGCCGTGCGCGACGCCAAGCGCTGGCCGAGGGGTGCTGCGACGGCCGGAGGAACCACTGAGGGAGGACCCATGGCTTTGTCGAGGACGGGCGTCCGGATCCCGCTCGCGAGTCTCATCCTGCTCGTCTGGCTGATCGTCGGCGTGATCGTCGCCTTCAACGAGGGATACGACCGCTTCGACACGTGGTCGCAGTTCGCGACGTTCCTGCTGGCCATTGTGCTGTGGCCGATCCCGGCCACCGGCGGCCAGGTCGGCATCGTGTTCTGACGAGCCTCGACGTCCAGGGGCGCGGCCGTTGGGGCCGCGCCCCTGGCGCGTGTCGGTTCAGGTTCTGGCGACCGCGGTGCGTGGCATGGTGCCGTTCGGCGAGCCGGTGCGGCACGCCGACACGACGGCCCTGAAAGAGGACCCGGTCTCGATCAGCGTTGTCCAGCCCCGAGGCTGCTGCAACCAGAAGCCCGGGATCACGGCCCGGGCTGGGGCTCAGCCGGCCGCCTGGCGGGCGACCGCGTCGGCGGCGGCGGCGATCTCCTCCCGCGAGCGCAGGTAGCGCTCGATCGTGGGCTTCGCCACGAGGGGCAGGAAGTCGTCGGCGAGCTCGTAGACCAGCGGCTCGCCGGTGGGGATGTTGAGGTCCACGATGTCGGCGTCCGAGATGCCGTCGAGGTGCTTCACCAACGCCCGCAGGCTGTTGCCATGCGCCGACACGAGCACGACTGCGTCGGCGCCGAGGTCCGGGACGATGTCGTCGTACCAGTACGGCAGCATCCGCTCGACGACGTCGGCCAGGCACTCGGTGTCGGGCACCAGTTCGGGCGGCAGGCCGGCGTAGCGGGGGTCGTGGCGCACGTTGCGCGGGTCGTCCCGGTCCATCGCCGGGGGCGGCACGTCGTACGAGCGCCGCCACAGCTTCACCTGCTCGGCACCGAAGCGCTCGGCGGTCTCGGCCTTGTTGAGGCCCTGCAGGTCGCCGTAGTGGCGCTCGTTGAGCCGCCAGTGCCGCCGCACCGGGATCCACGTGCGTCCCATCTCCCGCAGGGCCAGGTCGGCGGTCCGGATCGCCCGCACCAGCACCGACGTGTGCACCACGTCGGGCAGCAACCCCCGCTCCGCCATGAGGCGGCCACCGGCGATCGCCTCCGCCTCACCGGCGGCCGTCAGGTCGCAGTCGTACCAACCGGTGAACAGGTTCAGGCGGTTCCACTCGCTCTCGCCGTGGCGGAGCAACACGAGCGTGCGGGCCATCGCGGGAGGGTCAGTCGCCGTTGCCCGGCCCGTTGCCTTGGGTGGTCTCCGTCTCCCGGAAGCGGCCGATCACCAGGGTGACCGTCGACCCCTGGTCGACCTGGGCCCCGCCCGGCGGGTTCTGTTGGAGCACCCGACCGTCCTGGTTGGGATCGTTGGTGTCTTCGTCGGTCGTCTGGACGTCGAAATCCTCGAGGAGCCGCTGCGCGTTGTCCTCCGTGCGGCCGACCACATCGGGCACACCGACCTGGCCCTGACCCGACGACACGACCAGCGTGATGGTCGCGTTGGCGGGCGCCTGTTGGCCGGCGCCGGGCTCGGTGCGGATGACCCGCCCCTCCTCGACGTCGTCGGACGACTCCTGCCGCTCCTGGATGGTCCCTGTGAAGCCGGCACCCGTAAGGGTGTTCGTCGCGTCGTTCACGCTCTGGCCCCCCACGTCGGGTACCTGGATCGTGTTTGGCCCCGACGAGTAGACGATCGTCACCGTCCCGTTGAGCGCCAGCTCGCTGCCGGCCGGCGGGTCGGTGCGGATCACGACGTTCTCCTCGACGTCGGCGTTCTCCTCCGGCTGCTGGCTGGGGACGAATCCCGCCTCGGTGATCGCCTGGCTCGCCTCGTCGACGGTCTGACCAGTGACGTCCGGCACCGTGCCGGTTTCGGGGCCGGCACCGATGGTGATCGTGACCACGGACCCCTCCGCCGCCTGCTCATTTGGGGGCGGATCCTGTTCGATCACCCGATCGCGCTGTTCCTCGGTCGACGGCTCCGACGCCCGCCTGACATCGAATCCCTCGGCCTCCAGCGCCGCCTCGGCCTCGTCGGCGGGTTGGCCCACGACGTTCGGCACGGTGACCAGCGTCGGGTCGTTGTCGTCGTCCGCGAAGTTCCGGACCAGCAGGAACAGCAGCCCGGCGAGGATCAGCAGCAGCAGGATGAGCACGGCCAGGAACCACTTGGAGCGCTTGGGCTCCTCGTCGGGTTGGGTGTAGTCCTCGTACTGGCCGTAGTCCCCGTAGCCGTCGTCGCCCGACCAGCCCGTCACCACGGCGGTGCCGTCGCCGTAGCCGGTCGGCGCCATCACGTTGGTGGCGCCGGGGTCGATCGGCGGAGCCAGCACCGGCTCGGCCAGGATGCGCGCCCCGTCGAGATAGCGCCGCAGATCGGCCCGCAGGTCCTGTGCCGTCGGATAGCGGTTCGCGGGGTTCTTGGCCAGGCACTTGAGCGTGATGGCCTCGAGCGTCTCGGGCAGGGCGGGGTCGATCTGCCGGGGTGGAACCGGGTTCTCTTGCACGTGCTTGTACGCGATGGCCACGGCGCTGTCGCCGCTGAACGGCGCCTGGCCGGTGGTCATCTCGTAGAGCACGCAGCCCAGGCTGTAGAGGTCGCTGCGGGGATCGACGGGCGCGCCACGGGCCTGCTCCGGCGAGAAATAGGTCGCCGTCCCCATGACCGAGCCGGTCTTGGTCAGGTTCTGGTCGGAGTGGTCGCTGATGGCCCGGGCGATGCCGAAGTCGGCCACCTTGACGCTGCCGTCGGCCGTGACGAGCACGTTGCCGGGCTTGACGTCGCGGTGCACGACGCCGTTGCGGTGGGCAAAGCCAAGGGCGGCCGCGATGTCGGCGGTGATCTCAGCGGCGCGGTCGGGATGCACCCGGCCGTCGTCCCGGAGGATCTCGGCAAGGGTGTGGCCCTCGACGTACTCCATGACGATGAAGTACGTGCCGTTGGCCTCGCCCCAGTCGAACACCGACACGATGTTGGCGTGCTGGAGGTTGGCGGCCGACTGGGCCTCGCGGCGGAAGCGCTCGACGAAACCCGCGTCGGTGGCCAGCGCCGGGAACAGCACCTTGACCGCCACCGGCCGGTCGAGCATCTGGTCGCGTGCCAGGTAGACCTCGGCCATGCCGCCGCGCCCGAGCCGCCGGTGCAGCTCGTAGCGCCCGTTGAAGATGACTTGCCTCTGCTGCGACGACATGTGGTCCTCAGGTTACGAGATGGGGCCGTCCGGCCGGAGTTCATGCGTCATCGCTGTCACCCGATTCGGAGTCCCCAGATTCCTGGTCGGCCGGGGCAGCCGGCTGTTCCAGTGCTTGCCGCATCACCGCGGCGGCGATCGGCGCTGCCACTCTGCCACCAGTTTGCTCGCTCACACCCGGCTGACCCTCCACGATGACCGCGACGGCCACGCTGGGGGCCTCGCCGGGGGGTCCCGCGAAGCCGATGATCCAGGCGTGCGAGCTGTCGGTCGAGCCGATCTGGGCGGTGCCCGTCTTGCCGCCGACCTCGAAGCCGCCGAGGCCCTCGTCGAGCCGGCTGGCAGTGCCGTCCTCGACCACCGAGATCATCCCCCGCCGCAACAGGTCGGCGGTCCCGCCGCTCATGGCCTGGGTCCACACGTCGTCGGCGTCGATCGTGTCGACCACCTCGCCCTGGTCGTCACGCACCTCGCGCACGACGTGCGGGGCCATGATCTCGCCGCCGTTGGCGACGGCCGCCGCCACCAGCGCCATCTGCAGCGGCGTGGAGCGCACGTCGTTCTGGCCGATGGCCAGCTGGGCGACCACGGCGGGGTTCTGCGACAGCGGCGTGCCGTCGACCTCGGTTGGGAACGTCGACCGGGTCGGACGCGGGAGGTCGATCGGCACGTCCTGGTTGAAGCCGAAGGCCTCGGCGCCGTCGATCATGGCGTCGGCACCGACGTCCTCGGCGCCCATCTGTGCGAACGCCGAGTTGCACGAGGCCTGGAGGATCGGAAACAGCGCCCCCCCGCACGTCGATCCCCCGAAGTTGGGGACAGGGCTGCCGACCGGGTTGCCGTTGGCGCTGATGGGCTGGTACGCCTGCCGCTCGGGGTACACCGGCTCGTCCTCGTTGACGTCGCCACGCTCCACGCCGGCGGCGGCGGTGACGATCTTGAACGTCGACCCCGGGAAGAAGTTCTCCTGGTACGAGCGCGCCAGGGTGGGCTTTTCGGGGTCGGCGTTGAGCAGCGCGGCGACCTGCTCGGCGGCATCGAAGTTGTGGTCCGCCAGCGCGTTGGGGTCGTACGAGGGGAACGACCACAGCGCGAGGATCTCGCCGTTGCGGGGATCGAGGGCCACGACCGATCCCTCTCGTTGGCCGAGCTCTTGGCGCGCCACCTCCTGCAAGTCGTTGCGCATCGAGAGGGTGAGGTCGCCCACGCGCTCGCGGTCGACGAACAGGTCGGACAGCCGCCGCAGGTCGAAGTCGATGGTGCGCCCGGCCAGGTCGTCGTTGTAGCTGCGCTCGAGGCCCGCCGCGCCCAGCTCGAAGGCGAAGTAGCCGGTGACGTGGGCGAACAGCTCGCCGGTCGGGTACTGGCGTTGCAGCTTGTACTGGTCGTTGGAGGCGACCGAGCGGGCCACGATCACGCCGTCGGCGGTGATGATCGATCCCCGCGGGCTCGAGAAGTCGCGCTCGACCTCGCGGTTGTTGGCGGGGTTGTCCTTGAGCTCGTCGGCCTGGAAGATCGTCAGCCGGTTGACCTGGAAGAACAGTGCCGCGTAGCAGACTGCGAGGAACACGCCGATGTTGCGGATCTGCTTGCTCACGTCTCGACCTCGGTCACCGACCGGGCTCCAGGTGCTCGGATTGTCGCTCGGCCGAGTCGTCGGAGATCCGCAGCAGCAGGGCCAGCAACACGTAGTTGGCCAGCAGCGACGAGCCCCCGTAGGAGATGAACGGCAGCGTCACCCCCGTGAGCGGCAGCAACCGCACGACGCCCGCCATGATGATGAACGCCTGGAACCCCAGCAGCGTCGTCAGCCCGACCGCCAGCAGCCGCTCGAAGCCGCCGGCCGCCCGCTGGGCGATGCGCAGGCCGGCGCCGATCATCAACAGGAACCCGATGAGCACCGCCGTGGCACCCAGCAGCCCCAGCTCCTCGCCGATGGCGGCGAAGATCATGTCGCTCTCGACCACCGGGATCTTGGTCGGGGAGCCGAGCGCCAGGCCGGTCCCGGAGACGCCGCCGTCGGCCATGGCGAAGGCCGCCTGCACCACCTGGTAGCCCCGGTCCTTACCCCAAGGGTCGAACCAGATGTCCACCCGCTCCTGCACGTGGTTGAACGCGTTGAAGGCGACGGCCGCTCCCCCGGCGAACAATGCCACACCCAGGGCGAGGTACGAGACCCGCTCGGTGGCGACCCAGATGAGGACCAGGAACAGGGTGAAGAACAGCAGCGACGAGCCGAGGTCGCGCTCCGACACCATGACCACCAGCGACGCTCCCCAGGCCAGGAGGACGGGGCCGAGGTGCTTGGGGTCGGGCAGCGAGAGCGGCCCGTACGCCCGGTTGATCGCCAGCAGCTCGCGCTTCTCCCACAGGTAGCCGGCGAAGAACACGGCCAGCGCCAGCTTGGCGAACTCGCCGGGCTGGAAGTTGACGGGGCCGATCGAGACCCAGATCTTGCTGCCGTTGATGGTGCGACCGAGCACCGGGACCAGCGGCAGGAGCAGCAGCACGATGCCCACGAAGCCAGCCGTGTAGCGGTAGCGCTCGAGCACTCGAACGTCGCGCACCACGATCAGCGTGGCGATGAAGGCGGAGACGCCGAGGATCATCCAGACCGACTGCAGGCCGGCGAGCCCGTCGGGATCGGCCCTTGCCTCGTCGATGCGGACGACGAACACGTAGCCCAGGCCGTTGAGCAAGCTCGCCAGCGGCAGGAGCATGCCGTCGGCCTGCGGCGCCAGGCGACGGACGGCGATGTGGGCCACCAGCGGTAGGCCGACGATGATGGCCAGGAACGGGCCCGTGGTGTTCGGGATCGGGCTGTCGTCGGGCAGCGTGGTCAGCACGTAGGCGCCGACCACGAACATCGTGCCCAGCACCAGCAGGCCCAGCTCGGTGTTGCGACGGACGGCGCCGATCATGGTGCCTGGGTGGTCGTGGTCCTCGGCGCGCTCGTCGTTGTGGTCGGCCGCGTCGTGGTGGTGGTCGCCTCGGCCGCCAGCGCGTCGGCACGCTCCGTCAGCCGGTCCACGTAGCGGTGGGCGTCGCCGAGTGAGGACTGTTCCTTGCCGGCTTCCAGGTCGTCGCGGGTGTCGGCCGGCACGTCGGACCGTTCGATGTCGGTCGTCTCCTCCAACACCGGATTGAGCCAGAGCACGCCCCCGGGCCGCCCCTTGAAGATGGCGACGCGGTCGCCCTCGAAGCCGACGAAGTAGGTGGAGCGCCCGTACCACTGGATGGTGGCGAAGGCACCGCCCACCAACGCCAGCACGAGCAGGGAGAACAGCAGGACCCGCCAGGTGAGCCGCCGGCCCCGCGGTCTCGTTTCGAGCGCCACGCCGCCGCGCCCGCCCCCGTCCTCGCTGCCGTTCGTGGCCCCCGGGGCCTCGAGGGCGACGTCGCCGCCGGCGTCGCCATCATCGGTGCCGGTCACGCCCACTGGTTCGGCGCGGCTTGCAAGGCCGGATGGTGCGCCGACCGCAAAGGCAGCGGAAGCCGCGCCGGCTCGTCCTGCGTCGTCGACGACGTCGACGACGACGACCGTCACGTTGTCACGGCCGCCGCCCTCGACCGCCAGCCGCACGAGCTCGTCGGCGGCCTCCGCAGGGTCGTCCAGCCGATGCAGCACCGCCGAGATGCCCGGCTCGGGAACCTCGTTGAACAGCCCGTCGGAGCACAGCACGTAGCGGTCCCCGGCCACCGGCTCGATGGTGATGGTGTCGACCGGCACCCGGTCGCTGACCCCCAACGCCCGGGTGACGATGTTGCGCTGGGGATGGACCGCCGCTTCCTCGGGCGACAGGGTGCCCTCACGGACGAGGTCGGCGACCAGGCTGTGGTCGTCGGTGAGCTGCTCGAGGTCGCCGACCGAGTAGCGATAGACCCGCGAGTCGCCCACGTTGGCCACGGCGAGCAACTCCTCGCCATCCTCGTCGACCACGGCCAGCGCCACCACGGTGGTGCCCATGCCGCTGAGGTCGGGGTCGCTGCTGCCGGTCTCGTAGACGGCGTCGTTGGCCTGCTCGATGGCCTCGATCAGGCCGTCGACGGTGCGGTCGGTGTAGCTGCGCCCCAGGGCCTCGCAGGCGATCGCCGACGCCACGTCGCCGCCCCGGTGCCCGCCCATGCCGTCGGCCACGGCCCACAGGCCGACGTCGTCGCGGGCCATGTAGTTGTCGTCGTTGGTGGAGCGAACGCGCCCCACGTGGGTGGCGCCACCCCAGCGCAGGGCCGTCCGGCCAGCCATCGCGGTCACCGGTGCCCCCTCACGTGAGCTCCAGCACGGTGTTGCCGATCTGCAGGCGGTCGTGGCGCTTGATGACCATCGGGCCCGCCACCCGCCGCCGGTTGAGGTAGGTGCCGTTGGTGGAGCCGAGGTCCTCGACGTACCAATGGCCCTCACGCTCGAACACCCGGGCATGGACCTGGCTGGCGTAGGCGTCGTCGAGCGGCACCTGGCAGCCGGCGGCCCGGCCCAGCGTGATCTCTTCGTCGAGCGCGAAGGCCCGACCCCGCAGCCCGGGTGGTTCGAGCACCCTGAGCTGCGGCTCGCTCGAGCGGCTCGGGCGCGCATGGCGCCGGACCCTGCCCCGCTTGACCGCGGGCGCCGCCACGGCCTGGGCGGGGCGTGGCGCGTTGACCTCGGTCCACACCGCCCGGAGGACGCGCAGGAAGAAGAGGTACAGCAAGACCAGGAGGAACCCGGTCAGGAGTCGGAGCAGCTGCTCGGTCACCGAGGCGGAGACTATCGGTCGCCGCGATGCGGGCCAGGGCAGAGCGGGCGCGGCGTTGGGCTGGTCACGGAGGGTGTCCGGTCGGCGTCCGGCGGGGGGCTCAGCTGGCTTCGAACCGGAGGCGGGTGTTGCCGAAGGTGAGCTCGTCGCCGTCGGCCAGCATGCGCTGCTCGACACGCACGCCGTTGACCTTGCTGCCGTTGGTCGAGCCGAGGTCGGTGAGCACGAAGCCGTCGCCCTGCGGGCGGATCTCGGCGTGGTTGCGGCTGACGTTGGGATCGGCCAGCACGATGTTGCACTCGGGCCGGCGGCCGATGCTGATCGGATGCTCCGCCAGCGTGAACCGCTCGCCCGTGGGCAGCACCAGGCTGCCGGCCCCGGCGCCGCCGGGCCCCTCCCGGAACCGTGCCTCGATCTCGAACCACCCGGTGCCGAACCGCTCGTCGACCACTAGCTCGACCTCGACCGGGCCCATGAACCCGTAGTTCTCGTCGCGCGCGTGGGCGCGGGCGGCATCACACAGCTCGCGGCGCAGGGCGTCGCGCACCTCGCCGAACTCGGAATAGTCGTCGGAGGACAGGTAGATCGTGAAGTGGTTGGGCGCCACGGGGGTGCCGCGCACGCCGACCGAGCGACCGTCGTCCATCTCCCGGGCGAGGCGACGAGCCAGCTCGACCGGGCGGATGCTGGATCGGAAGGCGCGGGCGAAAGCCCCCTCCACCATGCGCTCCAGCCGCCGCTCGAACCCTCGGATGGCCACGAGCCCGCAGGTTACCGGTGCTGCGGCTGGTTCATCCGGCGGGACTGTCCGCCGGTGGGGAGCCCAGCAGGACCGCGCTATCTTTCATGTCTTGTCGCTCGGGCGAGTGGCGGAATTGGCAGACGCGCTGGCTTCAGGTGCCAGTGGCCGTAAGGTCGTGGGGGTTCAAGTCCCCCCTCGCCCAC
>JBOGHG010000111.1:0-12683 GCA_050744525.1 Acidimicrobiales bacterium | reverse complement strand
GTGCGCGAGAGCCTCGAGCACCTGCGTCACTGGATGCCGTGGGCGGTCCCGGTCACCACCGAGGCCGCCGTGCAGCGCGACCGCTTGGTGATGGCGGATGCCAGCTGGGCCGACGGAAGCGACCACGAGTTCGCCATCCTCCCGGCCGACGAGCGGCGGATCATCGGGGGCTGCGGGCTCATGCGCCGGATCGGTCCCGGTGCCATCGAGATCGGCTACTGGGTGCATGTCGCCCACACGCAGCGCGGCCATGCCACGGCCGCCGCCCGGGCGCTCACCGAGGCCGCCTGGACGCTGCCGGATGTCGAACGGGTGGAGATCCACTGCGACGAGGCCAACGTCGCCAGCGCCGCAGTGCCGGCCCGGCTGGGTTACCGGCTCGACCGCATCGAGGACGACGAGCCCCGGGCGCCCGCGGTGTCGGGTCGCAGCATGATCTGGATCGCCGAGCGGCCCCGCGGCGTCAGGACAGCTGCGGTCCCAGGTGGTCGAGCAGCGCGTCGATCGGCACCCGGTCCTGGGCCATCGAGTCGCGGTCCCGCACTGTGACGGCCCGGTCGTCGAGGGTGTCGAAGTCGATGGTCACGCAACAGGGCGTGCCCAGCTCGTCCTGCCGCCGGTAGCGGCGCCCGATGGCCTGGGTCTCGTCGTAGTCGCACATGTAGTGCGGCTGGAGCAGGCCGAGAACCTCGTTCGCCGGCTCCTGCAGCTCCGGCTTGCGGGACAGGGGCAGCACCGCCACCTTGTACGGCGCGATGCGATGATGGAACCGCAGCACGGTACGGCTCTCGCCCTGGCCCTGGCCCTCCCGGGCCACCTCCTCCTCGTCGTAGGCCGCCATGAGGAACGCCATCGCGGTGCGGGTGGCGCCCGCGGCCGGCTCGATCACGTAGGGGACGTAGCGCTCGCCGAGGGCCTGATCGAAGTAGTCCAGGCTCTCGCCCGAGGCCTCGGCGTGCTGTCGCAGGTCGTAGTCGGTGCGGTTGGCGATCCCCTCGAGCTCGTCCCAGCCCCAGGGGAACAGGAACTCGACGTCGGACGTGGCCGACGAGTAGTGCGACAGCTCCTCGTCGTCGTGGGGCCGCAGCCGCAACCGGTCGGCGGGGATCCCCAGGTCGACGTACCACTGCAGTCGCTCGTGGCGCCAGTACTCGTACCACTTGCCGGCCTCGTCGGGCGGCACGAAGTACTCCATCTCCATCTGCTCGAACTCGCGGGTGCGGAAGACGAAGTTGCCCGTCGTTATCTCGTTGCGGAACGACTTGCCGATCTGGGCGATGCCGAAGGGCGGGCGCTTGCGCGACGTCTCCAGCACGTTCTTGAAGTTCACGAACATGCCCTGCGCCGTCTCCGGCCGCAGGTAGACCTCGGCGCCCTTGCCTTCGACGGGGCCGGCGTAGGTCTTGAACATGAGGTTGAAGTGGCGGGCCTCGGTGAAGCTGCCCCTGGCGTGGCAGTTGGGGCACTCGTCGGGATCGTCGAGCGTGTCGAAGCGGAACCGCTCGCGGCAGTTGCGGCAGTCCACCAGTGGGTCGGTGAAGTTCTGGAGGTGGCCCGAGGCCTCCCAGATGGAGGGCGGCGACAGGATGGCGGCGTCCAGACCGACGACGTCGTGGCGCAGCTGCACCATCGAGCGCCACCACTCCTCCTTGACGTTGCGCAGCAGCAGCACGCCCACCGGCCCGTAGTCGTAGGTGGAGCGGAACCCGCCGTAGATCTCGGCCGACGGGAACACGAAGCCGCGCCGCCTGCAGAGGTTGACGACCTTGTCGAACAGGAGCGGATCGAGGGCCGGGGACATGGCGCCCAAGTGTACGGACCGCCGCCGGGCACCCAGGACGTCGTTGGGGCGCCGCCGATCTCGGGAGCGCTCGGCGGTGCGGTGGTAGACACGCGGCCGTGCCCTCCCCTTCCTATCCGTATCCCGCGACGGAGCCGTCGTATGGCGCCGCTCCGCCGACAGGCGACCCGACGGCGGTGATGGGACGCCGGGTGGGCGCCTGGGTGGTCGACTCCGTCGTCATCCTGGCGCCGGCGGTGGCGCTGTTCACGAACGACCTCGAATACCTCGAGGAATCCGACCTCGACCAGTCGGGGATGGACTTCTGCGAGGACTACATGGACCAGGAAGAGGGGGTCTGCGTCGACGTCGGCGACCGCGTCTACTTCAGCGACGGGGTCCCGGTGGCGCCCTGGGCCGTCGCACTCGGCCTCGGCATCCTGATCTACGTCCTGATCCAGGGGCTCAGGGGCTGGACACCGGGCAAGCTGCTCTTCGGGATCCGGGCCGTCGCCGGGGACGGGCGGGCGCCGGGGATCGGCCGGGCGATCATCCGCTGGCTGCTGTTCATCGTCGACGGGCTCTGCGCCGGCCTGGTCGGGCTCATCGTGGCGCTGACCAGCAAGGGCCATCGCCGGGTCGGCGACATGGCGGCCAAGACCTTCGTGGTGGACAGCAAGTACATGGGACAGCGCATCGTCGTGCCCGGCATGACGCCGGAGTACCTCGCCCATCCCGGATACCCCGGTGGTCAGCCACCCGCAGAGCAGCCGCAGACGTGGGTCCCGCCGCCGGCCTGGGGACCGGGACCGACGTGGGGACCCGCGCCGCCCGAGACCACGCCTGCCGAGCCGCCGGCTCACGCGCCGGACGCCGCGCCAGCCGACGCCGAGCCCGCGGCCCCAGCCCCGGCCGAGGCCCCGTCCGGAGAGCCGACCGGAGGGCCCGCCACCGCCGAGCAACCGCAGGCCGAGCCGGCGGGGACGGCCGAGACGGGCACGCCCGGCTACAGCCCGCAATGGGACCCGGCGCGAGGCACGTACATCGTGTGGTCCCCCGAGCGGGGCCACTGGCTGGGTTGGGACGACGCCGCCAAGGAATGGAAGGCGCTCTGAGGGCGCAGGCTCAGGAGCGGTGGAGCGCGGTGACCGAGCGCAGCCGCCGTTCCAACTGGTGCTCCAGCGCGCGCGTCGCCAGGTGATCCACCTCCGCCACCACCGGCGCCCGCGTCTCGCCGAGGGCGGTCGCCAGGCGACCGCCGAGGACCTGCTGGAGCACCTCGACCGCCCCCGGGCTCACCGCCGGTCCCTGCCGGTGGGCGCCGCAGCGCAGGCCACCCTCCTCGATGGCCCACGACACGAGCGGCCCGGGCGAACCGCAGGCGACGCACGCCTCGACGTGGGGCCCGAAGCCCTCGAGCGCCAGGGCCTTGAGGAAGAACCCCGCCACCACCAACGGCGCGTCCCGGTCTGCCAGCGCGCGTAGGGCACCGACCAGCATGTCGTACAGCCGGGTGTTGGGTTGCCGCTCCAGGGCGAGCTGGTCGGCGGCCTCGAGCATCGACACCGCCCGGCCCAGCCGGTCGAGGTCGTCGCGCACGGTCCGAAAGTGGTCGATGGTCTCTGCCTGGCTGACGATGTCGAGCTCGCGACCCTCGTAGAGCAGCAGGTCGGCGTGGCACGGCGGCTCGAGCCGGCCACCGAACCGGCTCTTGGTCTTGCGCACCCCCTTGGCCACCGCTCGCACCTTGCCGTGGCCGCGGGTGAGCAGGACGACGATGCGGTCGGCCTCACCCAACTTGTGGGTCCGCAGCACGACCCCACGGTCGTGGTAGAGGGACATCGCTAGGGCGACCGTACGCCCCCGAAACGGCGGTCTCGGCTCTGGTACTCGCGGATGGCGTCGAACAGGTGCTCCCGCCGGAAGTCGGGCCACAGCACGTCTGTGAACACCAGCTCGCTATAGGCCAGCTCCCAGAGCATGAAGTTGGAGAGCCGGAACTCGCCCGATGTGCGCACCACCAGGTCGGGGTCGGGCATGTCGGGGGCGTACAGGTGATCATGCACCCGCTTCTCGGAGATCTTGTCGGGCGGCGTGCCGGATGCCACCAGCGCCCGCACGGCGTCGAGTATCTCGGCCCGACCGCCGTAGTTGAACGCCATCGTGAGGGTCAGACCGGTGTTGCGCCGGGTCAGCTCGACGGTCTCGTCCATGCGGCGCAACACCCGCCGCGGGACCCGCCAGTCGCGCCGTCCGATGAAGCGCACCCGCACGTTCTTGTCGTGCAACTCGTCCCGCCGCCGCACCAGGAGCGCCTCGTTGAAGCCCATGAGATAGCGGACCTCGTCGGGTGGTCGCCGCCAGTTCTCGGTCGAGAACGCCCAAGCGGTCAGCCACCGCAGCCCGATGTCGAGGGCTCCCTCGACGGTGTCGAACAGCGCGTGCTCGCCGGCGGCGTGGCCCTCTGTGCGTGGGAGGCCCCGACGCTGCGCCCAGCGGCCGTTGCCGTCCATCACGCACGCGATGTGGGTCGGGATGCGCGCGAGGTCGATGTCGACGCCCGCGCTGGCGCGGGTCGTGGAGCCGTCCGGGGTCACGTGCGCAAGCTACCTCTTGCAACTCGGGGACCGACCGACCCTCCCGTGGGGTACGACAGGGGGCGTGGAACGGCTTCGGCGCCTCCCCGTGGTCCGGTGGATCGTGCCGGTGCACAAGCGCGTGGGGGCGGTCGGCGGGGGCCCGCTGTCGTCGTCGATCGCGCTCGCCGGGTTCCTGTCGCTGTTCCCACTGCTGCTGCTGGGCGTCGCGGTACTCGGCTTCGTCTCGGCCGGAGACACCGACTTCGCGTCCGAGGTCGTCGATCAGCTCGGGCTCGAGGGGGAGGCGGCCGAACAGGTCGTCGACGTCATCGACACGGCAGAGGGCAGCCGGCGGTTGGCCTCGGTGGTGGGGCTGGTCGGACTGGCGTGGGCGGGCCTCGGGGTGGCGGGCGCGATCGAGAACGCCGTCAACGCCACCTGGCAGGTGACCGGTCGGGGGATCACCTCCCGCCTGTTCGGCGCCGCCTGGCTGATCGGCGCCGGCCTGCTGTTCCTCGGGTCCATGGCGCTCGGCCCGCTGCTCAACGAGCTGCCCGGCCCGGCGGCCGGCCCCACGATCCTGGCCGGCTTCGGCCTCGAGGTCCTGCTGTTCCTGTGGTTGTTCGTGGTGCTCACCAACGTGGACGTCCCCTGGAGAACCCACCTTCCCGGGGCCGTGCTGGGCGGCGTCGGCCTCGAGGTGCTCAAGGTGATCGGGTCGGTGTACGTGCCCCGGGCCGTGTCCTCGGCCTCGGCGTTGTACGGGTCGCTGGGCGTGGTGTTCGCCATCCTGGCGTGGCTTGCCCTGTCGTCGAGGCTGATCGTCTACGCGGCCGCGCTCAACGTCGTGCGTTACGAGCACGACCACGGCACGGTCACCGTGGACATCGAGGTCCCGCACATCAGCGGACAGGTCCCGCTCGGGACCAACCGCGGCGGCGCCGTGTCCGAGTCGGCGTCGGACGATCGTCCCTGACAGTCCGGCCCGACGTTATGTGTCACACCGGGTGCATAGCCTTGCGACGTGCCCCTCGAGCTCGTCGCCACCGGGTATGGACGCCCCGCACTCCTGGCGTTGCGGCGCGCGGTTGCGTCGGCGAAGCAGGGCGACCCCCTGGCCCCCGTCACGGTGATCGTCCCCGCCAACCACGTCGGCGTGACCGCCCGGCGGGCGCTGGCCGGCGGTTCGCTGGGGCCGGTGAGCGAGGGGGGTGCGGGCGTGGCGGCGGTGACGTTCCTCACCGTCTACCGGCTGGCCGAGCTGCTCGGGGCGGCCCGGCTGGCGGCCGAGCGACGCCGCCCGGTGTCGACCCCGGTGCTCGCCGCCGCCCTGCGCAAGGCGCTCCGTGACGACCCCGGGCTGTTCGCGCCGGTGGCCGAGCACCCGGCCACCGAGGCCGCGCTCGTGTCCGCCTTCGGGGAGCTGTCCGACGTCTCGGCCAATGGACTCGAGGCGCTGGCGGCGGCCGGGCGCCGGGCCGGCGACGTCGTGCGCCTGTGCCGGCGGGCGCGGGCGGTCCTGCGCCAGGGCTGGTACGACGAGGCCGACCTGACCGCAGCGGCCGTCGAGGCCGTGCGAAGCCAGCCCGCCGTTGTGCGCCGTGAGCTCGGGCACGTCGTCGTCCACCTCCCCCAGGATCTGCTCCAGCGGCAGGCCCGTCTCGTCGCCACCCTGGTCGAGGCGTGCCCCACCACGGTGGTCGTCGGCGTCACCGGGGCGGAGGGAGCCGACGCCGGCGTGCGCCGCTCGCTCGGCCGCCTCGGTGTGGAGCTGCCGGCCATCGATGTGGCGTCGGGCGCACGCGCCAACAGCACCACACGCGTGCTCACCGCCTCCGATGCCGACGACGAGGTGCGCGCTGCGATCCGGGCGGTGGTCGACGCCGCCCGCGGCGGCACCCCTCTCGAACGCATCGCCGTCCTCTTCGGAACACGCGAGCCCTACGGGCGCCTCGTCCACGAACACCTCGAGGCGGCCGGCGTCCCCCACAACGGCGCCGCCGTCCGACCCCTCGCGGGCAGCGTGGCCGGCCGCGCCCTCCTCGACCTGCTCGCCCTTCCCGACCACAACTTCCGGCGCGCCGATGTCGTGGGCCTGCTCAGCCGCAGCGCCGGCGGGCACGGTCCCGCACGGAACGTTCCGACGGCGGAGTGGCAGCGCGTGTCGCGACAGGCGGGCGTGGTGGCCGGGCGCGACCAGTGGAGCCAGCGGCTCGAGCGGGTGGCCACCGAGCTCGACCGCCGCGCCCGCGACATCGGGGTCGCCGGCGTCGACCCGTTCGACGAGACGGGCGCCGAGCGGCGGCGCGAGGCCTTCGAGCGGATGCGACGCCGTGCGCAGCGGGTGCGCGACCTGGCGGCAACCGTCGTCGGGCTCATCGACGACATCCACGACGCAGGCGCGGCGCCCAGGCCATGGCGCACCCGGGTGCGGTGGCTGCGGCGCCTCGCCAGCCGCCTGATCGGTGACCGGCCAGGCATTGGTGCCGATTGGCCGCCCGATGAGCAGCGCGTGGCCGAGCGGGTCGATGCTGCGCTCGAGCGACTGGCCTCGCTCGACGGCATCGACGATCCCCCGTCGCTCGAGGTGTTCCGCCGCACCCTGGAGCTCGAGCTCGACGCCGACCTGGGCCGGGTGGGCCGGTTCGGCGAGGGGGTGCTGGTCGGACCGCTGTCGTTCGCCGTGGGCCTCGATCTCGACCTCGTCATCGTCCTCGGGATGGCCGAGGGCACGCTGCCGGCGGCCGTCCACGACGACTCGCTTCTTCCCGACGGCGAGCGGCGCCTCGCCGGGGGCGAGCTGCCGCTCCGCCGCGATCGGGTGGGACGCGAGCAGCGGCGCCTCCTGGCGTCCCTCGCCGCAGCCGACCGCCACCTGCTGTGCGCACCCCGCGGCGACCTACGGTCGAGCAGCGAGCGGGTCCCGTCGCGGTGGCTGGTCGACCTACCGGCATGGTCACCCGCCGACGGTGGCGGGCCCGAGCACGTGCCGTCGTACGCCCATGCCGTGAGACACACCGAGTTCCCGGCCACCGAACAGGAGTACCGGCTGCGGGCGGGTGCGGGCGACGATCGCGTCGTCGAAGCCGGCAGCCGCGTGGTGCGGGCGCGCCGCAGCCGCGATTTCACCAGGTTCGACGGCAACCTCGCCGGCGTCGCGGTCCCGTCGCCGCTCGACGAGGTCGTGTCGTCCACCCGGCTCGAGTCGTGGGCCGAGTGCCCGTTCGCATACTTCGTCAACCACCTGCTCCAGGTCGAACCGGTAGAGGACCCGGCGCGCCAGCTCACGATCTCGGCGTGGGATCGCGGGTCGCTGGTCCACGAGATCCTCCAGTCGTTCATCGACGACGTGCTCGCCCGCCCGGTCGAGCTGCAACCCACCCCCGACCGGCCCTGGTCCCCGAGCGACCATGCCCGGATGCGCCAGCTCGCGGAGCGGACGTGCGACGACTACGAGGCGCGAGGGCTCACCGGTCGACCCGTCTTCTGGCGACGCGAGCGGGCGCAGATACTGGCGCTGGCCGATCGCTTCCTGACCGAGGACGACACCCACCGGCGGCGCGATCGCAGCCGCCCGGTCGCCGCCGAGCTGCGCTTCGGGTACGGCGGCGACACCGACGGCCCCGGGCCCGTCGTCCTGCCGCTCGCCGATGGCCGGGGGCTTCGTTTCCGGGGTGCCGCCGACCGCGTCGACGTCGGCGACGACGGCACCATCCACGTCGTCGACTACAAGACCGGCAAGTCCGACGACTTCCGCCGGCTCGGCCCCGACAACCCCGACGAGCGCGGCACCAAGCTCCAGCTCTCGGTCTACGGCCTGGCTGCCCGTCAGTTCATCGGCCAACCCGATGCACCGGTGCATGCGCGGTACTGGTTCATCTCCGACCGCGAGGGGTTCCGGCGCATCGGCTACGCGGTCGACGACCAGGTGCTGGCCCGGGTGGGTACCACGCTGGGGACCATCGTCGACGGCATCGAGCGGGGAGCGTTTCCGGCCCGGCCCGACCCCTCGGGCACGCCCTGGGTCACCTGCCCCTATTGCGACCCCGACGGGCTCGGCGTCGCCGGCCTGCGGCGCGACTGGGAGCGCAAGCGCAACCATCCGGCCATCGCCGCCTACGCCGAGATGGCGGAACCGTGAACACCTCCGGCGCGCCCGTCGCACCCCCCGGCCACACGGGGGCCGCCGACCCGACGCAGCCCGACGGCGCCGCGCGTGACCGCATCGCGTCGGCGCTGGGCGAGACGTTGTTCGTGGAGGCGGGCGCGGGATCCGGCAAGACCCGGGAGCTGGTGGGACGCATCGTCAACCTCGTCACCACGGGCACCGGCACCATCGACGCCGTCGCCGCGATCACGTTCACCGAGAGGGCGGCCAGCGAGCTGCGCGACCGCGTGCGGCGCCAGCTCCAGAATGAGCTCGAACGGGCCCGGAGCGCCGCCGACGCCACCGTCGGCGACCGCTGCGCCCGCGCGCTCGACGACCTCGACGGCGCGGCCATCGGCACCCTGCACAGCTTCGCCCAGCGGCTGCTCGTCGAGCATCCCATCGAGGCCGGGCTGCCGCCGCGGATCGAGGTGCTCGACGAGGTGGCGTCGACGGTGGCCTTCGACGACCGGTGGGCCGGTTTCGTCGACGAGCTGCTGGCCAACGACGCGATCGAGCGTCCGCTGCTGCTCGCGACGGCGGCGGGCGTGCGGCTCGCCGCGCTCCGAGTCGTCGCCCTCGCCTTCAACGACAACTGGGACCTTGCGGAAGCCCAGGCGCCCTACGATCCCATCGAGCCCCCGGAGTGGACGCCGCGGCTCGACGCCCTGCTGGGCGAGCTGGCCGGCGCGTGCGACGAGCGGCACCAGGCCGACGGCGACGACACGCTCCATCAACGCCTTTGCCAGCTGGAGGAATGGGCGGGCAGGGTGCGGGCCGCGAGCGACGAGTACACCAAGCTGGGCCTGCTGACGAGCGACAACAGGCCCAAGGGAGGGGGACGCGGCGCCAAGGCTCGCTGGCCCGACGACTACGACCTCGGCGGTCTGCGCGCCCGGATCGAGGAGGTGTGCACCCGCAGCGAGGAGCTGCGCACCGAGGTGGCGCTGGCCGCCGTCACGCGGCTGGCGGTCGAGCTACGGCGGTTCACACTCGGCGCCGCCGCCGAGCGCCGGCACGCGGGCCAGCTCGAGTTCCACGACCTGCTGGTGCTGGCCCGCCAGATGCTGCGTGGCCCGCACGGCGGCGTGGTGCGCGTCGCGCTGCACCGCCGCTACCGCCACCTGCTGATCGATGAGTTCCAGGACACCGACCCGATCCAGATCGAGCTGGCGGTGCTGATCGCCGGGCTCGACCCCGGCACTGGCGACGTGCCTTGGGACCAGGTGGAGGTCCGTCCCGGCCACCTGTTCTTCGTCGGCGATCCCAAGCAGTCCATCTACCGGTTCCGGCGCGCCGACATCTCCCTGTTCCTGCGGGCGGCAGATCGCTTCGGTCGCGACGGCGGGCAGCTGGCGCTCACCACCAACTACCGCTCGACACGATCGGTCATCGCCGCCGTCAACCTCGTGTTCGGGCGGCTCATCCAGCCCCAGTGGCACGGTGGTGTCCGCTCGCAGCCCGCCTACGAAGCGCTGGTCGCGGTGCGCGACGACGCACCGGTCGGCCCGGCGGTCAGCGTCCTCGGCCGCAAGCAGCACGGCGAGGAAGCGCCCGAACCCGAGCCGACCGGGGATGTCCCCGGCCCGGTCGCTCCGGCGCGGAGGACGACTCGGCTCTCCGCCGAAGACGTACGCCGGCGCGAGTCGGCGGAGGTCGCCGCCAGCATCCGTCGTGCCCTCGACGAGGGCTGGCTCGTCGACCGCTCGCCGGACGCGCACCGCCACGACTGGCAGCCGGCTCGGGCGGGAGACGTCGCCATCCTCGTCCCCACCCGGCTGTCGCTCCCCGCGCTGGAGGACGCGCTCACCGACGCCGGCATCTCCTACCGGGCCGAGTCGGCCTCGCTGGTCTACGCCAGTCGGCTGGTCCGTGACCTGCTCCTCACCCTGCGCGCCATCGACGACCCGAGCGACGAGCTCAGCGTCGTCGCCGCCCTGCGCTCGCCGCTGTTCGGCTGCGGCGACGACGACCTCTTCCGCTTCCGGCAGCATCACGGCGCACGGTTCGACCCCACTGCCACGCCCGCCGACGGGATGCCCGACGGCGATCCCGTGGCCCGTGGGCTGGCCTATCTACGCCGGATGCACGACCTCGAACGGTGGCGGTCACCGAGCGAGCTCGCCGACGAGGTGGTCCGCGACCGGCGGCTGCTCGAGCTCGGGCCGGCCGAGGGTCGACCGCGTGACCTCTGGCGGCGCGTGCGGTTCGTGCTCGACCAGGCTCGCGCCTGGACCGACGCCACCAACGGTTCGCTGCGCCAGTACCTCGAGTGGGTGCGCCAGCAGACCGCTGAGGGCAGCCGCGTCGCCGAGGCGGTATTGCCCGAGACCGACGACGACGCTGTGCGCATCATGACCGTGCACGCGGCCAAGGGCCTGCAGTTTCCGCTCACCATCGTCGCCGGCCTCTCGACCCGGCCCCAGCGCCGCAGCGCCGGGGCGGAGGTCGCCTGGCCGCCGGATGCGCCGGCGATCATCCGCGTCGGCAACAAGGTTCGCTCGGACGCGTTCGAGGCCTGGCTGCCGATCGACGAACAGATGTCGCACGACGAACGCATCCGCCTGCTCTACGTCGCGTGCACCCGGGCGCGTGATCACCTCGTCGTCTCCTTGCACCGTGGCGTCCGCGCCAACGTGCCCGACGATCCCGCCCGCTTCACCAGCGCCGAGTTGCTCACGGCGGCGTTGGGGGAGCTGCTCGACGATCTCCCCGACGCCGCGCCCCCGCCGAACACCGGGCCCCGGCACGGCGCCGGGCCCACCGACGCTCCTGCGGACGCGCCCATGACGGCCGGCCCATCGACCACGACCGGTCCGCCCCCGGCGGCCCCGCTGCCGCCCTTCGACGACTGGCGTCGCGCTCGCGACGAAGCCCTCAGCGCCAGCGGCCGCCCCCGGACGCTGGCCGCCACCGCGCTCACCGACGACGGCCGTCCCGACGCGCTCGACGACCCCGGCTTGCGCAAGCGACCCCGCGACCTCGACCTGCCACCGTGGCAGAAGGGTCGCTACGGCACCGCGATCGGGCGAGCCGTTCACGGCGTGCTGCAGACGATCGACCTCGCCAGCGGAGCCGGCGCCGCCGAGGCGGTCGCCGCACAGGCCGCCGCCGAGGGCGTGAGCGGCCATGAACCACACATCCGCCGGCTGGTCGAAGCGGCGCTGCGGTCGCCGTCGGTGGGCGCCGCCGCAGCCGCCCCGCACTGGCGAGAGCTGTACGTCGGGGTACCCGTCGGCAACAGCCGCACCCTCGAGGGGTACGTCGACCTCCTGTACCGAGCCCCCGGCGGCCTGGTGGTGGTCGACTACAAGACCGGACCGCTCAGCGTGGAGGTCGACCTCGATCCCCTGGTCCAGCGGTACCGCATGCAGGGCGCGTGCTATGCCCTCGCCGTCGCCGACGCCACTCGTGAGCCGGTGGTCGACATGGTCTTCGTGTTCCTGACCCCGGGTGGTGCCGTCGAGCGCTCGCTCCCCGACCTCGCCGACGCGGTGGCCGAGGCCCGTGGGTTCGCGGCGGAGGCCGATCCCCGCCTGGTGGCCACATGACCGCCGCCGTCCTCGACACCGACCGGGCCGGGTTCGACGCCACGCTACGGTCGCCGGCGATGCCGCAGCCCGAGGTCGATCAGGCGACGACCGGCGAGGTGCCCACGACCGACAGCGCCAACCGCAGCGCCGCTGCGCTCCGCCGGGTCGTGGCGGCACTGCCCGGTGGCGGCGAGGGCCGTCCCGGTCAGATCGAGATGGCCGAGGCGGTCGCCGCGGCGGTGGCCGGGGGGCGCCATCTGGTCGTGCGCGCCGGCACCGGCACCGGGAAGACGCTGGGCTACCTGGTCCCCGCCATCCTCTCGGGCTGCCGGGTCGTCGTCGCCACCGCCACCCGGGCGCTCCAGGACCAACTCGCCACCAAGGACCTGCCCTTCCTCGACGAGCACCTCGACCATCCCTTCGACTGGGCGGTGCTCAAGGGTCGCTCCAACTACCTGTGCGTTCAGCGGCTCGCAGAGCTCGCCCCGGCTGCCGGCCCGAGCGAGGCCGATTCCGCGGCCGGTGGGGAGCAACTGGGGCTCGACCACATCGACGGGTTCGCCGAACGGGCCGACCCCGTCGAGGTGGCTCGGCTGTCCGATTGGGCGCGGACGACCTCCACCGGCGACCGGGCCGACCTCGAC
>JBOGHG010000110.1:0-12822 GCA_050744525.1 Acidimicrobiales bacterium | reverse complement strand
CTCAGGCGCACCGCAAGCTGGGGGTCGCCGCCTCCGTCGGTGTCATTGTCGCCCGGCGGCGAGAGCGGCGAGGACTGGTTCGATGCTGAGCTCCATCAGGAACAGCAGGTCGTCGCTCGGGAGCAGCTCCTTCATGGCGGCGACAACCGGGGCGTGGTCGCCTGCCTCGATCGCGGCCGCGTGCTCGGCGACGGCGGCGACGAAGGCCTCGATGTAACGGCGCTGGTTGGTCAACAGCTCCTTGCCACCGGGCGGCCCGTGGCCGACGTGCAAGGCGACATCAGCGGGAAGTTCTCGTTCAAGGCGGGACAACGTCGCCAGCCACTGTTCCCAGTGCCCGTCGGCGAGATAGGCGTGCATGCTGTTGTACGTGACGTCACCGGCGAACACCATGCCGGGGTCGACTCGCCACAGGCAGTCGAGGGGTGACTCGCCGGGCCCGAGCTCTTCGACCTCGAGGGTGAGCCCACCCAGACTCACGTGCTCGCCGCCGTCGACAATCCGGTTGGGGAACAGGCGGGTCGTGGGCCACTCGGCGCCCATCATCGGGCCCACGATGTCGTTCTTGGTGACGTCGTCCCGGCGGATCACCTCGTCCACCCCTCGCGTGGCCACGATCGGGACGTCCTCATCGCCCATCAGGTGCCACAGCCCGGCGTAGTGGTCGGGATGGGGATGGGTGATGACAACACCGGCGAGTGACCCGTCAGCGTTGTCGATCGCCTCGCGCACGAGCGCGGCGTCGGAAACGGTCAGCATGCCGTCGACCACGACAAGACCGTCGGGGCCGTGAATGATGAATGAGTTGACCGGCATGATCCGGCCTTCGATGCGATCGATTCTGTAGGCCACAGGCCAGTTCCTTCGTTTGTGCTCGGACGGGGCCCCTTGCCGATCGTAGAGCTCTCAGGCGCGCTCGTCCCGTGGTCGGTCGACGCGACCCCGCGGGGCCGGACCAGTCGTCCGCCGTGTTGCGTAGTCCGGAGTCGAACGTTCGGCGACTACCGGCAGGGTGAGTGGCAAGCCCGCCGATCGGATTCCAAGTTGGGCCCACGATGTCGTTGTCGGGTGCGCCGCCGCCTGGCGCAGCTACAGGAGGAGTTCGATCGGGCAACGACAGCCGGGCGCATCGACGAGTCGGATGTCGGCGGTGGTCGTGTCCAACACCTCGGCCAGGTGCAGATCGGGTTCCACATAGGGGTTCGGATCGCCTCGGCCACCATCGACCTCACGGGAGGGACGCGGCGGTGCCGAACAGTCCGTCGGGGTCGTAGGTGCGGCGGATCCTGTCGTGGCGGGCTTCGTTGTGGCCCAGCGCGGCGGCTCGGAGGTCGCTGTCGTCGCCGAGGCCGGCGAAGTTGAGGTACAGGCCACCGGTGGCGAAGGGCGCGAGCGCGGACCACGTAGATCGCGCCCAGCCGATGGCGGTGTCGTCGAGCCCGGGGTCCTGCCACGATGCATCGACGCTCACGTTGAAGCTCGCCGACCGGTGGGGGTAGGCGGTCTCGTCGGGGCCGATGCGGGCGATGGCGCCGCCGAGGGTGCGGATGATGACGAGTGATTCGGGGCTCGGCCGGCGGGCGTCGTGGTCGACGATGGTGTCGAGGAGCTCGTCGGTCAGCTCGTCGACAAAGTGGGACTTCCAGTAGTGGCGGTCACCGTCGGGGAACAGCTCGTCTAGCGCGCTCTGGGACTCGACGTAGGACGTGGTGCTGGTCATGTCGGCGATGGGAGTGCCGAGTTGCCGCAGCGGAGCCAGTACGGGAGCGGCGTCGGCGGGTGGGCCGATGTAGACCCCGGCGACGATCACGACCGCCGCGCCGTGGAGCTCGGCGGGAACGTCAGGCGCCGGCGGAACGCTCCACAGGGCGACCTCGGGCGCGAGGGTGTCGGGAGCCGCCCGGGCGACGTCTCTCCAGGCTCGCAGCAGCGCCGCCGCGTCCTCGTACGGGTACAGGACGAGCGCGCTGGTCACCTCCGGCCCGACGGGGTGGAGGTCGAACTCGAACGAGGTGACGACCCCGATCCCGCGACCGCCACCGCGGGCAGCCCAGAACAGGTCGGTGTGCTCGTCGCGACTGGCGGTGCGGACCATACCGTCGGCGGTCACGAGCTCGACCGAGCGCAGGTTGTCGCAGCTGAGCCCGTGGGTCCGCATCATGACGCCGAGCCCACCGCCGAGGGTCAGTCCGGCCACGCCGGTGACGGATACCTCACCCCCCGGCGTGGCGAGGCCGTGGACCTGGGTGGCCCGATCGACGTCACCCCACGTGGCGCCTGCCTGCACGTGTGCGGTCCGCGTGGTGGAGCTCACCTGTACGCCCCGCATGGCTGACAGGTCGATGACCAGTCCGTCGTCGCACACGGCGCTGCCCGCAACCTGGTGGCCGCCGCCGCGAATGCTCACGACCGGACGGTGACTGCGCGCGATCCGCACGGCTTCGATGACGTCGGCGACGTCGGCGCAGCGGGCGATCGCCGCCGGGTGGCGGTCGATGAGCCCGTTCCAAACCCGGCGGGCGTCGTCGTAGGCCGGATCGCGGCGGGCGATCACCTCGCCCCGCAGGGCGACACGGAGGTCTTCGACCATGGCCCGCTCGGCGCTTCGGTCCATCGCTGCTGGTGATTGGGTCTGTGTCGTCATGGCGCCAGTGTCGGCCCCGTGCCTTGCACGGCTCTTGCACGGCGCTCCTACGCGAACATGATCGATGTGAACGCGCGCGCCCAGGCCGGGGTCCCGACGCCACCGGTCCGCGTCGACGTGCTCGGCCCATTGCGGCTGACCGTCGACAACGAGCCGGTGAACGTGCCCGGACCGAAGCGCCGGGCCTTGCTGGCGCTCCTTGCAAAGGCCGAGGCCCACGTCGTCCCGGTCGACGACCTGCTTGATGCCCTCTGGCCTACCGACCTGCCCGGATCGGCCCGCTCCTCCCTGCACAGCCACGTCTCCCGGCTGCGCGGCCATCTCGGACAGGCGGCGTCGCGGCTCGAGGGGCTGGCCGGCGCGTACCGGCTGCGCCTCGGCGGGGACGGATGCGGCACCGATGTCGTCCGCGCCCGCTCGCTCCTCGCCGCGGCGAAGGCCGCCGCGGATCACGCCGACGCCTGCCGGTTGCTGGGGGAGGCTCGGTCCCTGTGGCGCGGCCCGCCGCTCGCCGAGTTCATCGACGTGGCGCCGTTGAGCGCGTGGGCGGTCGCTCTGAGCGAGCTGCAGCGTGGGATCGAGGACGCCCACGTTGTCGCCGCCCTCGACGCCGGGGCAGTCGGCGACGCTGTCGAGCTCGCCACCGAACTGGTCGCCGGGGATCCTCTCTCGGAACCGGCCGTGACGCTGCTGATGCGCGCCCTCGATGCAACCGGGCGAGGCGCCGACGCGCTGCGCGCCGGCCACCACTACCGTCGCCGCCTCGCCGAAGCGACGGGGCTGGACCCTTCGCCCACCCTCGGCGAGCTCGAGCGAGCCATCGCGGGTCGGACGAGCTCGCGTCCGGGCGCCGTGCCCCGCCCGGCCGGCCGGCTCCGCGGACGCGACTCCGAACTGGCCGGCATCCACCGCCTGCTCGCCCATGAGCGTCTGGTGACCCTGCTCGGCGCTGGCGGTGTCGGCAAGACCCGCCTCGCCGGTGAGATCGCGACCGGAGCCGAGCACGCTACGGCGCTCTGGCTCAGCGCGGTGACCGACGCCAGTGCCATCCCACACGCCCTGGCGGCCGCCCTCGGCCTGCACGTCGTGCACGGCGACGTCCTCTCCGCCTGCGCCGCGCTGCTGGCGCCCGGCTACCAGCTCCTCCTGATCGACAACTGCGAGCACCTGCTGGCGGGCGTGAGGGACGTCGTGGCGATGCTCCTCGACACCTGCCCCCGGTTGACCGTGCTCGCCACCAGCCGCGAACCCCTCGGGCTCGCCGCCGAGCAGCGGTTCCGCTTGGCGCCGCTGCCGCTGACCAGCCCCTACGACCTCGACGACATCGCCCGCGCACCCGCGGTCGCCGTGTTCATCGACCGGGCCCACCGCGTCCAGCCTGGGTTCGCTCCGGGAGCGGAAGAGCTTCGCCTCGTCGCGGAGATCGTTCGTCGGCTCGACGGGATGCCGCTCGCCATCGAGCTCGCTGCCGGTCGGCTCTCGTCCCTCGAGCTCGCCGATCTCCACGACCGGCTCGACCGCTCGCTCGACCTCTTGGGCGAGGGCCGCGCCGGGACCCTCCGGCAGACGATCGACTGGTCCTACGCGCTGCTCCCCGAGGACGAGCAACGGCTGTTCCGGCACCTCGGCATCTTCCCCGACGGGTTCGACCTGGCCACCGCCGAGGCCGTGGCCGCCGACCTCCGCGTTCCGGATGACGCAGCCAGCGCCGTGGCACATCTGGTCGACGCATCGGTGATCGAGGCGGCCCTCGGCGGCGAGCCTCGCTACCGCATGCTCGACATCATGCGCTCCTTCGCTCGCGACCAGCTCGAGGCCCAGGGCGAGGCGGACGCCGCGACCGAGCGATTCCTCCAGTGGGCGATTGGGCTCGCGGCTTGGATCGACCGCACCAGCGACACGGACCGGGAATCACGCGCCGACCGGGTGCTGCGCCGCGAGCTCGCCAACCTCCGGGCTGCATGGCGGTTGGCCCGCGCGCACGACCGGCTGGACAACGCGGTACGGATGCTCACTTGCCTCGCCGACACCGCCGGCTGGCGCGACCTGACCGAGGTGTGGGCATGGGGGCTGGAGCTTGCCGAAGACCCCGCCATCGAGACGCACCCGGATGCCGTATCTGTCCTCGGTCTCGCCGCTGCGAGCGCCTGGTCCCGCGGCGAGCTCGAGCGCGCGGACCGTCTCGCACGACGAGGACTTGGGCGGGCGGGCGACGGTGCGTGGCGGTGCCAGGCGGCGCTGGCGCTCGCCGCGCTCAGTGGTGGGAACCTGGCTGACGCGGTCACCCTCGGCACCAAGGCGGCAGCGCACGCCACTCGAGCCGACCAGAGCCTGGGGGTCGCGGCTCTCGCCGCCGCCTACCGAGGCGACCTCGACGAGGCGACAGCGCTGAACCAACAGCTGGCCGCCATCAGCGCCTCGCTGACGATCCAGGGCTTCCACTGCTATGTCGCCGGAGAAATCGCTGCGTTGGGCGCCGAGGCGGACCGCGCCGAGGACCGATACGAGCGGTCCATCGCGCTCGCGCGCGAGAGCGGCGCCACCTTCCTGGAAGGCATCGCCTCGGTCGGCCTTCTCACCCTCCGCGCCAACACCAATCGGATCGCGGACGCGCTCGAGGGCTACCGGCACCTCGTCGACTACTGGGAACGCACGGGCGGCTGGGTACAGCAATGGACGACGCTGCGAAACCTGGCCCGTCTCCTATCCACCCTCGGCGACGAGGAGACGGCCCTGTTACTGAACGCCGCCGCCGATCGCGCACCCGACGCGCCAACGACAATCGACAGCGGGGACGGCCCCCACCGCTACCGCGGCTCAGCCGACGAAGCAGGGCACATCTTCGCCCAGGCCGCCTGCACCGATCGCGTCCAGATCCTCGAGATCGCGCGGCAAGCGATCGCCCGACACGCCGCCGCCACCCGCGCCGGGGCGTGACACCGCCGCAGGCTGGCCGTCACCGGCGACCTCCGGCTCGTGCTTCGCGACATCTTCACCGCAGACAATCTTGACTCCGCCCCCGCACCCAGTCCCGGCAGTAGGTGGCAGCGCGAGGCTGGACGCCGTCGTCGCTCGTCCTCGACGAGGCGCGGCGTTGAGCACGCCCTGACCTCGATTGCCCTCGAGCTCCTACGGTCGGCTCCACGCCCAACTCGCCGATGCGAGGCCAGACGCGTGACGGCGGGTGCCGCGACGCCTCGGCAAGGTCGCGATCCGACGCAACCACCGGCTACGGGCTTGCCACCCGTCCGTTGTCGAGCACTATCACTTGGTCGGCATTGGCGAGGGCGACAGGGCTGTGCGACACAACCAGGTAGGTGCCCTCGCCGCGGCAGGCGAGCAGCCGCCGCCACAGCTCGGTCTCCGTTTCAACGTCGAGGGCGGAGGACAGGTCGTCGAGCACGAGCAGGTCCGCGCGCCGAAGGAACATCCGGGCCGCCGCCGCCCGCTGGATCTGCCCGCCCGAAAGCTTCACGCCGCGCCGTCCGACGATCGTGTCGAGGCCGGCGTCGAGGGCGGCGACGTCGTGCTCGAGAACCGCCGCCCGCACCGCGACGGTGACCGCTTCCGCGTCGGCCATGCACCCGAGGAGCAGGTTTGCGCGCAGCGTTTCACTGAACAGGTGCGGCACCTGAGGCGTGAACGCTGCCCGGGGCGGGACGAGGAACGTCGCCGGGTCGTCGACCTGCGTGCCGTTCCACCAGATCTCGCCCGCGTCGCGGGACAGCAACCCGAGCACGGCGTGCAGCAGTGTCGTCTTTCCGCTCCCGATGCGGCCGGTCACGACGGTGAACGAACCCCGTTCCAGTGAGAGCGCTACGTCGACCACGCCCCGCGCGCTGCTCGGGTGGATGCAGGTGAGGCCGACGACGTCGAGCCGTTCCAACCGGTCGGCCGTCGGGGGCGGCAGCACGGGCGGCAGCGGGCCGCGCACGTGGATCGGGGCCGGGGCGACCACCGCGTCGCGCGACTCGCCGGGCATGAGCGCGTGCAGGCGGTCGATCGATACCCGCGTTCGCTTCAGCTCGGTGAGCACCCGCCCGATCTCGGCCGGGAGGTAGGAGAGCTGGTCGAGGAACACGACGAACAAGGCGAAGTCCCCGACCGAAAAGGACCCGGCCCGGATCTTGCCGGCACCGAGCAGGAGCACGGCGCCGGTGCCGACGTGTACGAGGTGGAAGTTCATCGAGTTGACCGTCTCGGCGAACACCCGGTCGCGTAGCGACAGGCGCCGACGGGTGTCGCTGATCTCGGCCAATCGGCGCACGACGTGGGGAGCGGCGCCCGCAGCCCGGATGGCGAGGTTGGCGCCAACCAGTTCGGCGAGGAATGCCGTGAGGCGGCCGGTCGACTCCCGTGCCGCTGCCCCGTGGAGGGCCGAACGTGTGCCGAGGGCGTCGCTCACCGCGCTGGACAGGACCACCGGGGCGAACGCCGCCAGCGTGAGCGCCGGGTCGATCCGCCACATCACCGCACCGCCCACGAGGACGAACATCCCGCGGCCGACGAGGTCGGCGATGCCGTCCATCGAGCCCATCGTGATGCTGGGCGGCTCGTCCCGGAACCGGCTGATGGCGTCGCCGGGCGGGACCGGCAGCCCGAACCGCCCGAACCCCCGCAGGATCCCCGCCAGTGCGTTGCGCTGCAGCAGCGTGTGGGTCTCGTAGCAGAAGCCGCTCCACGTCCGGCCGACGGCGAGCTCGCTCAGGACCTCGCCGACCTGGACGGCGCCGACGAGCGCCACCGCCACCCACACCGCGCCGGACGCCTCGCCGGCGACGCGGTCGAAGAACGCCCGGGTCGCCAGCCCCAGAGCGAGCGGCGCTGCGCAGTGCAGCAGGGCCCCGAACGCCGTGCAGCCGGCGAAGTAGCGCCACGTGAAGCGGATGAGGGTCGCCACGTGCGTCACGCCCGCACCTCCGGGGGCCCGGTGCGCAGCAGCTCGGCGAGCCGCGACGTGGGGTCGGCGGCGAGCGCCACCCGGTCGCCGTGCTCGACGACCCGCCCGCCATCGAGCACGAGCACATTGTCGGCCCGCTCGACGGTACGGAGCCGATGGGCGATCACGATGCCCGTCCGGTCGGCGAGGAGCCGGTCGATGGCGTGCTCCAACAGCGCCTCGGTGTGGGGGTCGAGCCTCGACGACGCCTCGTCGAGCACCACCAGCCCGGGGTCCTCCAGGAAGACGCGGGCGAGGGCTACGAGCTGCGCCTCGCCCGCCGACAGGCCCCGCGCCGTCGGCCCGAGCACGGTGTCGAGGCCGTCGGGCAGCTCGGCCAACCACCCGTCGAGCCCAACCGACTCGAACACGGCGACGAGCCGGTCGTCGCCGACATCAGGGTCGAACAGCCGCACGCTGTCGCGCAAGGCCCCGGCGAAGAGCTGCACATCCTGGGTGACAAGGCCGATGCGCTGCTGAAGGTCGTCGACTCGCAGGTCGCGCACGTCGATGCCGCCAACGCGCACCGCCCCGCCGTCGACGTCGTAGAGCCGAAAGAGGAGCCGGGCGATCGTCGTCTTGCCGGAGCCGGTGCGGCCGACGATGCCGAGCACGTGACCGGGCTCGACGCTGCACGACACCTTCCGCAGTACCGGCTCGCGCTCATACGCGAAGTCGACCGCGTCGAGCTCCACGGCGAGTGCCCCCACGGGGAGGTCGGCGCCGGCGCCGTCGGCGATGCCGCGTTCGGTCGCCAGGAGCTCGCGCACCCGCACGATGCCGCCCATCGCCCGCTGGAAGCTGTTCATGTGCCGCGACAGCCGCTCGAGCGGCATGCGCAGCATTCCCGTGTACCGGAACACGAGATAGACGCCGCCCACGGTGATCGCCCCCGACTGCTGCAGCCACGCCGCCGTCGTCAACGACACCACGGTGGCGGCGACGAGCACGGCGTTGGCGGCGCCCGAGAACAACGACGCCGCCAGCAGCGCGTCGCGATCGACGCGGAACCGGTCGGCCAGCCGCTCGTTCAGGCCGCGCATCGCGGCGCAGTCGGCGCCGTTGGCCTTGATGTCGGGCAGCGCCGACAGCCGCTCCTCGAGGTAGGCGCTGAGGTCGGCGCTGACGACCCGAGACTGGCGCGACCGACGACCGACGAACTCGCCGCCGCGCGTGAGGTAGGCGACGCTCGCCAGCGCGAACGCGGTCAGCAGCCCACCGATCCGCCAGTCCTCGCGCCACAGCAGGGCGAGCACACCGAGGAGGAATAGCGCACTGCCGAGGACGTGCACGATAAATCGGGCGAAGAACCCCGCGATCGCCGCCACGTCGCCATCGATCCGCTCCAGCAGTTCCCCGGCGCCGTGGTCGGCGTGGAACCCGTCATCAAGGGCGAGGACGTGGGCGGTCAGGTCGACGCGCAGTGCGTTCGTGGTGCGCCAGCCGAGGTCCTCGGCGACGTACACCTCGGCCACGGTGGCGGCCTGGGTCAGTAGGGCGGCCGCGAGGAAGACGCCCGCGATGCGGACCAGGCGGTCGAACGGTGCGCCGGCCGACGCCTGATCGAGGAAGGTCTTCGCCAGCTGGGGGTTGGCGAGCTGCAGGCCGATGCCGGCGAAGAAGAGGACGGCGAGCTGAGCGAGGCTCGGCCGGTGGGGCCGCAGGTACGCCGCGACGAAATCGCGGACGGTCTTTTCGGGCATGGACGCGCTCCTGTGATCAGCACGAGACGGACGGGGTCGGGTGCTGTCCAGGCCGCCCGGGGCGGCGCGAAGCGCCGGCCGGCTAGCGCATCGGAAGCGTCGCGGCGGCGGGGGCCTGGACGGAGCGCGTTGTCATGTCGAGACCTCCCGGGGTCGCAGATGCGACTCCACCCTGCGGCCGCCGGCTGGCGCCGCGCAAGCGGATTCGAATCGGACTGATCGGTCGCACGCTCGCGGCCGCTGTCGCTGCTGGGTGAGCGTGGGGGGAGGCCTATCCGGTGTCGGCGAACAGGGCAGGGGTCTGCGAGGCCGCGGCGCCCCGGACAGACCGCGATCGAGGGCGACGGCGACGCCCGCGCCGCCATCGATCGGGGTGCTCGGCGTCGGGCCTCCAACGCGTCGATTCGCCTGGTGCGCCCCGCCCGATGCAAGGATCACCGGGCGAGGGGGTTCCGGTGAACAAGCTGCGTGCACACTCATGGATTCGTGCCGCGTCGACGGCACTGTTGCTCGCGGCCGTGGCGTGCTCGTCGGGCGACGACTCGTCGGGCGGCGACTCGTCGGCCGGCGCGGACGATGCGGCGGCCGCCTCTGGCGACGAGGTACCGGCCTCCCGGACCTGCGATCAGGGCGCCAGCCAGGACCGGGTCGAGGCCGCGCCGGTCGCCGGCACGCCGAGCGACCACACGATCACGTCGTTCGACGGCACGCGCATCCGGGCGCACTGGTTCCCGGCGCCGACGACGTCGACCGGTGAGCGGGCGCCGACCATGCTCATGGGCCCCGGCTGGTCGCTCCCCGGCGCGACGCTCGCCGCCGACGGCGGTGACGGCGGTGACGGCGGGACGAATCCTGTGTCGTCGGGGGCGCTGGACATCGGCAGGCTCAACGAGGCCGGGTACAACGTCCTCACGTGGGACCCCCGTGGCTTCGGGGCGTCGACCGGCACCGTGACCGTCAATGACCCCGACCACGAGGGTCGCGACGTGCAGGTGCTCCTCGACTGGGTGGCGACGCAGCACGAGGCCCGACTCGACACTCAGGGCGACCCCCGCGCCGGCATGGTCGGCGCGTCCTACGGCGGCGGCATCCAGCTCACCGTCGCCGGGATCGACTGCCGCGTCGATGCGCTCGTGCCGAACGTGGCGTGGCACTCGCTGGAGACGAGCCTGTTCCGCAACGAGACGGTGAAGGCCGGCTGGGCCCGGCTGCTCGACACCGCGGCCGCCGGCGCCGACCGCGATCCCCACCTTGTTGAGGCCGCTGACGCGGGACTCACCACCGGTGTCCTCGACGACGACATGATCGAGTGGTTCCGAGACCGGGGGCCGGGAGACCTCGTCGACCAGATCACGGCGCCGACGCTGCTCGTCCACGGCACGGTCGACACGCTGTTCACCCCGGGAGAGGCGGTCGCCAACTTCACGGCGCTCCGGTCGGCCGGCACCCCGGTCGCGATGCTCTGGTACTGCGGCGGCCACGGCGCCTGCCTCACCGACCCGGGCGACCCCGCCATCGTGACCGAGCGCACCCTGGCCTGGCTCGACCACTATCTCCACGACAACCCCGAGGCCGACACCGGGCCGGTCGTCGACATCGTCGACCAAGACGGGCGACGCTGGGTCGGCGACGACCTCCCCGACGGGGCCGACGACCCGCTAACCGCCCGCGGCGACGGCGGGGCGCTGGCGCTGACCGCGGACAGCGTCGCCGGGCCGATCACCCCCGCCGGGTCGGACGACATCCTCGCCGGCCTCGTCGCGGGCTTCACCCCGGGGCGGGCTGACCGGGCCGTGGAGATGACGCTCGAGGCAGACCGCGACGCGCTCGTCCTCGGTGCGCCCCGAGTCACCCTGACCTACCGGGGCACCACGCCCGACGGCCCCGAGCCCACCCGCATGTTCGCCCAGCTCGTCGACGACGAGTCCGGCGGCCACGTGTTCGGCAACCAGATCACCCCCGTGCCGCTCACGCTCGACGGCGACGAGCACACGGCCCAGGTCGACCTCGAAGTTGTCGCCCATCACCTCGTCGAGGGCGCCCGCGTGATCCTGCAGCTCGTCGCGACCACGCCCGCCTACGCCACGCCCCGGCTCGGTGGCGAGCTCACGGTCACAGACATCGCGCTGGAGCTGCCGACGACCGACGACCTGTCCCCTGCGCCCGACGATTGACGCCGGTGCCATGGCACCGGGGGAAAGTTCGGATGGGGCGCCGTCGCCGAGTGGACGCATGAGTGAGGAGTCCTGTGCTGCGCGAACGCGTCGGCGCGACGATCGCGTCATGTGTGGGTACGCGGTCGGGCTCTCGCTGGCCCTGCTGGCGTGGAACAACCTCGTCCATCTGCTGCCGGGCACGTCAACTGCGTATGTCCCGCTCAACCTCGCCGCCGCCGGAGTCGTTGTGAGCACCGCCCGGCGGCGAGGACTGTCATCCTCGGATTTGGGACTGCGGCCTGACCGGGTGCCGGCTGGCGTGCGCTGGGGCGGTGCGGTGGCCGCGCTCGCCGCGGGAGCGCTGGCGCTCGTGGTCGCCATCCTGGGCCTGCGTCCGCTGCTCGACGACAGCCGTGTTCAGCGTCTAGAGCCCGTCGCTGTTGCCTATCACGCGCTCGTCCGAGTCCCGTTCGGCACCGTGCTGCTCGAAGAGTTGGCCTTCCGAGGGGCGCTCTTGGGTGCACTCACGCGCTGTACCAACTGGATACGGGCGGCAACAGCGTCCAGCGCCGTGTTCGGGCTCTGGCACGTTCGGCCCACACTGGGCCTGCTCGATGCCAATGACATCGCAGACGACCCCGTCGCACGAGCGGGGCTGGTTGGCTTGGCCGTCGTGGCCACAGCCATCGGCGGAATGTTCTTCTGCGTGCTGCGCTCGAGGAGCAACAGCACGCTGGCGCCGATGGTGGCGCACACGTCGATGAACTCGCTCGGTGTGTTGGCATCAGCCATCGCCCGGTGACACTGACCCGAGCGCTGCCGATGGCCACGCTCGGCGTCGTCGCCCGCTCTGGGAGTCGGTGTCGGCTCCGAAGCGAGCCCCGTGCTCCTATGCGGTCCAGCGCACCCGCTCGCGTCGATGTGGAATAACGTGCCCCACGGGCTCCCAATGGCCGTCGCGTTGCACGAGGTAGCTGGCGAAGGCGCATGGGATGCCACGAGCATGGACCGGATCGGCCGTGTCCATCAGCTGAAAGTGCAGGTGCGGGGCAGTCGAGTTGCCGCTGTGGCCGACTCGTCCGATCACGTCGCCGACTGCCACGCGCTGGCCTCTGGCGACCGCCACGCTTCTTGGGGCGAGATGCGCGTAGAGGGCGTAGACGTCTGCGGTCCGGATGATGACGTGGTTCCCGGCGAGATGTCTGGCGTCGAGTGGCCGCTTGCCGGCACCATGGATGAGCGCGTCCTTGACGGCGACCCACGACTCCCGGGCGACGTGAACCCATTGGCGCTCTCGCACGCCGTCGACCGCGTCGACCACCTCGCCGCCCAGTGCCGCATGAACGGGTTGGCCCCATCCGTAGCAGTCCCGCGTACGTC
>JBOGHG010000109.1:0-12910 GCA_050744525.1 Acidimicrobiales bacterium | reverse complement strand
GATTCGTCGCTGGCAAGGACGCAGGACGAAGGCATAGCCGTAGCTACGTCGAGGACGAGGACGCAGCCAGCGGCGAATGTGGCCGGCGTGGCGGGTCGCCAATGTTGCCGGTCACGGCACTAGCCGGGCGTCACAGCTCGCCGAGATAGGCCTCGCGCATCTGCGGGTTCTCGAGGAGGCTCGCGGCCCGATCGGCCAGCACGATCCGGCCGGTCTGCAGGACGTAACCCCGATCGGCGATCGACAGTGCCATGCTCGCGTTCTGCTCGACCACGAAGATGGTCGTGCCCTGACGGTTGACCTGCTCGATGATCTCGAAGCTCTGCTCGACGAGCACGGGAGCGAGTCCCATCGACGGCTCGTCCATCAGCAGGACCTTGGGCCGGGCCATCAACGCCCGGCCGACCGCGACCATCTGCTGCTCGCCGCCGGACAGCGTCCCGGCTGTTTGGCCGAGCCGCTCCTTCACCCGGGGGAACAGCTTGAAGACGCGCTCGTAGTCCTCCTCGATCGCCGCCCGGTCGTCCCGGAGGTACGAGCCGAGCTCCAGGTTCTCCCGCACGGTCATGCGCTTGAACAGCCGCCGGTTCTCGGGGACCATCGAGACGCCGTGCTGCACGAGCTGGTCGGTCGACCAGCCGTTGACCCGCTGGCCGTCGAGCAGCACGTCGCCCTGGGTCGGGGCGACATAGCCCAGGATGGTCTTGAGCGTCGTGGTCTTGCCGCTGGCGTTGCCCCCCAGCAGGCACACGATCTCGCCGCCCCAGATCTGGATGCTGACGTCGCGGAGGACCTGAATCGGTCCGTAGTGCGTGTTCACGCTCCGCAGCTCCAGGGCCGGCGGTTTCTCCGGCACCGCCTCGGGTGCCGCGGTCGCCACCTCCGCCAAGCTCTCGCTCATCGGCTCGCCTCCGGCTCGCCAATGAGCGATCGCCGCTTCGCGGCGAGCAACGCACTGTGCTCATGGTTCGCTCGCTGACGCTCGCTCACGAGGCCGCCGTCGCCTTTCGCCCGAGGTAGGCCTCGATGACCCGCTCGTTGGTGACGACCTCGTCGAAGGTGCCCTCGGCGATCTTCTGGCCGAAGTCGAGAACCACCACGTGCTCGGACGCACCCTTGACCACCTGCATCTCGTGCTCGATGAGCAGGACGGTCACACCGAGCTCGTCGCGCATCCTGCCGATGAGGTCGGTCAGCTCCCTCGTCTCCCGGGGGTTCATCCCCGCGGTCGGCTCGTCGAGGAGGATGAGCTTGGGCCCGGACGCCATGGCCCGAGCGATCTCCAGTCGCCGCCGGTTGGCGTACGACAACGACATGGCGGGCGTGTCCATCCGGTAACCGACCAACCGGGAGCCGAAGAAGGCGAGCGCCTCCTCGGCGCGCCGCTTGGTCTCGGCCTCCTCCCGGCGGAACGACGGCGTCCGGAAGATGGCCCGGAGCACCCCGGACCGGGTCCGGCAATGACGCGCCACCATGATGTTCTCCCTGACGGTCATCTCGGAGAAGAGCCGGACCGTCTGGAACGTCCGGGAGATGCCGTGCTGCATGACCTGGCTGGGCCGCAACCCCACGATGCTCTCGCCGTCGAAGGTGATCTCCCCGGAATCGGGCGGGATCATGCCCGTGATCGCGTTGAACAGGGTGGTCTTGCCGGCCCCGTTGGGGCCGATGACGCTCAGGATCTGACCCTCCTCGACGTCGAGGTCGAGACCGTCGATGGCGCGAACGCCGCCGAAGTCCTTGATGAGGTGACGAATCTCGAGCAGTGCCATGGGCTTGCCCCTCAGCCGCCGTCCCCGGCGTCCTCGGCCCGGGCCCGGAGCCAGGCGTCCTGTTCGATGTCGGCCTCGTGGAGCTCCTGTGCCCGCCTCCTGCTGGGGATGAATCCCTCGGGTCGCCGCAACATCATGAAGATGAGCAGGGCTCCGTAGATGAGGAACCGGAAGTCCTCGAACTCACGCAGCAGCTCCGGCAGGCCCACGAGCACCACCGCCCCCAGGATCACGCCGGGAACGCTGGCCATGCCCCCGACGATGACCACCACCAGGATGGTGATCGAGACGACGATGTCGAAGCTGTTGGGGAAGATCGATCCGATCTTGGTGGCGAACAGGGCGCCGCCCAGGCCGGCCAGGAGCGCCCCCACGACGAAGGCGGACAGCTTGGCGGCGACGATGTTGACGCCGACCGCCTCGGCGACCGACTCGTCCTCGCGCATCGCCATCCACGCCCGGCCGATCCGGGAGTCCTGGAGCGCGTGGGACACGTACGCCGCCAGCAGGATCAGGATGAGCAGCGGGTAGAGGAAGGCCTCCGGTCCCTGGATCTCCCACGGTCCGATGGTGATGTCGGGAATCTGGGTGATCCCCTGGGCGCCGCCGAAGGTGGGCGCGAGCCAGTCGGAGAGGAACAGCAGGCGGGTGATCTCGCCGAAGCCGAGCGTGACGATGGCCAGGTAGTCGCCCCGCATCCGCAGCACCGGTGTGCCCACCGCGAGCCCGGCGATCGCGGCGGCCAGCAGCACGAAGGGCACCGCGGCCCAGAAGTTCCACCCGGCGCCGAGGTCCGTGGATGACGTCAAGACCGCGGTCGTGTACGCCCCCACGGCGAAGAACGCCACGTACCCCAGGTCCAGCAGTCCGGCAAAGCCGACGACGATGTTCAGGCCCAACGCCATCAGCACGAAGATGCCCGCGATGCTGAGCACCTCGCTCAGGAACGATCCGAGGATGGACGGCAGAACGCCGATGAGCAGCGCCACCACCAGCAACGTCCCCGCGCCGGCGGCGCGCCGCGACCGGTCCGGCAACCGTGCCACCTGGGCCCGCAACGGTGTGCGTCCCGGTCGGCGCAACACGAGGTTGAGGCCGAAACCGGCGAGGCCGATGACGACCGCCGCCACGATGCGCAGCGAGCCACCGCTGTAGAGGAAGCGGTTCAGCGGGTTGGTCTCGATCCCCAGCTCGCTGCGAATGCCGCGCAGCACCTGCTGGACGAAGGGCTGCAGGAGGGCGAAGCCCACGATCGCCAGGACCCCGGCGATGACGGCGTGCCGCCACCGCGTCCCGAGGAGATGGAGCGCCCCACCGGCACCCGCCAGCGCCGTGTTGAGCCCCAGAACCAGGCCCAGGCCCGGTCCCAGGGAGCGCCCGTAGAGCAGGAGCCGGGGGCCGGGCTGGCCCTCGACCACGTCCTCCGCCAGATCGGGGTGCAGGTTGATGAAGTACTCCCGGAGGTTGACGTTGCGGATCAGCACGACGAAGGCCGCCAGCAGCGTGCCGGCGAGGAGCCCCGCCACCAGTCCGGCCCCGACGTTGCGCCACCCCGGCCGGCTGGCGGCGAACCCCTGGAGCTGGGCCGGCGGTCGGCCGGCCACCAGCCCGAACACGAAGGGGATCCCCAGCAGGAGAGCGGTCCCGAGCGACAGGTCGTCGAGCACGTCGCGACCCGAGAACTCCCTGACCATGCCGATCGCCGAGACGAACACCGCGGTCGTCCCCCCGTAGAGCCCGAGGCGAACGGCTCGCCGCAGGTCCACCGGGCGGGCGGGAAGCAGGCCGGCATCCTCGGTCACGGGCGCCGCGGCTACCGCGGTCTCGGTCGCCATCGCGCCCTCCTACGCCCGCTCCTCGCTCAGGCGCTCCCCCAGCAGACCCGTCGGCCGGAAGATCAGCACCAGCACCAGGACCGAGAAGGCGACCACGTCCTTGAGCTGGTTGGCCGCCGGGATGTTGTAGCCCTCGAGGACCAGGCTCGGCCCCAGGGACTCGACCGTGCCGAGGGTCAACCCGCCGGCGACGGCGCCGCCGATGTTGCCGATGCCACCCAGCACGGCCGCGGTGAAGGCCTTGATGCCAGGGACGAACCCCGTGAGGAAGTGCACGTTCCCGAACACCAGCCCGAACAGCAGGCCGGCGGCCCCGGCCAGCGCCCCCCCGATCGCGAAGACCAGGGCGATGGTGCGGTCGACATTGATGCCCATCAGGCGGGCGATCTCCTGGTCCTCGGACACCGCCCGGATGGCCTTTCCCGCCTTGGTCTTCTCGATGTACCAGTAGAGGCCCACCATCATCAGCAGCGCCGCCACGATCACCAGCAAGTGGACCTTCTGCATGGGCAACACCCCGAAGAGGTCGATCGTCCCATCGAGCGGCTCGACGTTGGGATAGGCCTTGACCTGAGTGCCGAACAGGCCGGCGACGGTGTACTGGAGGAAGAACGAGGCGCCGATCGCGGTGATGAACGGGATCAACCTGGGCAGCCCGCGCAGCGGTCGGTAACACACCCGTTCGAGCAACAAGGCCACCGCGGTCGAGATCGCCATGCAGCACAGCAGCACGATGACCAGGGCCCCCCACACGTAGTCACGCCACAGGGCGGTCTCGGCCAGCGCGTCGGCGGTGAAGAAGCCGGTCATGGCGCCGATCATGAACACCTCGCCGTGGGCGAAGTTGATGAAGCGGAGAACGCCGTAGACCATCGTGTAGCCGAGGGCGATGAGGGCGTAGACCGAGCCCTGAGCGAAGCCGACCACCACCAGGTTGCGCCACTGCGCTCCGGAGAGGCGGCCACTGGTGAGGCTGTTGAAGGCCCCCCAGGCGATCACCACGATGGCGGCGATCCGCACCAACCAGAGAAATCCGTCGATCAGCGGGAGCTGGACCGCGCGCTTCCCTGTGGCTGGTCGGCTGGTCTCTAACTCCGTCGCCAACTACCTCGCCCTTCGCTCGGACCGGTCGCTGTTGTGAGGTCGGGCACCGTAGCCGTGCGTGGTGCCCGACCTCACATCCGGGCTACCCCTCTGGCTCCGGCTCGAAGCTGTAGAGCACGTTGCCTCGGACGTCCACGATCGTTGTCTCGGCCGCCGTGTTCTGCACGACGTCGATCACCGGGTTCGCGCAGTCGCCGAACTCGTCGCACGTCAGCGTCCCGGTGAGTCCCTCGAAGCCCTCGACGGTGTGCACCTCGTCCACGAGCCCCTGGCGGTCGATGTGGAGCGTCCCGTCGTCGTCCTCCACCGCCACCGCCTCGATGGCGTCGAACAGGATGTTGGCGGCGTCGTAGGCATGGGCGTGGAAGGACTGGATCGGGGCCTCGCCGAACTCGTCCTCGTACTTCTGGACGAACTCGTCGTACGCCGAGCCCGTCGGGGTCGCCGGGCCGGAGAAGTACATGTCCTCGGTGTCCGGCAGCACGATGAACGTGTCCGACAGCAACCCGTCGGCTCCCATCAGCTGGTTGGTGGCTTCCAGCTGTGGGAACTCGTTGGACTGCTGCACGATGAAGTCGGCCGCGGGCTGGAAGATCGGGAAGAACACGAGGGCGGGTTCCGCCGCCGCCACCTCGGTGAGCACCGGCCGCATGTCGGTGTCCTCCGGGTTGACCGCGGTGGCCACGACGACCTCGCCACCGAGCTCCGTGAACGACGTCTCGAAGGCTGTGGTCAGGCCCTGCGTGTAGGGGTCGCCGTCGTGGATGGTGGCCGCCGTCTGGGCGCCCAGCTCCTCGAAGGCGAAGTTGGCCGCCGCCTGGCCCTGGACGATGTCGTTGTGGGCGGTGCGGAAGTAGGTGTCCTGGTGGCTCTCTCCCTCGGTGCCCTCGAGATCCGAGGTCAGGGCCGGGGACGTGTTGGAAGCCGAGATCGTGAGGATGCCCTCTTCGGCCAGGATCTCTGACGCGGGCACCCCCGCGCCCGAGCAGCTCGTGCCGATGACCGCGACCGTCTGCGGCTCGGCCACCAGTCGCTGGGCGGCCGTCGTGCCGCCCTCGGCTGCGCACTCGCCGTCCTCGGCCTGCAGCTCGATCTCGTGACCGAGCAGCTCACCGCCGCGATCGGCGATGGCGATCTCGATGGCCCGCTGCTGGTCGGTCCCCAGGCTCGCGGTGTCACCGCTGATGGCCTGGATGGCGCCGATCAGGATGGGATCGTCGGGCGCCACGTCCACCGCGCCGAGCTCGCCCGGCGTGAATTCCTCGTCGGCGCCGGCACCCGTGTCATCGTCGTCGTCGCCGGCACACGCCGTCGCGAGCAGTGCGACCACGCCCACCAAGCTGAACAGGAACATGAACCTTCGGTTCTTCATTGCTTCCCCCTATGGCCTCTGGCTGTCGATCTGGGGCCTATGGCGCAACAATAGGCCGCGAACTGCTTCACCGCGACAAGTCGCTTTCGAGGAGGCGCAGCCCCATCGCCCGGCCGACAGAGATCGCGGACGTCGTCGCCGTCGGTGGCGGCGGCGTCCGGACCAGCACTCTTTATCACGTCGCGGTCGCGGGTGGCTCCCGTGCGGTCCTGGTCGAGCGGACCCCTCTCGGTCCGTGCGCCCTGAGGTGAACGTCGTATGACGTCCGCCAATCGGCTGCGATGGCTCGACGCGAACGAGGTGCGGGAGTGCCTCCCGATGCGCGACGCCATCGAGGCGATGAGGGTCGCGTTCGATGACGACCGCGAGGTGCCGCCCCGGGTGGTCCTCGGGGCCTCGTTGTTCATGGCCGGCCGGGTCGGCGGTCAGACGGGCGTCAAGGTCGTGTCGACCGTACCCGGGCACCCGGCAGGGCTGGTCGCCGTGTTCGACGCGGGTGGCGACCCGGTCGGGATCGTGGACGGCCCGACGCTGACCGCGATCCGCACCGGGGCGGGGGCCGGGCTGGCCACGTCGTTGCTCGCCCGACCCGACGCCCGGGTGCTGGCGATCCTCGGCGCCGGGGCGATGGCCCCCGACCAGATCGCCGCGGTGCGTACCGTCCGGCCGATCGAGCGCACGTTGGTCTGGAGCCGCCGCCGCGACCGGGCGGAGCGGCTGGCCCGCCGGGTGGACGCCGAGGTGATCGACTCGGCCGACGAGGCCGTGGCGGCCGCCGACGTCGTCACGACGGCCACGCCGTCGACGAGGCCGCTGTTCGGCCCGGCCGCAGCGAGACCGGGAGCCCATTTCAACGCCATCGGCGCCTTCACGCCGGACATGGCCGAGTTGCCCCCGGCGCTGCTCCACGGCGCCTGGGTGGTCGTCGAGGACCGCCACGCCGCGTCCGGAGAGGCCGGCGACCTTATCCAGGCCGGCCGGACTCCCGACGCCGAGATGAGCGATCTCCTCCTCGGGCGAGCCGGCCCGCCCCCCGGGGCGACGACCGTGTTCAAGAGCACGGGCATCGCCACGATGGACATCGCCGCCGCGGTGACTGCGCTGCACCGTGCCGCCAGCCGTCGACGCCGCAATTGACGCATTCGGTCACCGTCGACGATGTCGCCGTCGGCGTCGCCGGCGTCACCGCCTCCGGACGCGGGCGTGCCGGGGGCTTGCGATCTGTCGACCAGTTCGATTAACGATCGGTCGCGATGCCCACCATGCTGGTGTACCTGGACGATGCGTACTCGACATCGGTCAACGCCGTGGTCAGCGGGGTCGAGACCGGCGACGGTGTCGGGGTGGCGCTCGATCGCACGGTGTTCTACGCCACCGGCGGGGGCCAGCCCCACGACACCGGTGTGCTGAGGTGGGAGGGTGGGTCGGCGCGCGTGACCGACGTCCGCAAGCGGGGCGACGAGGTGTGGCACACGCTCGCGGTTGCCGACGAGGCCGCGCCCGCTGCGGCCACAGCGGTGCAGGGCGAGGTCGACTGGGACCGGCGCTACCGGCTCATGCGCACCCACACCGCCCTTCACGTGCTGTGCGGGGTCATCTGGAACGAGTGGGGCGTCCCGGTCACCGGCGGCAACATGGAGCCGCTCGCCGCCCGCATGGACTTCGAGCTCGACCCCACGCCCGAGGCGTTCGGCGCTCGAGTGGAGGAGCTGGTGGCCGCCGAGATCGCCGCCGACCGCCCGATCGAGGTGTCGTTCATCCCCCGGGCCGAGGCGGTGCTGGACGAGGCGCTGATCCGCACCAAGGTGAGCCTGGTGCCGGAGTCGGTGGCCGAGATCCGGGTGGTGGACATCGTCGGGCTCGACAAGCAGGCCGACGGCGGCACCCACGTGCGCTCGACCGGCGAGGTCGGCCGGGTCCGGGTGGTCAAGACCGAATCCAAGGGCAAGGGCAACAAGCGGGTCCGGATCGCGGTGGAGGACGCGTGAGCCTGGTTGGGCCGCCGGATTCGCCGAGGTGAGGCCGTGACCACCGCGTCGCTCGACCACCTGCGGGACCGGTTACGGGCGCTCGACCGCGTCGTCGTCGCCTTCTCCGGCGGCGCGGACTCGGCGTTCCTGGCGTGGGTGGGCCACGACACGCTCGGGTTCGACCGCACCTTGGCCGTCACCGCGGTGTCGCCCTCCCTGCCGGCGGCCGAGCGGGCCGAATGCGCCGACCTGGCCGCCGAGTGGGGGCTGCGCTGGCGCGAGGTCGAGACCGACGAGCTGGCCGACGCCGCCTACGCCCGCAACGACGCCGACCGCTGCTACTGGTGCAAGGACGCCCTGCTCCGCGCGGCCGGACCGTTGGCGGAGGCAGAGCGGGCCACCGTTGTGCTGGGCGTCAACGTCGACGACCTGGGCGACCACCGCCCCGGCCAGCGGGCGGCCGCCGAGCGGGGGGCGGCGTTCCCCCTGGTGGACGCCGGCTTCAGCAAGGCCGACGTCCGGGAGTGGTCGCGCCGCTTGGGCCTCCGCACCTGGGACAAGCCGGCGGCGGCCTGCCTGGCGTCGCGGCTGCCCTACGGGACGCCGGTCACCCTGGGGCGCCTGGGCGCGGTGGAGCGGGCCGAGGCGGGGCTGCGGGCCCTGGGATTCGGCGAGCTGCGGGTGCGGCACTACGAGGACACCGCCCGGCTCGAGGTGCCGCTCGACCGGCTGGGCGACGTCGTGGCGCTGCGGGCCGAGGTGGTGGCGGCGGTGCGGGCCGCGGGCTATCGGTACGTGACGCTCGACCTCGAGGGGCTCCGGTCCGGCAACCTCAACGCTGCGCTCGGGATCGGGCTCGCCGCTCGACCGGCGGGCTGAAGCGCCCGCGGGGAGCTCTGGCGTCAGCGGCTCTGCCAGAAGAAAGGGCACGGCCCTGCCCGATCGTTCAGCTGTAACCGCCACGAGGGCGACGTCAGCCCCAGACCTTTCGAGCCACCTCCGCGACGAGGCCGAGCTTTGCCCGCTCATCCTCGATGGTGAGCGCGTTGCCGAGCACCGACGTGGCGAACCCACACTGGGGCGAGACCGCGAGCCGCTCCAGGGGAACGTACCGGCTCGCGGCCTCGATCCTTCTGGCCAGGTCGTCGACCGACTCGAGACGGGCCTGCTTGGTGGTCACCAGGCCCAGGACCACCCACCGGTCGGCGGGCATGCGTACCAGCGGCTCGAAGCCCCCCGAACGCGGATCGTCATACTCGAGCAGCAAACGACGAGCATGGATGCCATCGAAGATCTGATCCGCCACAGCCTCGTAGCCACCCTCGACGAGCCAACGGCTCGCCTGGTTCCCGCGGCAGAGGTGGAACCCGAACGTCACCCCCGGACGATCACCGATGACCCGGTTGTCGAGCTCGAGGCCCAGCTCGATCCACCGCTCGGTCGGCCAGCCACGAGCGGCATAGAAGTCCCGGTAACGGGGATCGAGCACCATCGTGTAATGCGGCGCGTCGAGCTGGAGATAGGTGGCCCCCATGCCCTCCAGCTCGTCGGCCTCCTCCCTGATGATCTCGGCGACGTCGGCGAGGAAGTCTTCGAGGCTCCGGTATTCGGGCGGCGCGCGCTCGGGATCCCAGAAGTTCGCGAAGAGACTCGGACTGGGGAGCGTGACCTTCAGCACCCGCCCGGTGCGCCCACGCGCGTAGGCGAACTCCTCGGCGCACAGGGAGCGACGGCGTCGCAGCTTCCCGATGACCGCCAGCTCTGGACGCTCGACCCGCAGATCGCCGACCTCCTCGTCGCCATGCCAGTCACCCCACAGGAATGCGTCGAGATCCCAGTCCGAGAACCCCTCGACGGCCGCGGGAACCTGGCTCTGGAACGACAAGCGGCGCATCTCGCCGTCGGTCACGACCGCGACGCCCGCTTCCTCCTGCAGGCGCAGAGCCTCCTCGACGGCATCGTCCTCAGCCGCCTTGAGCTCAGGGATGGTGAGCCCCCCATGAGCGAACCGCTCGCGCGCCGCGAGCAGCCCCGACGGACGGAGCAGGCTGCCGACTACATCGCTGCGGGCTTCGACCACCAACACGATGTTACGAGCCGGATGAACCTGCCGGCGTGAGCGGCGCCGACGGGTCGAGGCGGGCGCGCCGAGGCAGGCGAGTGCCCGCCGCCGAGCCGACGCCCTGAATGCCGACGATATTCAGCTGGTTAGGCTCAACCGCGGCCGAGAAGAGGAGGTGGAACGATGGTCTCCACCTGGTCGCCGCGCTACCACAGGTTGCTGGCGTCACTCAGGCCTGCGAACGCCGACCAGGGCCGATGTGGGCCCGGAGAGGAGGCGTCAATGACCTGGGTCATCACCAGCCTGTGCCGGGACTGCCTCGACACCTCGTGCATCGAGGTCTGCCCCGTCGACTGCATCTACGAATACGTCGGACCGGCGTCCGACAAGTTCCCGAACCAGCTCTACATCGACCCGGAGGAGTGCATCGACTGCCAGGCGTGTGAGCCCGTCTGCCCCTGGGAGGCGCCGTTGTCCGACACCGAGGTGCCCGCTGAACTCGCGGCCGACATCGCGCTGAACGCGTCCATCGTCGAGTGGAAGGACATGTTCCGGGTACCCCAGCACGTCGACAAGCCCCAGCCCACGCCGATCGACGTCGCCGCCAACAAGGCAAAGTGGGGATGGCCTGGCTGAAGGTGCGCTGGGCCGCAGCGGTGGAGAGGTCGCCGAGACAGCTCGCTGCGTGGGGCCGATCAGGCTTGGCTGGCACTTCTGCGTCGCCGGATCTTCCGTCCCAGCCAGACGATCGGGTCGTAGCGGGCATCGACCACCCGCTCCTTGAGCGGGATGATCGCGTTGTCGGTGATGCGGATCCGCTCGGGGCACACCTCGGTGCAGCACTTGGTGATGTTGCACATGCCGAGGCCGGCGCGGTCCTGCAGCAGCTCGCGCCGGTCGTTGGTGTCGAGCGGGTGCATCTCGAGCTCGGCGTAGCGGATGAACAGCCGCGGGCCGGCGAACACGGGTTTGTTCTCGTCGTGATCGCGGATCACGTGGCAGACGTTCTGGCAGAGGAAGCACTCGATGCAGCGGTGGAACTCCTGGACGCGATCGATGTCGGCCTGCTGCATCCGGTAGGTGCCGTCGGGTTCCCTCGGCCGCGGCGCGAACGGCGGTACCTGCCGGGCCTTCTCGTAGTTGAGCGACACGTCGGTGACGAGGTCCCGGATGACGGGGAAGGTGCTCATGGGCGCCACGGTGACCGGCTCGCCCGGCGGGAACAGGTTCATCCGGGTCATGCACGTCAGCCGGGGCAGGCCGTTGACCTCGGCGCTGCAGGATCCGCATCGGCCCGCCTTGCAGTTCCAGCGCAGGGCGAGGTCGCCGGCCTGACCGGCCTGGACGCGATGGAGCACGTCGAGCACCACTTCGCCCTCCTCGGCCACGACCTCGTAATCGCGGAACTCCCCGCCGCTGGCGTCGCCCCTCCAGACCCGCATGGTGACGTCGGCGGCCATCAGACGTCCCTCAGGAGGGCCTGCAGCTCGTCGGGTATCGGCGGGAGTGGCTCCCGCGTGAGCACGAGATCGCCGTCTCGTTGCCGCACCACGACGTTGACCCTGCCCAGCTCCGGGTCGGCGTCGGGGAAGTCCTCGCGGGTCTGGGCGCCGCGACTCTCCTCCCGATCGAGGGCCGCCCGGGCGATGCACTCGGACACCGCCAGGAGGGGATCGAGGTCGAGCGCCAGGTGCCAGCCGGGGTTGTACTGCCGATGCCCCTCGACCCGCACCCGCCCGGCGCGCTCCCGCAGCGCGGCCAGCTCGTCGAACGCCTTGGTGAGCTCGTCCTCGGTGCGAATGATGCCCACCATCGTCTGCATGCATTCCTGGAGGTCCTGCTGGACGGCGTAGGGGTTCTCGGTGCCGGTCGCCTCGAAGGGCCGGAGCGCCTCCCGGACCAGCTCCTCGGCCTCGCCCGTGTCCACTGCCACGGGCGCCGTGACCCCGGCCGCGTACTCGGCGGCGCCCCGCCCGGCGCGCTGGCCGAACACCAGCAGGTCCGACAGCGAGTTCCCGCCCAGGCGGTTGGCCCCGTGCATGCCGCCGGCGACCTCGCCGGCGGCGAACAGGCCCGGCACGGTGGAGGCCTGGGTTTCGGCGTCCACCCTCACCCCACCCATCATGTAGTGGCAGGTGGGGCCCACCTCCATCGGCTCCTTGGTGATGTCGACGTCGGCCAACTCGAGGAACTGGTGGTGCATGCCCGGCAGCCGGCGGGTGATGTATGCCGGGTCGCGCCGGGTGGCGATGTCGAGGCACACCCCGCCGTGGGGGCTGCCCCGACCCTCCTTGATCTCGCTGTTGATGGCCCGCGCCACCTCGTCGCGGGGCAGGAGATCGGGTGTGCGCCGGGCGCTGCGGTCCGCGTACCAGCGGTCGGCCTCCTCCTCGGTGTCGGCGGTCTCGGCCCGGAACATCTCGGGGATGTACCGGAACATGAACCGCTCACCGAGTGCGTTTCGGAGCACCCCGCCGTCGCCCCTGACCCCCTCGGTCACGAGGATGCCGCGCACCGACGGGGGCCACACCATGCCCGTCGGGTGGAACTGGACGAACTCCATGTCGATGAGGTCGGCGCCGGCCCACAGGGCCAGGGCGTGGCCGTCGCCGGTGTACTCCCAGGAGTTCGACGTGATCTTGTAGGCCTTGCCCACCCCACCCGTGGCCAGAACGATCGCCGGGGCACGGAACACGACGAAGCGGCCCGACTCCCGCCGGTACCCGAGGGCCCCCGCGATGCGGCCCCCGTCCGCGAGGAGCCTCGTGATCGTGCACTCCATGAACACCTCGACC